>JANQFY010000406.1 GCA_028277585.1 Sedimentisphaerales bacterium
CGTCAACATCGCGCCGGGACCGGACGGCTCGGTTCTGGTCCTTTCCAAGACGGGGCTGAACATCATCCATTTCGAAAAGATGACCCTGGCCCAAAAGGCCATCCACTTCGACAAGCTCACGCGCCAACGGCACATGCGGTATGGATTCAGCAGCGCGTTTGTGATGGATAGGCCGGGTGATCTGTCCACCGGGACGCTGGTCGATCAGGACAACGACGGTCTGTGGACGGCGATGTACCTGGCCGGGGAGTGCTTCCGCTACGCAGCCACGAAATCGCCCGAGGCGCTGCGCAACTGTTACGAATCCTTCGACGCGATGGAACGACTCACCGAAATCACGCCCATGGAGGGCTTCCCCGCGCGGTCGTTCGATCGGCCCGGCTATCAGGTCGCCGATCTGCAGCGTTGGCAGCAGGCGACCGATGAGAACTGGGTCTGGAAGGCGACGACCAGCAGCGACGAGATCGTGGGGCACTTCTTCGTCTACGCCATCTTCGCCGAGATCGTCCCGGACGAGGCCTGGCGCGACCGCGCGATCGCGCTGATGGACGCGATCATGGACCACATCGTGCGGAACGACTGGTACCTGATCGACTACGACGGCAAGCCCACCCAGTGGGGCCGCTGGCATCCCGAGTATGTCAACCAGTTCCCCCGGGCTGTGGGCGACCGGCGGCTCAACTCCATCGAGATCATCTCCTTCCTCCAGACCGCCCACCACTTCACGGGCAAGGACATCTACAAGCAGAAAGCCTACGAACTGTTTGAGAAGCACGGCTATCTCGACAACATCATGATCCCGATCGCCGAGATCGGCCGCGTCCCCGGGATCAACCTGACTACGGAATGGAACCACTCGGACGACGAACTGGCCTTCCTGAGCTACTGGATCCTGTACCGCTACGCCTTCACCGAGGAGCTGCGCAACAAGTACCGCGCGACGATCAGGGAGCATTGGGATATCGAACGGCCCGAGAAGAACCCCCTCTGGGACTTCATCTACGCCGACACAGGCGCCAAAGACTTCGACCTCGACGCCTCGATCTGGAGCCTGAAGGAGTTCCCGCTGGACACCATCAGTTGGACCGTGCGCAACAGCCACCGCAAGGACCTGGAATTCCTGGAGCCGAACTTCCGGCACCAGAGCACACGCAACGTCTTGCCCCCCGACGAGCGGCCCATGAGCAAGTACAACGGCAATGCCTTCCGCCTCGACGGAGGCGGTGGAGGCCGCCGCGAGTTCAGCGGGGACATCTACCTTTTGCCCTACTGGATGGGCCGCTGTCTGGGCATTATTCAGTAAGAGGCAAACGGCGTTCGTCGATGTTCCAACCTCTGACAATCAGAGTGGGCTTCTCCACCGAGCGCGGGAACGTGCAGGTCAGCGTCCGGCTCTCATGGGGCAAGAGACTGATGAAGTTGTCTTGCCAGAAGACTGGGACTGTCGGCGTGCCGGCCACATCGACTATCAACAGTTCGACGCAGAAAGCGATCTTCTCGCCGGGGTTCTCCAACTCCACCGTGACGCGATTCCCATCGTCACTCGCTTGGCAGGCGTGTTTGATTCCGACCTCGACCTTCTCCAGGGCATTGAGCGAAGTCAGGTCTGCAAAGCCTTTGCAGGGCGTGTAGTATTCCCACGGCTCTACCGTCGCATCGTAGTCCAACACGTCGGGCTTCCTGGACAGCCAGTAGAAGTTGCGGGCAACCTCCACCTCATCCCGATCGGTTAGTCGCAGGCTGAGGAAGTGTGTGGTGCTGATGCGCTCGAGAGACGGCAGTTCGAAGATCTTCTGTGAACTCTCGTGTTGGGCCTCGACCAACCAGTGTGCGCTGAGGATCAGTCGCGACTCGATATCGAACAGGCGAATCTCGGCCCGCAGGTCCGGGATGTCCTCCCCCCGGTCGTTCACAAGATGGATGCCCCGGTCCCCATAGTCGTAGATCAACTGGGGCGACGCGCAGGCCTGACGCGTTCCGTAGAACGCGCCGGTCGGTGCGAGATACCAGTCGTAGAGTTGCCAGTACATCTTGGGCCAGGCGGCGTTGAGCATCCACTGCACGACGCCGGTCGCCGAACCCTGATTGACGCGAAACGCTTCAAACATGGGACGGATCAACTCGTAGTTTAGCGTCTGGGCCTTCCGGGCGAATTCCTCCACGCTTTCGGCCTGCCCATATCGGCGCCGAATCGCCTCGCGATACCGGTCGAGCGTATCGAACTCGTTCAAGCCGCAATGGAAATCCCAGTATTCGTCGATAGGCCAGAGATGGTCGCTCGGAATCATCCGGCGCAGGCTCTCGAGAACCGGAACCGCCGCACCAGGGCCCGTCTCGGTGTTGAAGCCGTAAGCCCCGCCCCGCTGAGTGTCCGTATACCAATAGACCGGCGGCGTATAGGCATAGGGCCCCAGCATCTTGACGCCCGACTCCCCGCTCACATCACTGCGAATCTCCTCGCTGCAGATGATCTTCTGATCGCTGCCGAATCCGCCGGTCGAGGCCAGGTAGGGACGCGTCGGATCGTGCTTCTGGAAGGTCTCGATGTAGCGGCGCTCCAGACCCGGGGCGGGGACCTTATCACTTGCCACCGCCCAGACGAAGATGCTCGGATGGTGACGCAGCCAGAGGAGTTGGTCCTCCCACGATCGACTCACCAGGTCTATATCCTCGGGCGTCGTGATGCCCCCATACCGCTCGTCGACCGGCTTGCCCAGGTACTGTTCGTGCTCCCAGTGACAGCTCCAGCCGACCATCATGAGGATTCCGTACTCGTCGCAGAGGTCGTACAGGTACTGGTCAATCCCCCAAATGCCCTCGCATCGCACGCAGTTGAGATTCATGTGCTTGACGTACTGCAACTGGGCTGCGATTCTCTCATGCGTCTCGACCAGCAGCAGATCGTCGGTCCAGCCGGCGCCCTTGATGAGCACGTCATGACCATTGATCCGAAATCCGCGGTGCCCATCGGCCGTCCAGTAGTCCGCCGCGTCGCGAATGCCAAACCGGATCGATCGGCGATCCGAGACCCGCTCGTCTAGGGCGAACTTCAGGTCCAACGCGTACAGTTCCGGCGCTCCGAGTTCGTAGGGCCACCAGACGCGCGGACTCGTGAAGTGCAGTCCGGGGTGGCTTTCGGTCGTGAGGACAACCGTCTTCTTCTCTCCAGGCTCCAGTTGCACGGGCTGTTGGAGATCCACCGCTTCGATCTGTCCCTTGAGGATTCCCGAGATGGACGCATCGCCGTGATTGACCAGGTCCACCGAGATCGTCAGATCCGCCTCGTCCAAGGTGGTGACGTTCAGATCGGTCTTGACGAAGGGGTGCTCCAGCGACACCCCGTCACAGAAGCGCAGCCGCACGGGTCGGAAGAGCCCCATATTGCCATCGGGCGGAGGCGCATTCCAGTCCACGAAACCGGTCGAGAAATCGCCCGGCTCAGGGCGCGCCACCTTGACCGCCAGGGCATTGGCCCCGACGATGACAACGTCCGTGACATCGAGCTGAAACCGTCGATAGGCGCCCTTGACCTGCTCGGACGCCGCGATCTGGTGCCCGTTGAACCAGATGTCGGCGCTGTAGTTGAGTCCATCGAACTCCAGAAGAACCGTTCCATTCGCCTCCTCATTCGAGAGCGAGAACTCCGTGCGATACCACCAGGGCGCGTCAAACTGCTCGGTCGGAACCTGCGTGAGATTCACCCCGAAGTAAGGGTCCTCGCATCGCCCGTTGGCGACCAGGGCCGCGAGAACTGTCGAAGGGACCGTGACAGGCGACCACCCGCTCAGGTCGAAGCCGGGCGAAGCCACTTCCTCTGGCGGCTTGCCAACCTCTACAGAGGATTGGAGCAGCCATCCATCACTCAGTATTCTCTCGTGCTCGCGGTCCTGTGTCACAGTCTCTCCTCGCCACCGGCTGGCGGCCAACAAAGTACGGCTTGCTTGTTGTCCGAGATGTTATAGAATTCCTCTGAGGTATTCAATGCTCCGCCACAATCATGGAAAGGGCGAGATGATGAGCAAGTTGGCCGTCAAAGGGGGAACCCCGGTTCGGGATGTGAAGTCGAATCCCTGGCCTCAGTGGCCCGTCTGGGACGAACGCGAGGAGAAGGCCCTGCTGGAGGTGCTCCGCAGCGGTGTCTGGTCCTACAACGGCCCGAAGGAACGGCAGTTCAACGACGCGTTCGCGAGATTCATCGGAACCGACTACGCCCTCTCGGCCGCCAACGGGACCATCACGCTGCAACTGGCGCTGGAGGCCTGCGGCGTCGGCTATGGCGACGAGGTCATCGTTCCGGGCCTGACCTGGCAAGCGACGGCGGCGGCGGCGGTGGACATCAACGCCGTCCCGATCCTCGTGGACGTCACCGAAGATACGTGGTGCCTCGACCCAACGAAGGTCGCCGAAGCCGTTACGCCGCGCACTAAGGCGATCATCCCCGTCCACCTGTACGGCAGTTTCGTCGACATGGACGCGCTCATGCCCATCGCCGAGAGGCACGGTCTGTGGGTGATCGAAGACTGCGCCCACAAGCACGGCGGCCAGTGGAAGGACAAGAAGGCGGGCAGTATCGGGCACATCGGCAGCTTCAGCTTCCAGCTCTCCAAGCTGATGACCGCCGGCGAAGGCGGCGCGCTGACGACCAGCAATCCGCAACTGTGGGAAAAGCTGGACGCCCTGCGCAACTGTGGTCGTCGCCCCGAGGACGACTCCGACGCTGACAAGGGCGCGGGCGTTTACGGTGACGAGGGCAACTTCATCCAGTCGGGCAATTATCGCATCACCGATTTTCAGGCCGCCCTGCTGGTGGAGGCCCTGGAGCGTTTGCCCGAGCAGAACAAGAACCGCGACGAGAACGCGATGTACTTCAACGCGCAACTCGCCGAAATCCCCGGCGTGCTGCCCGTGCGACGTGATGAGCGCGAAACCGCCGAGGCGTATTTCAATTTCGCCTTCCGATATCATCAAGGGGAATTCAAAGGATTGCCCATCGAGGCGTTCCGGGCGGCTCTGGCAGCCGAGTTGGGTTGCGGCGTGGAGGGCAGTTACGAGCCGTTGAACGCATGCCCCCTGTACACGCCCCCAACGAAACCGTGGCGCCATAAGCTGACCGACGACTACTTCGCCCGCATCGACCCGAAGCGATTCGATCTGCCCGTCTGCACGCGCGTGTACCGGGAAGAATCGGTTTGCCTCCACCACAACGTCCTGATGGGAACGCGGGCGGATATGGACCTGATGCTGGAAGCGATCCGAAAGATCCACGACAACGCTGACGCACTGATGTAAACGGGAGGCACAGGTGAAGCAGATTGGAGTCGCGCTGATCGGGGCCGGGTATATCGCCCACTATCACGCGCGGGGACTGCGCGAACTCGACGGCGTGGCGATCGAAGTGGTCTGCGACACGAACGAGGAGGCGGCCCAGCAGTTTGCGGCTGAGCACGAGATACCAGAGACCTGCGCGATCGCACTGAGCCTGGCCAAGCGAGACGACATTGACGCCGTGATCCTGGGCATCCCCAACAAGTATCATGCCGACTATGCGAAGGTCTTTCTGGAGTTTGGCAAGGACGTCTTCATTGAGAAACCCATGGCCGTCAGCGCCAACGAGGGCCGCGAGATCAGCGCCGCCAGCGTCGAGTTCGACCGCCTGGTCATGGTGGGCCATATGTGGCGCTTCGATGTCGAGGCGCAGCACATCCGCGACGTGGTTCAGTCGGGCCAGATCGGCTGCGTCGTCCGGACGCGAGGCTACGGCATCCACGAGAACTGGGGGCCGGCCGGCTGGTTCATCCGAAGGGACTTGGCCGGAGGCGGCGCGCTGGCGGATATGGGCGTCCACGCAATCGACACGATCCGCTACATCCTGGGCGATCCGGCGCCTAAGCAGGTTTACGCCAAGATCGGCACGTACTTCGGGGACTATGACGTCGACGATACGGGCCTGGTCGTAATCACCTGGGACAACGGCGTCACGTCGGTGATCGAGAGCGGATGGTGGCACCCCCACGTGGACGGGCCCGAAGCAGCCAGCCGTATCTGGGGAACCAAAGGCTACGCGAGCCTGTTTCCCACGACCGTCAAGAAAGTCGAGGGAGAGAAGATCCACGAGACCACTACCTCGTTCCCCGAGCGAGAGGAGCATTGCGACCAGGTGATCTACAGTCGCCAAATGGCGCACTTCATCGATTGCATCCGCACGAGAACGAAGCCGGCTCCGGGACTGGCCGAGGGACAAGCGGTGCTGGAAATCGTCGACGCCGCCTACGAATCCGCCCGTACAGGCGAGGCGGTCTCATTGGCTGACTAGCCAACAGGGGCAAGATCAAGGCAAGTCCGACCCGCCTCCTGATTTGATGATCATGACCGCACCGATCACGGCCAGGATGAGGCCGGCGACGAGATTTGTCATCTTACCCATCGAGGTTTCCGTGAAGAACACGGCCACCAGAATCACGCCGGCGAAACACAGCATGAACAGGCCCAGCGCCTTGTTGATCTTGCCCATCTGGATGTGTTGACCATTCTGCTCCGTCATAGCGTGAACCCACCGGCTAGAAAATGTAGTACGTCGCAAAGATGGAGGCCAATGTCGCGAGGCCCCAGAGTCGAAGATCGCGCCACCACGTGCGCTCCTTGACACCCTCGAAGATATAGTCGCTAGGAATCAGACAGACCACGATGCCTATAGCGATAAACAGCGAAAGAAAGATCCATCGGGCGGCTCCGACGGAGACGCCCGAAAGCCAATCGAAATTCAAGATCATCTTGGCCGTCTTGGCAAAGGTGTCGAAGAAACTGGCGAGGTAAAGCATCATCTTATCTCCGGTTGCAGTGTCTCAACCCTTCTTCGCCAAGCCGAACACCAACCCCTCCAAACGCTGATGGGGATGAGGTTGGGTGAACAGGCTCACCGTGACGGTCAGGATCAGTCCGGCGACAAACGACCACCACGAAACATACAAGAATGGGTCCTGGATGGTGAACAGCCTGTCCTGGAACACATGGAGCAATCCCGAGACCGTGATTCCCCCGACGAGACCGACCAGACCACCCCATTGGGTCGCGCGCTTCCAGAAGATGCCTAGCAACAGAATCGCGAACGTCGGGCCCTGGAAGAACGAGAGAAACGTCTGGATGGCCACGTAGAGTCCTTCGAAGTACTCACTCACTCGGGATGTCAAGACACCAAAGAGCAGGAGAACGACCGTCGCAATCTTCCCAATGAAGAGGTAGTGCGCGTCGGTCGCATTTCGATTCATGTACCTCTGATAGACGTCCTTGGTCCAGAGGGTCGCCGTGGAATTGACCATCGAATCGATGCTGGACATCAGGCCGGCCAGCAAGGCCGCGAACATCAGTCCCCCCAGACCCGGCGGCAATAGGGACGTGATCAACGTGGGGAACGCCATATCCCCCTCTTCCAGTTCGGGGTGGAGGCTTACCGCCATCAAACCAGGGAACAGAACGAGGACGGGGATGAACATCTTGAGGAACGCCCCCCAGATCATACTGGCCTTGGCGTGCCATTCGTTCTTGGCGGCCAGGCAGCGCTGCACCACGGCCTGGTTGCCAATCATATAGGCGTTGGCCATGACGAAGGTCAGGCCGAACAAGATCCCCGTCCAGGGATACGGCGTCTTCGTATCCACCGGCTGCATCAATTCGAGATAGCTCTGGTGGTTTTCACGCACCACCGCGAGTTTGTCGACCATACCGTCCCAGCCGCCGACTTCGTGAAATCCCAGGAACACCACGGCCGCCCCACCAATGAACATGATCACCATCTGGATCACGTCGGTCATCACCACCGCCGCCAACCCGCCCATCAAGGTGTACAGGCCCACCACACTGGCGGTCAAGATGATCGAGAACCATTGGGGCCAACCCATCAGCGTCTCGAGCAATATCGCGCTGGCCCAGAACACGATTCCCAGATTGAACGCGAAGAACACGATCCAGGTCAGCGACGCCAACGTACGAACCCCGTCGTTGTAGCGCCGGCCCAGGTACTCAGGGATCGTGTAGACGCCCGCTTTCCAGAAATAAGGGACGAAGATGAACGCCGCCAGGAGCATCGCCGGCACCGAGCCGATCCAATCGAAATTCCCGACCGCAATGCCGTAACGATACGCCTGCCCCGAGATCCCGACAAAATCCTGGGCGCCGATGTCAGAGACCACAATGGACATGCCGATCGCCCAGAAGGGCAACGCCTTGCCGGCCAGGAAGAAATCCTTCGAGGAATGGACGAACTTGCGGAAGTAGAGCCCCAGGAGCATGATACCGATGAGATAGGCTACGACGACGAAATAGTCGATTCCACTCAGCACCGCGTGTCACCTCATAGCGAGTTAGGGCGTTGCGCGATGGGCGGCAACGCTCGTTTCTTTGACTGCACCAGACCAGAGGCCGCTTCGTTGCGGTGTCATCTTACAAGGCCTGCCGCCCCGCCGCAACAAAAAGCTCTTGTCACAGCCAACAAAGGGTCGCTATATAGCGATAGCATCTTCATGGACCGCCATGGCTGTATTTATCGGAGCGTTACGCCATGAGTCATCGTGCACAACTCGATCGTTGCCGTCCAGACCTCTCCGTGACGTCCATTGACCGGTGGAAATTCGCCCTGCTCTGTTGGGCCCTGTTGGCGTCCCTGGGCGCCTGGACACACCCCGCCCAGGGTGGCTCGCCAGTCCAATCGTGGGTCTCATCAAGTGACATGATTCGACGGCTTTCCGCCCAGAAACCGCTGCGTTTCGCGTCGGGGAAGAGTAGCGCCGGAACGGTGATCGGCGTGGACGCGAACCAGGCGTTCCAGTCGATTCTCGGGCTGGGCTCGTCGCTCGAACACAGCACCTGCTACAATATCAGCAAGTTGCCCAAGGCGCGTCAGGAAGCAGTCATCGAGAGCATCGTCGATCCGGAGAAAGGTATCGGAATGAACCTGATGCGAATCTGCATCGGGACGCCCGACTTCACCGCGTCGCCCTGGTACAGTTACGACGACATGCCGGCCGGGCAGACCGATCCCGAGATAAAACACTTCTCGATCGAGAAGGACCGCGAATACGTCTTGCCCATCCTGAAAATGGCTCTGAGACAGAACCCCAAGCTCGTCTTCTTCGCTTCGCCCTGGAGCCCCCCAGCCTGGATGAAGACCAACAACAACCTCTGCGGCGGGCGTATGGACCCGAAGCATTTCCGCTCCCTGGCCCGCTACCTCGTCAAGTTCATCGAAGCGTACGAGGCCGAAGGGATCAAGATCCAGGCAATCACCCCGCAAAACGAGCCGGACTACTTCCCCAATTCGTATCCGACCTGCGGCTGGTCGCCTGAACTGCAGCGCGACTTTATCCGTGACCATCTCGGGCCCGAATTCCAGCAGAGTGGCGTCGCCGCGAAAATCTGGTGCTTCGACCACAACTTCAACTTCCTGCGCTTCCCGACCACCATTCTGCGCGATCCCGAGGCGGCCCAGTACGTCGACGGGACGGGTTTTCACCACTACGAGGGCAAACCCAGCGCAATGACGACCCTGCACAAACGGTTTCCCGGCAAGCACATCTATTTCACCGAGGGATCGGTCTTCGGCATCGAGGGCGCGGGCCAGATCATCGCGTTTCTGCGCAACTGGGCAAAGAGCTACAATGCGTGGGTGACCATCATCGACCACAAGAGTGAGCCCAATCCAGGCCCCCATTCCTGCTCACCTACCTGTATCGTCCTGAACAGTGACGATCTGACGCTGAAGTACAATTTCGACTACTACATGTACGGCCAGTTCATGAAGTTCATCCAGGCCGGCGCGGTGCGCATCGAATCGAACCTGCCCTCAAAGTCCTTGCCCAATGTCGCCCTGCGCAACCCGGATGGAACCATCGTCCTCGTGGTCGCTAATTTGAAGCCATCGAAAGCCTCATTCGACGTCGAGTGGAAAGGCAGCCATCTGACGGCGGAGATCGCGGGCCATTCCGTCGCGACCTATCGCTGGTCAGCACCCTAGTCTTCTCTGTATCGGATGGAGCTTATGCGGTAAGATGCCCGCATGAACTCTAGAGAACGAATACAGGCCGCGATGAACCACCAGACGCCGGACCGTATCCCCGTCGTGTGCCAGTTGGCGCTGGGGCACTATTTCCTCCACTGTGAGTCCAAGCCCTCGGAGATCTGGTTCGATTCGGAGACCTTTGCAGCCGCGCTGGTCAAGCTTCAGCGTCGGTACGGCTTCGATGGCATCCTGGTGAACCTGCCCGGCCGCCCCCCGAATTGGCGCAGCAGGATCGCATCCCATCAGAGCACCTCGGAGAAAGAACTGATCCGTTGGGAATCCGGACCCCAGACGACCATCCCGGCTGACGACAATCCCCAAACGTTTCTCACTGATGGAGCCTCTCTGCCCCGAGTCGACTACTCGTCTATCGACATGCAAGATCCAAGCGTCCTGCGCGCGCCCGGCTACGTCTGGAACACCTGGCACATTCCGGAGCTATGGGGCATCGCCCCAGAGGCTGATCTGTCCGACCCAGCCGCCTACCCCGACTGGTTCACCAGCACGCTCCGAGCCGTCCGACAAGAGGCGCCAGACGTCTCCGTGCATGCCGAGGTCTTCTCGCCCTTCACGCATCTGATGGAACTCTTCGGGTACGAGCAAGCGATGATGGCGCTGGTCGATGCGCCGCGGACATGTCACGAGGTATTGGCGCTTTTCGCGAAACACATACTGGCGCAGGTGCACCTGTACGCCGCGTGCCAACCCGACGCGATTCTGGTCAGTTCGGCGTTTGCCGGCGCGGGATTCATCAGCCGGCCCATGTACGAAGAATTCGTCATGCCCTATGAGGACGAGATCTTCGCCGCCATCAAAGACAAGGGGCTCAAGTCCTACGTCCACACCTGCGGCGCGATTGGAGATCGCTTGGATCTGATGGCGCGGACCTGCGTCGACGGGATCGACACGCTCGACCCGCCTCCCCTGGGCACCGTAGACCTGGAGGCCGCGAAAGCCGAGTATGGCGAGCGGTTTTTTTTCAAGGGCAATCTGGATGCCGTCAACGAAATGCTCGGCGCCGACGACACAGCCTTCGAGCGGGCCGTCGAGGAACGACTGCGAATCGGCAAGTCCGGCAGTGGCTATATCCTGTCCTCGGCCTGCAGCGTCGCGCCCCACGTCCGACCCGAGAGGCTCCGAAAAATGGTGGAGATGGCGCAGAGACTGGGCCAATACTGACCCTACAGGACGGGGGCAAAAGCCAGGCAAAACTCCATGCAGACAACGCCCGAATCTGGTATGATTCGGACCGTTCTCAATCAGCGGAAGACTCGTGTCACGACGGATCGTACGCCCGTCTGAGGCTGTGACGCGCACCGCAACAATCGCAACGAAAGAGGAAAGGGGAAGCCATGATGGCTGACAAGTCGCTCCGAGCAAGAACTGCTTTGCACCTCCTCCTGTTATTGGCCCTGATGATGGTCTGGACTGCGCCGGGGCAAGCCGCCGGCCGCGAGGGTCCCCATCGCCCCTACAACGGGCCGTACACGGGCCCCTTCCTCAATCGCGTAGCGTTTCCCATCGGGGGCATCGGCGCCGGCATGATCTGCCTGGAAGGCACGGGCGCCGTCTCGCACGTCTCGCTGCGCCACCAGATGCAGGTCTTCAATGAACCCTGCACTTTCGCCGCTCTGTGCGTCAAGGGCGCCAAAGGCAACGTCGCCAAAGTGCTCGAAGGGCAGGTCCCCGGCTGGAAAATCTTCGGCAAGCCCGGCACAGGCAACGGTAGCGGACACACCAGTTACGGGCTACCGCGTTTCCTGGACTGTGAATTCCAGACCCGCTTCCCGTTTGCGGAGATCAAGCTGGCCGACTCGGACATCCCGCTGGATGTCACGATCACCGGCTGGAGTCCATTCGTCCCGGGCGATGCCGACGCCTCGTCCTTGCCGGTCGGCGCCCTGGAGTACACCTTCACCAACCCGACGAACCGAGCGGTCGCAGCGGTCTTCTCCTACAACGCCCGCAACTTTATGTCCGTCGGAGGTGGCGGTGACACCATCCTTCCCTATGAGAACGGTTTCATCCTCTGGCAGGAAGGACGCGAGAACGAGCCCGAGCGTGAGGGCGGCTGCGCCGTCTTCGTCGACGACGACAACACCGTCGTCGACCATTGCTGGTTCAAAGGCGGCTGGTGGGATTCCATGACCATCGCCTGGGAGAACATCAAGACCGCGCGTCTCATGGACAATCCGCCGGTCAAGGGCGGTTGCCCCGGCGCGTCGCTGTTCGTGCCGTTTACGGTTAAGGCGGGCCAGTCGAAGACGATTCGGCTGATGCTCGCCTGGTACGTTCCTCAGTCCCGGCTGCGCTACGGCCAGGACGACAAGGCGACCTCGGGACCAGCGTTCGGCAAGCGTCCTTCGCGCGGCACGGCCGCCGGTCAGCAGACGGTTTCCGGATACCTGGGCAAGGGCCTGGTCAACACCTTCGATCCCTCCGGCGACGGACTGACCGGGACCCTGACCTCGCCTGAATTCAAAGTCACGAAAGACTACGTTCAACTGCTCGTCGGGGGCGGCGCCAATCCGGGCAAGACCTGCGTCAATCTCCTCGTCGACGGGAAGGTCGTTCAGACCGCCACGGGGCAGAACTCCGAAAAGCTGCAGTGGACGACCTGGAACGTCAGCAAGGTCAAGGGCCAGAAGGCCAAGATCCAGATCGTCGACGAACTGACGGGCGCCTGGGGGCACATCAATGTCGATCATATCGTGATGACCGACACGGCCGGACACAGTTCCGCGGACCTGAAGAACGCCGTCGTGCTCAACGACTTCGAAGACGCCGGCTATGGCAAGTGGATCGCTCAAGGACCACCCGCTCCGGCGACCTGCGAGAGCGGCGAGTGTGCCGGTGGAACGTGCGAGCCTGTTCCGACACACCATATCCCCTGGTATGCGGGGAAGTTCTCGAGCGTCACGAACATCGCCAACCACTGGCAGAGCCAGTACGATACGCTCCGCAAGAAAAGCGCCCTGTTCCGAGACACATTCTACGACACGACCCTGCCGCCCGCGGTGGTCGAGGCGGTTGCCGCCAATCTGACGATCCTCAAGTCACCCACCGTGTTGCGACAGAAGAACGGCAAACTATGGTGCTGGGAGGGCTGTAGCGACGGTTCGGGCTGCTGCGCCGGTTCGTGCACGCACGTCTGGAACTACGCCCAGGCGATCTGCCACCTGTTCCCCGACCTGGAGCGGTCGCTGCGTCAGACCGAGTTCAACGAGAGCCAGAACACCGAGGGCCATCAGACGTTTCGTTCGGCGTTGCCCATTCGCCCGGTCGCGCACGGCTTCCACGCCGCTTCCGATGGTCAATTGGGCGGGATCATGAAAGTCTACCGTGAATGGCGCATCTCGGGCGACACGATGTGGCTCCGCAAGATCTGGCCCCAGACGAAGCAGAGCCTCCATTACTGTATCGAGGCCTGGGACCCGCGTCACAAGGGCGTGCTCGAAGAGCCCCACCACAACACCTACGACATCGAGTATTGGGGGCCGGATGGCCATTGCACCAGCTTCTATCTCGGCGCCCTGACCGCCGCGGCGGAGATGGGCAAGGCTGTGGGCGAGGACGTCTCGCTCTACGAGCAGCTCGTTCGCAAGGGTCGCAAGTTCCTCGAAACCGAACTCTACGATGGTGAGTACTTCATTCAGAAGATCCAGACCGAAGGGCTGGACCACAAGTTCCGCCCGTTGCGTGCGTCGGGCAATGGGACGGGCTATCGGGAGGTGGTCGAGAAGCTCAACACGCAGGGCCCGAAGTATCAGTACGGAACCGGCTGCCTCTCGGACGGCGTCCTGGGCTTCTGGATCGCCCGGATGGCGGGTCTGGGGCAGATCGTCGACGAGACGAAACTGCGCAGCAATCTGAACGCGATCCACAAGTACAACTTCAAGCCGGACCTCTCGGACCACGCCAATCCGCAGCGGCCGACCTACGCCTACGGCACGGAAGGCGGCCTGCTGCTCTGCACCTGGCCCAAAGGCGGGCAGCTCTCGATCCCGTTCGTCTACAGCGACGAGGTCTGGACCGGCATTGAGTACCAGGTGGCCTCACACCTGATGATCGAGGGCATGGTCGATCAGGGCCTGGACATCGTTCGCGCCTGCCGCGATCGATACGACGGTCGGATTCGCAACCCGTTCAACGAGTACGAGTGCGGCCACTGGTACGCCCGCGCCATGGCCAGCTACGGGCTCATCCAGGGCCTGACCGGGGTCCGCTACGACGCGGTCGACAAGACCCTCTACATCGATTCGCGCGTGGGGGACAACTTCAGGTCGTTCCTCTCGACCGCCACGGGTTTCGGGACGGTCAGCCTGAAGAACGGCAAGCCCTCGCTCGAGGTCAAGGCCGGGCGCATCAAGGTCAAGCGTGCGATCGTCTCAGGTAAGCCCCGCAAGCTGACCAAACGATAAGAACGAACCGACGGAAGGTCTATTGCAGGATAAGGAGGCCTATCATGGCTCAGGAATCGAAAGAGCAACGCAGAGCCAACGTGATCGATGTGCTGAACAAGGCCCGCGCGATGGAGTTGCAGGCGATCGGTCAGTACATGAACCAGCACTACAACCTGGACGACATGGACTACGGTGATTTGGCCGCCAAGGTCAAGCTCATCGCGGTCGATGAGATGCGCCACGCCGAGATGTTCGCCGAGCGCATCAAGGAACTGGGCGGCGAACCGACCACCGAGCCGGCCGGCAAGGTGCAAAGGGCGCAGCCGGTCGAGACCGTTTTCCCCTTCGACAGCGAACAGGAAGACGATGCGATCAATGCGTACAATCAGTTCCTGCTGACCTGCCGGGAGAATGGCGACAGCACGAGTATGAAGCTGTTCGAGGCGGTCATCGATGAGGAGCAGGCGCACTTCAACTACTTCGACGGCGTCAGCCAGCACATCGAGAAACTCGGCCCGGCCTATCTGGCCAACATCGCCGGGACGCCTTCAGCGACGGGCCTCGGGACGCAAGGTTTCGTCGCTCGGCAAGGCGGCGAGTAGGCTCCAGATCTCACAGAGGATCTCACACGTCGTCCATCCCTGCGCAAGGGGTGGGCGACGTGTTGTTTTCGGGAGGAGGCTGCGACAATCCAGCGTCACCACCAGAAGCCGGGATTGGCGCGCTGATCGGCGAACCAGCGGTGCTGCATCTCGTCAAACGGGCGCCATCCGACGTGCCCGTCGACGTAGCCCACATTCGTCCCGGTGCACCTCGTGTTCTTGATGTGGTTGGACCGATCGTATTCACCCCAGTTGCTCAGGACACCGCCGGTGGCCGTCGTGAAGTCCGCCGTCTTGCGATCGGTTCCATTGCTGCAAGTCGTATCGGTGATGAACTCGGTCATCGCGGGAGGACGCTTCGTCTTGATCATCGACCGGACCCATTCCTTGGGCGGACCGCCCTCGGGACTCAACGGCTGTTGTGACCGGCCCTGCTTGGTGTCGATGAGCCAGAAGTAACCCACAATGCGATGCAGGTTCTTCCGTGTGCCTTCGGCTGTCGGCTCGGGCCTCTCGGGGTGATCCTCGGTATCCCAGGGCAACCCTTCGCCATAGCGCCAGAAGCAGGTCCTGTCCCGCTTGCGGTTCGACGGGCAGTAGAACACGTGCCGATCGAAACCGCCCGACGCCATGAGAATATCCGTCGTCCAGTAGGATATGTCAAACAGCCAGCGATCGACCTCATTCAGGGGCAGTTTCCCGTCGTAATCGTGGCCGTACATGACGAAGCCCAACACCGAGTTCTTCTGGTTCTGGGCACAGACCGACCGGCGACCCTGCTCCCGAGCGATCCGCAGCGCCGGCATCAAGATGCCGAACAGCAGCGCCAGGATGGCGATGACCACCAACAGTTCGATCAGCGTAAAACCGTTTGTGCGCCGCATTCCACACCCCTTTCCCACGTCATCTCCGCGTGTCGACAAGGCGTCTCTCCAATATCGCAATCATCGCAAAGCGCGGCGGCAAACGCAAGAAAAACCTGGCCGGAACCGTCGTGACAAAATAGCCATACCGCGCCGTCGCGACGCGTGCTATACTGCCTGACATCTGGAATCAGAGCCCGATCGTTGCGTGGATGCCCTATGAAGATGACCCGGCGAGAGAGATTGCTGGCGACCTTGCACGGACGCCCTGTGGACCGTCCCCCCGTCAGCTTCTACGAAATCGGCGGCTTGACCATGGATCCGGCCGATCCCGACCCCTTCAACGTCTACAACGATCCCTCCTGGCGTCCTTTGTTAGAATTGTGTGAGGAACGGACCGACCTGATCCGGATGCGCAGTCCCGTTCGCGCTCACTCGCACGAGGCCTGGACGCCTCAGAGCGGCAGCGCGGAGAATGCTCGCGCCGAGTTCTTCCGGACCGAGCACTTCCTCGACGCGGGACGCCGAATGACCCGCACCACGCTGACCGTCGGCGATCGTATGATGACGTCCTTGACCCGGCGCGATCCCGACACCGACACCCTGTGGACCGTCGAACATGTGCTCAAGAGCAATGAGGACGTCGAGGCGTATCTCCAGTTGCCCGACGAGGTCTTCGCTGAGACGATCGATGTCACCGGCTTGATCGAGGAAGAAAGGGCCCTGGGAGATCGGGGGATTGTGATGGTCGATACGGAAGACCCGGTCTGTGCGGTCGCGACCCTGTTCAGCATGGAAGACTTCACCATCTTCGCGATGACGGAGAACGCGCTTTGTCACCGTCTGCTGAAAAGGTGCGCCGGGTACATCCAGCGCCGTACGGAGCAGGCCGCGCGCCAGTTCCCGGGCCGGCTTTGGCGCATCTATGGGCCGGAATACGCAACGGAACCCTATCTGCCGCCCCATCTGTTCGAGGAATATGTCGGGCGCTACACCGGCCCGATGGTGCGTGCGATCAAGGACAGCGGCGGTTTCGCCCGGGTGCATATTCACGGCCGGATTCGCAATGTACTGGATACCGTCGTGAGCATGGGCGCCGATGCAATCGATCCGATCGAGCCGCCTCCTCAAGGAGATGTGGACCTCGCATTCGTCCGGGCCCGATACGGCGAACAACTGGTCTTGTTCGGCAATCTTGAAATCGCCGACATCGAGAATATGCCGCCGGCTGACTTCGAAGACGTGGTGCGTCGCGCGCTGGACGAGGGAACGCGGGGCGCCGGGCGGGGCTTCGTTCTGATGCCCTCGGCCTGTCCTTATGGTCGAACGATTAGCCCGCGGACCCAGCAAAACTACGAAACCATCGTTCGACTGGTTGAGAATCTCTGACGCCGTGACGCAGAACTAGATCGGAGGCTGAACACGATGCTGAAACAGACCCTCACACTCATGGTTGCACTGGCAGCGTGCATGAACCTGTTCTCGTCACCATGCGGTGCGGTCGCGCCCGGCCCGGCGAGAGCCACGATCGAGAACAACACGCTGCAGCTCGAGAACGAATCGCTCGCTGTGACATGGCGCGTCACCGGCGCGGGACTGGAACCGATCGCAATACGGGACAAGCGCTCCGGCACCGTCCTTGATGCGATCGGCGAG
>JANQFY010000020.1 GCA_028277585.1 Sedimentisphaerales bacterium
GCACCTCCACGCTCGGCTTCTGGCGACAGACGGGCGTGGAGGTGCTGTTCAATTCCGTGGCCAAGTACGCCGGCCCGAACGCCGTCGGAGCGATCTTGACCGGCATGGGTGACGACGGCGCCACAGGCCTGCTCAACATGCTCAACGCCGGGGCGCACACCGTCGCCCAGGACGAGCAATCGTGCGTTGTCTTTGGTATGCCCAAAGAGGCCATCGCCCGGGGCGGCGCCGAAGAGATCGCCTCTCTCGGCCGGATTCCCGAGCGCCTGATCGCGCTGTCACGCAGCTAGACGCCCGGACGACGACCGCAGGGCGGTCTAAGTCCCACCCTGGCCTACGAATCCGGAGCCTTCTCGAAGGTGAACCGGTGCGCGTCTGCGTTCACGCGGATGGTATCTCCGTCACCGAACTTTCCGGCCAGTAACTCCGAGGCCAGGGGATTCTCCAATCGCTGTTGAACCGTGCGTTTCAACGGGCGCGCTCCAAACGTCGGGTCGTATCCCTCGTCCATGATCTGGTCGCGAGCGCTGTCGGTGAACTCAAGCTTGATCTTGCGATCGGCGAGCCGCTCGGCCAGGTCGCCCAACTGGATGTCCACGATCTTGCGCAGGTGTTCACGGCCCAGCATGTGGAAGACAATGATCTCGTCGATCCGATTGAGAAACTCCGGCTTGAAGACCTGCTTGAGCACGTCCTTAACATGCGCTTCGATCTCCCAGTCGGCGCCTTCCTCTTCGGTCAATTGCTGGATCTGCTGACTGGCCAGGTTGCTGGTCATGATGATCACGGTGTTCTTGAAATCGACGGTGCGACCCTTGCCGTCGGTGAGTCGTCCATCGTCGAAGACCTGCAGCAGGACGTTGAACACGTCGGGATGCGCCTTCTCCACCTCGTCGAGCAGAATGACTGAGTAGGGTTTTCGCCGGACGGCTTCGGTCAGTCGACCGCCTTCCTCGTAGCCCACGTAGCCAGGAGGGGCGCCGATCAAACGCGCCACCGAATGGGCCTCCATATACTCACTCATATCGATACGCACCAGGGCGTTCGGATCGTTGAAGAGGAAGTCCGTCAGCGCCTTCGATAGCTCCGTCTTGCCGACTCCCGTTGGACCGAGGAACAGAAACGTTCCGATCGGCTGGTTCGGGTCCGACAGGCCCGACCGGCTGCGCCGCACCGCGTTGCACAGCGCCGCGACCGCCTCGTCCTGGCCCACCACCCGCGCTCGGATGCGGTCCTCCATCTCGAGCAACCGTTCCCGCTCACCGGTCAGGAGCCGCGCGACCGGGATGCCCGTCCACTTGGCCACGACTTGGGCGATATCCTCCTCGGTGACCTCGTCCTGAACCATCTTGGCTTTTTCCGATTGGGCGAGCTGTTCCTCGCGCTCCTCCAGTTCCTTCTGGAGATTGGCGAGCGTTTCGTACTTCAATCGCGCTGCCGTCTCCAGTTCACCACGCCGCTGAGCATCCTCGAACTCGGTTTCCGCCTGCTCGATCTGTTGCTTCAACTCCTTGATCTGGTCGATGCCTCCCCGTTCGGACTCCCATTGGGTGGTCAGCTTCTTGTCTTCGGCCTCCAATTCGGCCAGCTGCTTCTCGGTACTCTTGAGCCGTTCCTGACTGGCCGGGTCGGTTTCCTTCTTCAGCGCTTCACGCTCGATCTGGAACTGGACGATCTTACGTCGGATGCCATCCATCTCAGCCGGGAGTGAATCGTTTTCGATGCGTAGTTTCGACGCGGCTTCGTCGACGAGGTCGATTGCCTTGTCGGGCAGCCACCGGTCGGTGATGTAGCGATTCGACAGTGTCGCGGCCGCAACGAGGGCCGAGTCGGTGATCCGCACGCCGTGGTGTGTATCGTACCGCGCCTTAAGACCGCGCAGGATCGCAATTGTCTCCTCCACGCTGGGAGGATCGACAACGATCGGCTGGAACCGCCGTTCCAGGGCCGCGTCCTTCTCGACGTACTTGCGATACTCATCCAGGGTGGTCGCGCCGATGCACCGCAACTCCCCGCGCGCCAATGAAGGTTTCAGCAGGTTGCCCGCATCGACGGCGCCCTCGGCCTTGCCCGCGCCGACGACCGTGTGCAGCTCGTCGATGAACAGGATGATCTCGCCGTCAGAGCTGGTAACTTCCTTGAGCACTGCCTTGAAGCGGTCCTCGAATTCGCCCCGGAATTTCGTACCCGCGATGAGGGCGCCCATGTCGAGCGCGACGACGCGCTTGTTCTTCAGGCCGGCCGGGACGTCGCCGGCGACGATGCGCTGGGCCAGGCCCTCGACGATCGCCGTCTTACCCACGCCCGGCTCGCCGATCAGGACGGGGTTGTTCTTCGTCCGCCGGTTCAGCACCTGCATGCAGCGACGGACCTCTTCGTCGCGTCCGATGACCGGGTCGAGCTTGCCCTGACGCGCCATCTCCAGCAGGTCGACCCCGTAGCGCTCCAGTGCCTTGTACTTCTCTTCGGGATTCGAATCGGTGACGGTCGCGCCGCCCCGGATGTCCTTCAGGGCGTCTTCGATCTGCTCGACCGTGATCGAGTTGACGCTCAGAATCTCCCGGGCGTCGCTCTCGACGGCAGCCAGCGAGAGCAGCAGGTGTTCGACGCTCAGGTAATCATCGCCCATCTTGTCGGCGCGGTTCTGGGCGTCGAGCACGACCTGGCTCAGCGCCGGGTCGGGCATGAGCATGCCGGGATTGGCGCCCTGGGGCAGCCGACCCAACTCGCTCTCGGTCATTTCCTTGACGCGACCGATGTTGGCGCCGATCTTCTTCAGTATCTGGGTGCTTACGCCCTCGTCGTCGCTGAGGATCGAACTGAGCAGGTGGAGGGCCGAGAGGACCGTATGCGATTTGGCCATCGAGATCTGCTGCGCCGTCGCCAGCGCCTCTTGAGCCTTCAAAGTGAACTTGTCGAATTTCATCATCTATCCCCTATCAAATCAGGTTTCCCAACGCGGCAAGCCGCGTCGACAGTAGTATATGCAAACTGCGTGCCTGGAGGGCTGTTGTTTCTTAAGTCGCTGGAATATAAGTGGTTAAGGGTTTGTTCTTCCTGCGGGTTGTGCCAATATGGCAGTTTCGGCGGGGGATTTCGGTCTCCCGTTGTGTAGGAGACGGCTTGTGGCAAAGTCGACGGGATTGTATCATGAGGAGGTGGGCCTGCGTCCAATGCCACCGGATGCCTCGGCTCCACAGCGAAGCGATCGGCGAGTTGTCAGCGATGCGAAGGGAGGATGCGTCATGCGCGGGAAACTCTCATGTCTTAGCGTTCTCATTCTACCGCTGTTGCTCGCGTCCGGCGCGGCGCGAAGCGCCCAGTTCGATCCCAATCTGATTGGCTGGTGGAACTTCGAAGAGGGGCAGGGCGCCCTCGCGATTGATTCCTCCGGCGCCAACAACCATGGAACGCTCATTGGCGATCCCCAATGGGTTCAAGGCTACGACGGCCTGGCCCTGGACCTCGACGGGGACGGCGACTACATCGAGATCGGCAAGGTCGCTTCGGAGTTGGGCGTCGGGGGCAACGCGCCTCGGACGATCGCCCTGTGGGTCTATCCCCGTTCTTTCAACGGGGGAGGTCTCTACGAAGTGGGCGGCGACGGTCTGCGCGAGGGCTTCTCGCTCAGAACGCGCGCGATTGATCATTGGCAGGCGCGGTATGGCGGTATTGATGCAAACGTGCCCGGCGATTCTCCGAATGAGTGGGTGCACTTGACCCATACGTACGAAGCGAGTCGAGCGAATGTGTATGTCAACAGCTATTATCCCGACCACAGACAGCTTGTGCTACGAACGAGTGATGAACGACCGCTTAGAATCGGTACGTGCGCCGGGATAACCTTCGACGGCCTGATTGACGATGTACGGCTGTATGATCGAGCGGTGACGTGGAAAGAGATTCAACGCATCATGTATGGCAGTCCGTTTCTGTCTTCGGACCCACAGCCGAAGGACGGGGCGCTGACGGATATCGTGCGGGCGTCGGTGCTGAGATGGGACGCCGGCGCTTTCGCCGTCGCGCACGACGTGTATCTGGGGACCGACGAAACCGAGGTTAGCGAAGCCACGATTGTGACGGAGGGCATCTATCGAGGTCGGTACATCGGTGATGCGACGAGTTACGTTGTCTCCGAGCAGCCCTTGCCGTGGAACGCCACCTACTACTGGCGCGTCGACGAGATCGATCCCAACGGGACGATCACTAGGGGCAAGGTCTGGACCTTCCAGACGGCCGACTACCTGATCATCGATGATTTCGAGAGCTATGATTATGACGAGACGCGCATCTACGAGACCTGGATTGATGGCTACGGCACGGACAACGGCTCGATTGTCGGCTACCTCGAAACGCCCTACGCCGCCGGGCCGATTATTGCCCATACCGGTCGGCAGTCCATGCCGTTTACGTACGACAATACCGAATTCGCCTGGAATTCGGAGGCCTATCGCCTCTGGGACGACCCTCAGAACTGGATGCCGCTCGACGTCGATACGCTGACGCTTCATCTCATTGGTATTCCGATCTCCTTTCTGAAACGCGACGATGGCAGCATTCTCATGGGTGGCTCCGGCTCATACAGGTGGGAAACCGAAGATAGCTTTCGCTTTGCCTGCAAACAACTTCATGGTGATGGCTCGATCATCGTTCGGGTCGACAGCCTGGCTAATACCGGACCCTGGGACCGCGCGGGTGTGATGATCCGCGAGAGCTTCGATGACGATGGTCGCCACGCTACCGTACTGGTCACGACGGGGCATGGCGTGTCGTTTCAGCATCGCTTCGTTGATGAAGGTGTAGCGGAGCGCAGGACGTGCGAGGGGCCCAAGGCGCCGTACTGGGTCAAGCTGGATCGTTCCGGCGACACCTTCACGGCCTGGCGCAGCCCCGACGGCGTCCGTTGGGTACACGCCACAGGCGATCCGAGCGACTCCTCGGTGAACATTCTTATGGCGAGCGACGTTTATATGGGGCTGGCCGTGAGCAGCGATTTGTGGCCGGCCACCAGTGCCGAATTCTCCGGCGTCTCCACGACGGGGGACGTGACCGGCCCGTGGGAGGTGGCTAAGGTCGGTAGCCAGTGGGCCGGCAATGAGCCGGAGACTCTATACGTGGGGCTATCCGACGAGGCCGGGAACCACAAGGTCGTGAATCATCCGGACCCGCTGATAGTCGGGGCGGCTCTGTGGGAGCGATGGGACATCCCGCTCAGTGAGTTCTCCGCGGCCGGCGTGGATGTGACCGGGATCACGAAGATGATCCTCGGCTTTGGCGATCGGGACAACCCCGCGCCCGGCGGCGCCGGCATGATGCACTTCGACGACTTCCGCCTGACCCGATCGGCCGCATCACCGCCGGATGAGACACCCTGACCGAAGGCCAGTTCACAGCGCATCAGTTCAGACGCAGATCAGGCGAGGACCCGACGACCAGGTTGGGCGCACATTTCAGCAAATATCCATAATTGCAGGTTGTTTCCGGGCGTTCCAGAGTGGAGATGCAGACCATGCGAGAGGCGGCAATCCGCTCTGCGGGACACGGAGTGCGCTTGCATGCAGAGTCGGAAGGCTTGTTGACTGAACCACGGGATGAGCTATTCTGGGGGACGCCTATGTCTTTTGTCGCCTTCAACTGTGCCGCTGAGCCGATGGGGCGAAATAGCTGCGGGAGGTAATCACGCAATGAAACGTCGATTCGAAAGCAGCTTGGGGGCGGGCCGCCGTCACGCCTGGCGGATCGTGCTTGTGTACATCGCCGCCGGGGCCCTGTGGATTCTCTTCTCCGACGCCGTTGTCAAATGGTGCGTGAGCAACGCGGTGCTTCTGAGTCGCGTTCAGTCGTATAAGGGGCTCTTCTTCATCGCCATCACGGCTGTGCTGCTGTATTTCCTGATCCGACGCAGCGAAGAATCCCTGCGCGCCGAGAAGGTGTTCACGGATACCGCCCTGGATGCTCTGCAGGACACGTTTCTCGTCTTCGAGCCGCAGACGGGCAGGATGGTCCGCTGGAACAAGGCCCTGGCCGAGTGGTCGGGCTACGCCGACGACGAAATAGCAGGCATGAAGGTCCCTGACGACTGGTGCGATGGGGAAGACCTCACCAAAACGGTTGCCGCCATCGAGCAGGTGCTCTCCGATGGCGCCGCGACCGTGGAAATATGCCCTGCGACCAAAGACGGGCGGCGGATTCCCACAGAGTATGGGATCTCGGTCTTACGCGATCCTGAGGGGCAGCCCCAGTACGTCATTGCGATCGGACGTGATATCAACGAACGCAAGGAAGCGGAAGAACAGATCAAAGAGAGGGAGCAGCGTTACCGTTCGCTGATTGAGAATCTCCCCACTGTCTGCTGGGAATCCAATGAGCACGGTCGGACAACTTTTGTCAGCTCGAATGTGGAGTGGGTATACGGCTATACGGCCCAGGAGATCTGCGCGCGCGGGGAGGAGCTCTGGTTCGCTCGCGTTCATCCTGACGACAAGGACAGTGTCAGACGTGCCTTCGAGGATCTGCTTCGAGACAGCCGGCCCTTCGATGTGGAATACCGGATACGGCGAAAGGACGGGCAGTGGATCTGGCTGCAGGACAAGGCGGGCCATGTTTACGAGAAGGGTGGGACACGGTACGCCTGCGGCGCCTTCCTCGACGTCACGGCTCGCAAGCGGGCGGAAGAGGAACTGCGCAGGAATGAACAGCAGTTCAGAACGCTGGCCGAGAACATACCAGGGGCCGTCTACCGCTGCCGAAACGACGCCGACTGGACGATGCTCTTCATGAGTGATTCCATCCGCGATCTCAGCGGGTATCCCGCCGCCCATTTCGTCAACAACAGCATCCGCAGTTTCGGGAGTCTCATTCATCCGGAGGACCGCGAAGCGGTGCATCAACACGTTCAAGAGGGCCTGGAAAAGGGGGTCCCCTACGCCCTGGAATACCGTATCATTCATGCCAGCGGGGACATTCGCTGGGTCTATGAGAAGGGGCGGGCCATACCCGACGCGAGTGGGCACATCGCCTGTCTCGACGGTGTCATCCTCGACATCACCGATCGTAGACGAATCCGTGGTGAATTGGATCGGACGCGCACCCTGCTCCAAGCGTCCATCGCCAGTTCGCCGGCCGGCATCATCGTGGCCGAAGCGCCCAGCGGCACTATTCGAATGGTCAACGAAGCGGCCCTGGGTATCCGGGGGCAGACGGGCGTTCCCCTGACGGATATTCCCATGGAACTTCACCCCAAACACTGGCAATGCTACTATCCCGACGGCACCCCGTACAAACCGGAGGATTTGCCCCTTTCCCGCGCCCTCGTGCGAGGAGAGACCTCGGAGAACGTAGAGGTCATCATTCGCCGTTCGGACGGTGAAGAACGCTGGGTGATGGCCAACGCCGCACCTGTCTACAGCACGGAAGGCAAGGTCATTGCCGGCGTGGTCGTCTTCCCTGACATCACCGACCGGAAGCGGACCCAACAAGCTTTGCAGATGAGTGAGCAGCGGTATCGCAACTTCCTCACGCACAACGTGGCCGGGATCTGGCGTTTCGAATTCCGCCGGCCAATGCCTCTGAGCCTGCCCATTGACGAGCAGATCCCATGGATGATGGACAACGCTGTACTGGTCGAACTCAACGATGTACTGGCGCGCATGTATAGGCTGTCCAGCAGGGAAGAGGTAGTCGGCAAGACGTATCGCCAGCTCCACGCGAACGATGAACAGGAGGCGACCGGAGAGATCCGTGCCTGGATTGAAGCGGGACACCGATTCGATGGGCATGAATTCCATCGCCTCACGGAATCAGGTGAATACCGGTGGTTTCTGACCATGGGACACAGTCTCGTCGAGAACGATCACGTGGTCGGATGCTGGGGCACCGATGTCGATATCACCGCCCGCAAGCAGGCGCAGCAGGCTTTGGAGGAGAGCGAGCGAAGGTACCATGCCCTGTACGAACATGCCAGCGAAGGGATCTTCCTGATGCGGGACGATCGGTTCGTTGAATGCAATCCGCGGGCGTTGGCGATGTACGGCTGCGCGCGGGATCAGATCGTGGGCATGACGCCGTTCGATCTCTCTCCTGTTCGTCAGCCGGATGGGCGGCTATCCAAACAGAAGGCTCACGGCTTCATCACGCAGACCTTGGGTGGAAAGCCGCAGCGATTCGAGTGGAGACATGTGCGCGCCGATGGAGCGCCTTTCGACGTAGAGGTCTCGCTGAGTCGCCTGGATCTACCCGACGAAACGCTGCTCCTGGCGCTGGTGCGGGACGTCAGTGAGCGGAAGCGGGCGCAGGAGAAGCTCATGGAGTATCAGAGCGGGCTCCGCTCCCTGGCCTCTGAATTGTCGCTGACCGAGGAACGGGAGCGACGGCGCGTGGCAAGCTATCTCCATGACGGCCCGTGTCAGCACCTGGCGTCGTCTCTGATGAAGTTGGAGGCCCTGCGTGCCTCGACCGGTACGGAACGCTGTGAGGCTATCGAGGACGTCTGCCGGATGATCGATCGGACTGTGGGCGATCTGCGGAACTTGACATTCGATTTGAGCCCTCCTACTCTGTATATGCTGGGTCTCGAGGCTGCGATTGAAGAGCTTCTGAAGGAAGAGCTTCGCGACAAGCACGGCATCGCCTACGAGTTCAGCCGGGGCGGTCTGTCGCGGCCCGTGGGCGAGGATCTGCGTGTGCTGCTGTTTCAGTCGGTGCGCGAGTTGGTCACGAACATCGTCAAGTACGCATCGGCCCAGAAGGTCACGGTCACGATCCGGAGCGAGTCGGACGGTTTCACCGTCACCGTGAGAGACGATGGTGTGGGCTTCGACGTGAACACGATCGGATCGTCGATCTCGCGGAAAGGAGGATACGGTTTGTTCAGTATCAAAGAACGACTGGCGTATATCGGTGGAAAGCTGGACATTCAGTCGCACCCCGGTTACGGGAGTGAATTCAGCCTGACCACCCCGTGGGAAATCGCACTTGCTTGAACAGGGAGCCATCGCCATGGCAACTCGGATTCTTCTCGTCGATGACCATCAGATACTCCGCGATGGATTGCGGATTGCGTTGGAGCAGGAAGTGGGCATGGAGGTTGTGGGAGAAGCCGGAGACGGTGAGACCGCCATACGGTTGGCGCGGCAACTGCAACCGGACGTGACGATCATGGACCTGGGATTGCCCGGTATGACGGGCATCGACGCGACGCGGCGTATCGGCCTCGATTGCCCTGACGTCAAGATCATCGCGCTGTCGATGTATCCCAAGGCGACCCTCATTACAGAAATGCTGAAGGCGGGCGCGTCAGGGTATATCCTGAAAGAAAACGCGTTCGCCAGTGTGGTGGAGGGTATCAAGAAAGTCGTTGCCGGCCAGCGGTATCTCTGCCCCAAAGCCGCGAGTCTGCTGGCCGAGGAGTATGCTCGAGACAATGCCCAAGCGGGCCCCGCCGGACTGAACGACAAGGAGCGTGAGGTGCTCAAACTCCTGGCCGAGGGGAAGTCTTCCAAAGAGGCGGCTTTGCTGATGGATCTGAGTTCCAAGAGCATCGACAACTATCGTCGCCGCATCATGGAGAAGCTGAACGTGGCCAGTATCGCCGAGTTGGTCAAGGTCGCGATCCGAGAGGGGCTGGCCTCTCTCGACGACTGAAGGACAACCATCGGGACTCGATTCGCTGGCGGCGTGGCATGGCGGGCAACACAGCTTGATTTGGCATTCCCTCTGATCCGTGCCCTTGGCAGGGTCCTCGTCTCTTACGATCACTCCATTATTGGCCTGCGGCCAACCGGAATTAGCCATTCACTCATCTGAATATCCTGAGAGCCATTGGCAGTGAGTGTTTGGGAGTCGAAGATATACAATAGACATGCAGTGGTACGCAGGCGATCGGCATAGGGCAGATGGGCGGGATGGTAATCACAGACGCGTCTCGATTCGGTACAACTTCCCGCCGTATCTCGGGCGAGTGTGTGGCGAAGGTGGTTCAGGTCATCGATCCGTCGCCACGAAGCGGAGTTTCGTGGTCAAGACGTGAATGGAGTCACAATCAGGGCAACGAGACGGATCGATGACCTCTTTCGCAACGGATCTTGGCATAAACCTAGCCGTGAATGGGAGTGATGCGTTATGGGGAACGAAGTCTGTGTGTCGGAATGTGGGACTTGGGGTCATGCAAAGGGAGAAGCACGGATGAGAACGAGAATCCTGGTCGTCGACGACCACCAGATTGTACGCGATGGCTTGAAGTCCTCGCTGGACCACGAAACCGGCATGGACGTTGTCGCCGAGACCGGCGATGGAGAGACGGCCGTGCGGCTGGCCAGACAACTCCTACCTGACGTCGTGCTTATGGACATCTCTCTGGGCGATGTATCCGGCATTGATGCCACGCGACGCATTGCGAATGAGTGCCCCAGCACGAAGATCATCGCGCTTTCCATGCATCCCCGGGCCATCTTTATCACAGAGATGCTCCAGGCGGGCGCCTCGGGGTACATCCTGAAAGAAAGCGCCTTCTCCAGCGTCGTGAAAGCCATTGTGGAGGTTCGGTCCGGAGGACGCTTCCTGTGCCCCAGATCCGCAGGACTCCTGGCCGGCGCCTATGCGCAGAGTACGAAGAGCCCGGCCCTCGACGTTCTGAACGACAAGGAACGTGACGTCCTCAAGCTTCTGGCTGAGGGCAAGTCATCGAAGGAAATCGGGATGTTCATGCGACTGTCGACGAAGACGATAGACTACCACCGTCGGCGGATCATGGAGAAACTGAACGTCTCCAGCATTGCCGAACTGGTCAAGATCGCCATTCGAGAGGGTCTAACGCCGCTTGAGGTCTGACACGTCGCCTCACCCCGCGGAACGTCGGTCGCTCCGTCATGCCTTTCTTGTCTCGTCTCCCGCACCGTTGGTCTACACGTTCGATGCATGCGCCCCGTACTTGCCTCCAGGGAACCTCTTCACGAGCGAGCGAAAAGGCGAAAATGCTCTGTTTTGTGCGTTCCGAGGAGTGGTAATTGGCCAAACGGCACGTCCTATCACTCCTCGTATTGCAGCAGTGAGACGTTTTGTTTGGCGCTACGGCGCCGAGGCGAAGGCTATCGTCTTTAGCCAATGGCTAACGCGTATGTAATTGACCAACCCAGGTACCGAGGGATTCATCCGAAGACGCTTTCAGCCGTCGAGATAGCGAGTCCAAAGGCGGCCCAATTGCTCTTTGTCATCGGATACGAACGGTTGGACTGTCGCATGGGCGGCATGCCAACGAGATTGGCTCGATTGGACATCGTCCGTCAGCGCCTCCTGCCAAAACAGGAGGCGCCGGCGATTCAATCCTCCTTTTTCTCATTTCTCTTTGGGCCGAGCCGCTGCGAGGGCGCCGCTTGGCGGGACACTGCCAAGATCCTTATCGCAGCGGCCACGACCCTCTCCACTAATGGAAAGAGAAAGGCTCAATGGAATGTTCGGATTGCGTCACGAATCGAATGCACCTGAGTCCTAAGCCATCATCACAGCTCCGATTGGGAGCGGTCTTACGATAATCCAGAAGGAGATCGCGCTATGGCCGAAGCAACAACAGCATCAAAGGACCTCGGCATCGCTGCATCGGGTCGGGACGGCAAGTACCTGACATTCGCCTTGTCTCAAGAAGAATACGGCCTGGAGATTCTCAAGGTCCGCGAGATCATCGGCTACATCGATGTCACCGCGGTGCCGCAGACGCCTCATTATGTCAAGGGAGTCATCAATCTGCGGGGGCAGGTCATCCCGGTGGTTGATCTACGCGCCAAGTTCGGCATGGAGATCACGGGCGTAACGGAACAGACCTGCATCATCGTCGTTGAGATCGCCCATGGCAACCGCACGTTCAACACGGGCATCGTGGTCGATCGCGTTCAGGAAGTGCTGGATATCGCGGGCCAGAGCATCGAAGAGGCGCCCCAGTTCGGAGCGGCGGTCGACACCGACTTCATTCTGGGGATGGGTAAAGTCGGCGATTCGGTGAAGATCCTGCTCGATATCGACAAGGTGCTGGCCGGATCAGATTGCGCCGGCCTGAAGGTGTGAAACCGTTGAGCAGAAAAGATCTGCCAAAGAAAGGAGCCAAGACGTGAATCGCACAGTGACGACCATCATGTTTGCTGTCTCGGTTTGTTGGGCAGCCACATGCCATGGGGCGGGGCAACTCGAGGAGCGACTTGCCAAACTGAACGCTGCAGCGGCCAATCGGAATGCACCGCCTGCAAAGACAACCACCGACAAGGTCGACAAGGAGCCGACGCCGGATCCCAGCGAAGCGCTGGCGGAGAAGGTCGAGACGCTGGAGGAAGCCCTGGCGGCCCTGCGCGCCGAACTGGCGGCGGTCAAGGCGGGCGCCAAGACCCAGCCGAAGACGCCGACGCCTGCTCCTCAGACTCCTTCACTGAGCCGGGAGGACGTGGACGATATCGTGAGCAAGGCGATCGAGGAGGAGAAGTCCGCGGCGACCGACCTGCCGGCCTGGATGAAGAAGGTCAAGATATCGGGCGATTTCCGCTATCGCCACGAGCAGATCGACGACGAGACCAAGACGAGTGATCGCGATCGGCATCGTGTTCGGGCTCGAGTCGGTTTGGAGGCCAAGGTCAACGACGAGTGGAACCTCGGCTTCCGCATTGCCAGTGGTTCGGCTGATCCGGCCTCTACCAACCAGACACTGGAGGACAGTTTCTCCAGCAAGGCGCTCTGGCTCGACCTGGCTTACTTCCAATGGCGACCCGCGGCGCTGTCCGGGCTGAAGCTCGTCGGCGGTAAGATCAAGAATCCGTTCTACAAGGCTGGGAAGAACCAGCTCATCTGGGACGGCGACCTCAACCCGGAGGGTATTGCCGCCCAGCACGTCACTTCCCTGGGTGAACGCACCGACTGGCATCTGAACGGTGGTGGGTTCTGGGTGGACGAAAGTTCCGGCGGCGTCGACACCTCGCTCTGGGGCGCCCAGACCTACGTGAAACACAAGTTCGGCAAATCCGATCAGATCACGTTCGGGGCCAGCTACTTCGACTACGGCAACATCCAGGGCCGGGGTGATCTGAAGAGCACCTGGCACTCCAGTAAGAGCAGTTTCTTCGGCAATACGACCAGCGGCGGCGCCTTCGCCAGTGATTTCGACATCCTCGAGCTCTTCGGTGAGTACGGCACGAAGGCCGGGAATCTGCCTGTGACGGCGTACGGTACCTGGGTCAAGAACGTCAGCGCCGTTGATGGTGAAGACACCGGCTGGCTTGTCGGCTGCAAAATCAACAAGGCCAAAGACCCGGGGTCGTGGGAGTTTGGCTACAACTACCGAGACATCGAGGCGGACGCCGTCCTCGGCGCCTTCAACGACTCCGACTTCTGCGGCGGCGGCACGGATGGCAAGGGCCATAAATTCGGCCTGAAGTACCAGTTGAACAAGGGCATCCAAGCCGGTCTGACCTATCTCCTGAATGAGGCGGGCGCCGACGAGGACGAATACCAGAGACTGCAAGCGGACCTGATCGCCAAGTTCTAATTCGGACTTGGGAATCTTAATCCGCGGCTATGTGCAAACAAACGGCATGTTGAGGACTCCAATACAGATGGGAGGAATGCAAATGTTTCGGAAGACCAGACTTTCAATGAAGTTGGCGGGCGGTTTCGGCGTTGTGTTGGCGCTGTTGCTTGGTGTGACCGGCCTGTATCGTTACGCACTCCAGAACACGACCAGCGAAATGCAACATCTGCTGGGTACTGAAATCGCCATTGCCGACCACGCCCAGAAGGCTGGCGAACTGATGCTCCAGTGCCGGCGCAACGAGAAGGATTTCCTGCTCCGCAAGGACACGAAGTATGTCGGCAGGCTGGAGGGCAGCTTGACGAAACTGAGAGAAGAAGCCCAGGCCATCGGGACGTTGGTCACGGGTTCAGACAGCCACGGACTCGGCGAAACGGCTTCGGAGGTGGTGACATACGCGGATGAATACGGCGAACATTTCAAGACTCTGGTCGCTGCCTGGGAAGTTCGAGGACTCGACCACAAGTCTGGCTTGCAGGGACACTTCCGAAACGTGGTCCACGACATCATGGAGCAAGTCAAGGTCTACGAGGTCGGAGATCTGTACCTGGCGCTGCTTCATGTCCGCCGCTACGAGAAAGACTACCTGCGCACAGGCTCCGAGAAGTATCACCAGAAGTTCTCTGCGGCGATCGATGTCTACGGCCAGCTCCTGGAAAGCAGCAACTGTGAAAGCGAGGCCAAGGCGACACAGAAGAAGGCTTTGAATGTCTACGCCGGCGCCTTCGAGAAGTATCTCACTGCGGCGGACACGCCCGACCTGCAGAAAGAGTGCTACGAACTCATGCGGTCGGCCGCCCACGAGATGGAAGCGGCCCTCAATGGGGTCTATGTCCCGGATGTGGGCAAGCTCGCCCTGGCGATCCGCCGGAACGAGAAGGATTACCTGTTGCGCCTCGACGAGAAGTACGTGGGGCGTACCCGCGACGCCGTCGCTGCCCTGGTGGCGGCCTTCGAGTCGGCGGGCGTGCACAAGAAGCACACCGACGGTATCAAGTCCAAGGCCGACGCGTACATCAAAGCCTTCGATAGCTTAGTGGCGCAGGACGAAGCAATCGCTGAGACGATCGCGGCGATGCGCGCCACGATCCACCAGATCGAGCCGCTGGTGGTGAAGATTGAAACCGATGCCATGGAGGGGGCGGCAGCCAAAGCGGACAGCGCGGTTGCCCACGCCGCCTCCTTGGGACGGGCGGCGATCGCCGGCGCGCTCATCGCGGTTATGGTCGGCATCGTCGTTGCCTTCGTCCTGACCCGCAGCATTGTCCGCCCGCTGAGCCGCATCTTCGCCGGATTGAAGACCTTCAGCACCATGGAACTCGATGAACTGGGCAAGACGTTCCGCCAGATCATCGATGAGCTGTCGTCCGGCGGAAGCCAGGTGGCGCAGGCCTCCCAGTCGTTGGCCGAGGGCGCCACCGAACAGGCGGCCGGTCTGGAAGAAACGTCCTCCAGCCTGGAAGAGATGTCGTCGATGACCAAGCAGAATGCCGACAACGCTCAACAGGCCAATGCACTGGCTTCGGAGGCCCGCCAGGCCGCCGGCACAGGTAGCGACTCGATGGCGAAGATGAACGACGCCATTCAGGACATCCAGAAGAGCTCCGATGAGACGGCCAAGATCATCAAAGTCATCGATGAGATCGCCTTCCAGACCAACCTGTTGGCCCTGAACGCAGCCGTTGAGGCCGCTCGTGCCGGTGAAGCCGGCAAGGGATTCGCCGTGGTCGCCGAAGAGGTGCGGAACCTGGCGATGCGATCCGCAGAGGCGGCCAAGAACACCTCCGACATGATCGAAGAGTCAGTCAAGAACGCCAGAAACGGCGTCGAGATCGCCACCGAGGTAGGCGAGGTTCTCGGAAAGATCGTCCAGAGCGTCGGCAAAACGACGGATCTGGTCAGTGAGATTGCGGCCGCCTCCCAGGAACAGGCTCAGGGCATCGATCAGGTCAATACTGCCGTCGCCCAGATGGACAAGGTGACCCAGCAGAACGCCGCAGCCGCCGAGGAATCCGCCAGTGCGTCGGAGCAGGTAATGAGTGTCGTCACCGGCCTGGTGAAACTCGTCGAAGGGTCGTCTCGCGCAATCGGTCGCGATTCCAAACTGTCCGTTTCGGATGAGACGTTCCACAGGATAGCGGACGCTTCCGGTTCCAAACAGCGCGATCGCGTATCTTCGGTTGCGGCGGCAAACCATGAGATCCCGCTGCATGGCGGTGATGGTAGTTTCAGCGAGTTCAATGGATAGCATATTCGTATATGCTCTCGGCCCCTGTGCTGCGGGCAGGCTACGGAGCCTGCCCGCAGTACGTCATTGTAAGGGGTCCAGGTGAAGCTCGCCGCGTGTCGTTCACCTGCTTGGACCATCGATGTCATCGCAACGAGGCGATCCGGGTCTTGCTGACGGCAAACTGCTCCTTGGGGGAATCGCACCGTGAAACCGGCAACGTGCCTGTTTGAGAGTGTCGTTGAAGCGAGCAAAGACGGAATCATTGCCATAGACAAGCAAGGTCTGATTGTGGTTTTCAATGCGGCCGCTGAACGCATGTTCGGTCGCCGGCGCGAGACGATGATCGGTCAATCGCTCGATCTTCTAATGCCCACCGCCTATCGCCGGGAGCATTGCAGTTTCGTGAAGGGCTACTTCCAGAATGGCAAGCCGGACGGGGCCATTGGCAAGACAGTCGAGCTTCCAGCTCTCAAGAGCGACGGCACCACGTTCCCCATTGAGCTTTCCCTCTCTGCCGGCGTGAACGACGACGGCCCGCTGGTTCTGGCAGTGGTTCGTGACGTGACCCTTCAGAAGAAGCGAGCCCGGGCCTTGAAAGAGAGCGAACATCGCCTGCAAACAGTGTTGCGGGCCATTCCGGCCGGCGTGGTCATCATTGAAGCGAGCACTCACGTGATTGTCGATGTCAATCCGGCCGCGGCCGATGCCATCGGCTTGCCGCGCGAGCAGATCCTGGGCCACACGTGTCACCGATTCATCTGCCCTGCCGAGGAGGGCCAGTGCCCCATCACCGACCTGGGTCAGTCCATAGACCATTCCGAGCGCTCGCTGGTGCGTGCCGACGGAACGGAGATGCCGATCCTGAAGACCGTCGTGCCCCTCCATCTCGATGGGACCGAATACCTGATCGGCAGCTTCCTGGATCTCAGTGAGCGCAAGGAGATGGAACAAACCCTGCGTCAGGAGAGAGACAGAGCCCAGAAGTATCTGGACGTAGCCGGCACCATGATGGTGGCCCTGGACATGGAGGGCAAAGTCACGCTGGCGAATCGAAAGGCCTGCGACATTTTGAGCTATCCGACTGAGGAACTCATCGGTATCGATTGGTTCGGGACTTTCGTCTCGGCGCGCGACCGAGACGAGGTCAGAGCTGTCTTCCGAGCGTGGATGGAAGGTGAAACTCAGGCCCCTGAACACTTCGAGAATTCTATCCTGGCCGAGGACGGCTCTGAGAGATTCATCGCCTGGCAGAACACGGTGCTACGTGACAGAGATGGGAACATCTGCGGAACGCTGAGTTCGGGAATGGACATCACCGAGCGCAGGCATACCGAGAAGAGGTTGGCCGCCCTGGTAAAACAACTGGAGAACGTCAACCAGGAACTCAAGGACTTCGCCTATATTGTATCCCACGATCTGAAGGCCCCGTTGCGAGGAATCAGGACGATTGCGGATTGGCTCTCAGCTGACTATGCGGACAAGCTCGATGGGCAGGGGGCGGAGCAATTGACCCTTCTGTCTAACCGTGTGAATCGGATGCACGACCTGATCGAGGGCGTCCTACAGTACTCCAGAGTCGGTCGGGCCGATGAGCAGTCTCAGGATGTCGATCTCAACGAACTGGTCGACAGAGCGATCGACATGGTTGGTATACCCCGCCACATCACGGTCTCTGTAGACAGCCATCTCCCCGTCGTTCACGGTGACCCCACCCGGATTGTTCAGGTATTCCAGAATCTGCTCAGCAACGCCGTCAAGTACATGGACAAACCGGAGGGATGCGTACGAATCGGCTGCTCCGAAGAGGAGGGCTCCTGGCGATTCAGCGTGTCAGACAACGGTCCTGGGATCGCCCGGAAGCACTTCGAGAAGATCTTCCAGATGTTCCAAACGCTGGCGCCCAAAGATACTTTCGAAAGCACCGGCGTCGGGCTGACCATCGTCAAAAGAATCGTGGAGAAGTACAACGGTCGCGTCTGGCTCGAGTCTGAGCCGGGTGTGGGAAGCACGTTCTACTTCACGCTGCCCCAGGATGCGGAAAGGACAAAGGATGAGAAGCGCCCAACCTGTCATGTTGGTTGACGACGATGCGATCGCTGCTCTGGCCGTTGAGCGCGCGTTCAGAGACCTTGACCTGCCCAACCCATTGGTGCATGTGACCGATGGGGAGAAGGCCCTCGGTCATCTGTCCAATCCGGGCAATCCCAAACCGTGCGTGATTCTGCTGGATCTGAACATGCCGCGTATGAACGGCATTGAGTTTCTCAAGGTCGTCAAGCTCGATCCGGCCTGGCGACCGATTCAGGTCGTTGTGTTGACAACCTCTGGAGACAGACGGGACGTGGCTCGAAGCTATAGCCTCGGGGCAGCAGGTTATGTCGTCAAGCCCGTCGACTACGGAGAATTCGTTCAAGCCATTGAGGTCATCCACCGTTACTGGAGCCTCTGCGCATTACCGGGAGCATAGAGCAGAACGGGACAGTCTTCCGGCGGCCATAGTGAAGATCCTTCGCGATCCGGGTCGGACTGCCCCCGGCAACTGGCGCGCCGGTCGGCTGGTTTCTGTTGTGCCCCGAATTCCAGGGACAAGCGGTTGACAAGGAGGCGGGGAAACTGTTTAATAGCAGGGACTTAGGTTGTGTGCGCCCGTAGCTCAGTTGGATAGAGCAACGGATTTCTAATCCGTAGGTCCCAGGTTCGAGTCCTGGCGGGCGTGTTTTGGAGGTGTGGACTCGGGCGTGAGAGCGGGGGAGGGACAGTGCATGCGGGGCGTACACAGTTGAATCGAGTTACACCCCTTTCGGCACAACAGAATTCGCCATACCATCCAGCCTCCCGCTTCCGGCTATCGGCACGCTTGAGCGGCCGGCGGTCGCCCGGAATCCTCTCCGGTGCTGCTCGGATCTGCAACAAGTTGGTGACTCTGAGCGACCAACCTCCCGCCATGGTAGCTAGCAGGCTTCGCAAGCGCCATCTGTTGCTCTCCAATTCCCTGGTGTGACGGAGGTTTCTGCTTTGACTTTGGTGTGCAGGGCGGATAGAAGGGCGGTTGCCGAGGGATCGTTCGGGATCGCATCCACAGTACGCGTACTTCGAGTTGTGGGCGGTTCCTGGTCGATAGCTGAAGCGGCTGAGCCGGAAGTACTCTCTTGTGAGGTCCCTGGTCGCGTCGCGAGCACCATCATCAGGGGTACGGAGCCCCTCAGTACTTCTTACGCGGTTGCAGAGGAAACCGGCTGTCGAGACATTGGCACATAGACGCGCCGTACGCCGAGACTGGTGCGACGTATCAAGTGACAGAACTGTTAGGGAGACAATTAATGCGATGCGGTTTTGTGACCATTTGCTTGAGTTGGGTCTTCGTTCTCACCGGCCTGGATATGGGGAGTCAGTTGGTCGGCGCGGCTGAAGTCAAGGAAGTACCCCCGCCGGCCGACTGGCGGGCGCGCCGGGCGCGATTCGCGCGGCGGGATGATCCGGAACAGATCGAAGCGCTGGCCCGGAGGCTGGCCGCCATGGTCAAGCTTGATGCCCCGGGCGTGGCGCATGGGTTCACCCCGCTCTATCGCGAAGGCCGCTATGCCGAAGCTCTAGATGCCTACCGTGACTACGTCTTCGACAAGCTGCTCGATCCGGAACGACACGGCATTCCAGCCAAGTGCGTCGAGGAACGGGATCCGTCCATCAGGCCGATCCTGGAAGGTCGCTTCAACACCGAGCGCATGCTTCATCTGACTGATGCCGAGGAGCTAATGGCCAACCACTTCATTGTGGAGATCGTCAAGCCTTGGGATCGGGTCGACGACGCCGGTGAGGGCGATCGCATCATGTTCGAACTGGGTGAACCCGGCGCGATCAACTGGGCATACGTGCCGCCGTTCTGGAGCAACCCGACGCCCCAGGGGCCCCATCGCCTGGAGTGGCGTGATGACCACACGTCTGACCTGAACTGGTGTCCATTGGGTGTTACGCCCTGGGCCCGACAGCCCGCTTACTTCGCACGCCACTTCCGCAAGCCGACCTGTTTCTGTGACCTGCTGAGCGCCTACATCGAGACGGGCGAGCAGCGGTACCTGGACAAGTGGATCGCCTACATCGACGACTGGACGATGAACCAGAAGGCGGACGCCGACGCGTCACCTTACAACATTCACGTCTACAACGTCCAGGAACTGGAACGTCTGGATCATGTCCTGGGGCACCTGGCGTTCGCGGCCCGTCGGCGGCGGCAGTTCGTGCAGGCGCTGCCGGCGCCGACGCTGGTGCGGTTCCTGGTGCGGCGTCTGCCCGAGGCGGCCGCGGCCACCGTGCGACAGACTCGACTGTTCGAAGGCAACTGGCGTTACAGCCTGATTCAGCGGCTGCTCACATCCGGGTTGTTACACCGGGAATTTCGCTTCAGTGACATCCTGCTCGAGACGGCCCGGCGCAAGACGGAGAACGACGCGGTGCGCTCCAACTTGCCGGACGGCTCTGACTACGAAGCCACGCCCAACTACTGGGGTATGATGACCGACCACTGCACCCCGTTCGTGGGAAAGCTGAACGAGTCGCTGGTGCCATGGGCGACGCCGGCCTGGACGCAAAAGGCGAAGGATCAGGCCAGGCTCCGGCTACGCGCGATGCTGGCCTGCCAGATGGCGAACGGTCGGTGGCCGACGGCCGGCACCCAGGATTGGCATCAACAGCTTGGCAGTTTCGACACGAAGTGGAACTGGGACCTGGTGCCGGAGTTCTTCGCCGAGCCGGACACGGCCCGCCGATTGAACCGTGCTTTTGGGAAATCGAAAGTCACCGGAAAGCCCTTCGGGGCCGGCCAGACCGACGAGCCGAGCTACCAGTCCGAGTGGCTGCCCTATGGCGGTTGGTACTTCCTCCGTGCCGGTTGGGAGCCTGAAAGCCACCACGCTTTCATGCAGAACAACCGCAACATTCGGGGCAAGGGCGGCGGCATCGGGGCTTGGCAGCCGCAGAATTCGCTATTCATCTACGGCCACGGGCATGAGCTGTTGTTCATCCACAACGATTCACCGGTGATGGTCGACCACCATCGGCAGAACAAGTGTTTTGGACTGCCGCTGGCCGGACACAGCGGCTGGGTGCTGCCCAAGAACAACTTCCCGACTCCACAGGACGACCGGTGGCATGATTCGGCGCGGTTGGCGTTTGCCGAAGGGCTCTACGACGGAGCGTGGGGGCCGGATGCCGGCGTCCACATGAAGGACTGGCTGCGCGGGCGGGAGTTGGATGAGAGTCGGAAGGTCCTCGACGTGGCCCATCGGCGCCAGGTCCACCTGCTCAAGGATCTTGGCCTGTG
>JANQFY010000055.1 GCA_028277585.1 Sedimentisphaerales bacterium
GACGAGTTGTACCTGGTGGTCCCGGAAGTGTACCGTAATCGGGGTGGCAATCTGATCATGATGAAGCCCAGTCGGTTCCTCAGCGAACTGGCGGGCGAATTGACCGAGCAGATGGAGTTGGAGGAAGGGTTGCCTCACCTGATCGGTGGCGCCGAGAAGAACCTCCTGCCGCCGGCGGAGTAGACACCGAGCGGGGTGAGATAGAATACGCTTGACAACAACTCTTTGACGATGAGAATCGAGTCCCCGGCGCGGCCGGAGTGAATCAACGACGCGAATGAGAGTGCAGTAAAGGAGCGCCGATGACGGCAAAGATCATTGACGGCAAGCAGGTGGCGGCCGATATCCGGGCCGAACTCAAGGACGAGGTGGCGGGGCTGGCCAAACAGGGCATCGTGCCCGGCCTGGGCGTGATCCTGGTGGGCGACGACCCGGCCAGTCACTCTTATGTCACTGCCAAGGAGCGGGCCTGCGAGGAACTGGGGATCTACTCCGAAGACAACCGCTTGCCGGCCGAGACCACTCAGGACGAGCTGATGGCGCTGGTCGGGAAAATGAACGCCGATCCCAGGATCAATGGGATTCTCGTTCAATTGCCTTTGCCCAAGCACATGAACGAGTCGGAAGTGCTCTTCGGCATCGATCCGGCCAAGGACGTGGATGGATTCCACCCGGTCAGCGTTGGCAAGATGGTGGTGGGGGAGGAGACTTTCCTTTCATGTACGCCGCACGGCGTCTTGCATCTGCTCCTCCGCAGCGGCGTCACGATCGAGGGCTCGCACGTGGTGATCGTTGGGCGGAGTAACATCGTCGGCAAACCGCTGGCGAATATGCTGGTTCAGAAGAGTTCGACCGGTAACGCGACGGTGACGGTCTGTCACACCCGAACGAAGGACCTCGCCGAGCACACCCGCCAGGCGGACATTCTCGTCGCCGCGGTGGGCCGGCCCAACACCATTACCGCCGACATGGTCCAGGATGGGGTCGCGGTGATCGACGTGGGCGTCAACCGGGTCGATGATGCGACCAAGAAGCGGGGCTATCGTCTGGTCGGCGACGTGGACTTTGAAGCCGTCAAAGAGAAGGCTTCGCTCATCACCCCTGTGCCGGGGGGGGTCGGTCCCATGACCATCACCATGCTCATGGTCAATACCGTCGAGTCCGCCAAGCGCGCGGCCGGTATTGGCTAAGGCACTCAGACGCCCGCCAGTTCGACCAGCCTATCCTGGGCGGCGTGGGTGTATTGAAGGAGATCGTGTGAGAAAGGCGGCGTCTGATCGCGCCAAAGCCATCTGAGAACAATGCTGAGTTGGTCGGGAGAGACGCTGCGCCAATCCAAGCCGCGCAGTTCATCGGGTAGATCGTGCAACTCTGCTTCCTGGAGAAGCAGGGCGACGCCCGCCATGGCGCTCAGGCCCATATTCTTCGGTTCGATCCCATGCTCCAGGGCCACCGACATCGTGCCGAAGATGCGGTCGGTCGGTCCGAGTTTGCGTACGAGGTCGCGGCCGGCGCGGGCGACCGTGTCGGCCAGGTGAGGATTGGTCATCCGCGTCAGCAGATCTTCGGCGAAATGGCGGTAGCCGGGCTCGGTGAAGAGATCCTCCTTCAGGTCTGTGTATTTCCGGATCAGTGCGCCGCCCGATTCGTGCAAGAACGCTTCTCGTGCGATGCCCATGAGCGTCTTGTCGTCCTTGAGGTCCGTCATTCCGACATGACCTCGGAGCGAGCCGAGGAAGGCGAGCAGGGCGTGGATTGCGTTATGCCCGTAGAGCTTCGCCTCTTCGAAGGGAAGCAGGTCGGACTTTTCGATGAACACCTCGGTGCCCGGCGCGAAGCCTGGGATGCTGGCTTGGGTGGCGAGGATGTGGTTGAATTCCTCGACGAGAAAGGCGCGGTCGATTCCCGGGACTATGGGCGCCAGACTCAGTTGGGCGATCTCGCGCGGATCGGTCACGACGCGGCTCATCTTGCCAATGACGGTATTGAGAAACTGCACGCGTTCGGGCAGAGGTGCGCCCAATGTGTCCACGACAGCCTGCTGCAACACCTCGGCCGCGTGGTTGTTGTTCTCTGCCGCGTAGATGATGGTTGCGTCGGCCTTCCGGTTGCGCAAGGCTTCGGCGATGAGGGCCGCGACGCTGTTGGTCTGACCGGTCGTGTAGAAATCGACCGACGGCAGGGACGTTGCTATCTCCGTCGCTTCCGCCAGCGCCGTTTGCAGACGCGATCTGTGCTCGGGGCAGGCCGGATTCAGCACTTCGACCCCGTCGATTCTCGCCGTCTCGATGCTGTGGGCCGTGGCGACATTGACGTAGTACGTGCCCGTGTTGTCGCGAACGGCGTCCACCAACGCTTGATCGATCTCCGCGACCGCAATGCGTCTGAAGTTGCCGCTCTGAAACGCTTCTTTGGCAAGAAGCCCGGCCTGGATCGGTCCGAACCCGAACCCGGCGAATGTGTGTTCGGTCATGTTCACTTTCGTGCTGTCTTGAGGAATTGCTGGATGTCCTTGGGTGCGGTCAGTACACTCATTTCGAGTTGGTACGTCCGGCTCTTACCCGGTTCCAGGTGGATCAACTTCTTCGCCGCCCGCGCCGCACCCTGGCCGATCGGCGGATTCGTTCCCGGTTCCAATCCGGTCACATACTCGCCCGGTCCCCAATGCTGCCAATTCGCCAGGCAGGGTAGTTGCTTCTTTTTGTATCGCGTGGCAACCGCCAGGCCCAGTTTCTTGTTGTGGAGCCCCACCGTGCACATCCCGTCCTTGTCCGGTGTCACGTCAATGAAGCCGCACGCTTCGCCCGTACCGCGGTGACTCTCCAGCGGTTTGCGGCAGATGCGGTAGTCGTGCTTGCCCTCGAAGATTGCGTTGTCCATATCCAGGCCGCGCGACTGGCACGAGCCTTTCCACACGATCTCGGTGCCGGCGTCCACGAGGGGCCAGCCGTAGTTGCAGTGATAGAGCAGCATGTGCGGTGTGGCGGTGTTCGCGACATTGGTGACGACATCGTGAATGCGGATGGCTGCCTCACCGAGCGTGCTGGAGATCGTGCGGCGCAGCTCCAGGTTCGGGCCGAACACGCGGGACTGTTTCATCACGGCGGTAATGCTCATCTCGAGCTTGCCGGCGTGCAGATCGGGCTGGATGATCGACTCGACCTGGGCCGGCGTGTTGCTAATGCGCCCGTGCAGCCCCCGCTGGCCGAACTCATCCTCTTCGGGACCGCCCACATGGGTCAGGCCGCACGTGGTCAGAAGCCCCCCTCCGAAGGGCCAGAGCCATTCGATCCCGGCGTTGGCGTCGGGACGCGGGGCGGTGACGCCGGCATGACTGAGCCAGGCCAGGCTGTACTGGTTGTAGAAGGCGTCGACGATGTCGAGTCCTCGATCGATCACGACCTTGTAGCGCAGTCCGGCACCGGTGTTGATCCAGGCGATGCGCGTGCCCCGGCCGAGCCCATTGTCCAGGACTGACGTCTCAATGCCGCCGATCTGGGCGTGATTGCCCACCTTGTCATGCCAGTCGGGATATCTCTTCTTCGCGGCCATGAATTGTGCTCCATACTAGTCCAATGCCTGCCGGAGGGCTTCGAAGTCATGGAAGCCTTCCTTGCTCTCGACGATTTGCGCCATGCGGCCATAGGATCGAATACTGCCGTACCGGTCATCCAGCGGCGCTTTGATGTAGAGGGACGCGAACAGATTGCCCATCTGAATCGCATCGGCGAAATCCATCTCACCGGCGCGAAACGCTTCGAGGTTCCGCGCGACATAGGTGATCAGGCCCGCCCGGAACGAGTCGCCGGCCCCGACGAGGTCGACGATCTCGCCGGCCAGGAAACGCGAGGTGACCTTGCTGGGGCTGCCGGCGTTTCCCTTGGGGCCGATGTGCTTCTCGTACGCGCCATTGCTGACGGTGACGCCGAAGAGTCGGGTTCGTCCTTCCTCGCTCCAGAATCGCGCCGTGAGGAAATCCAGGAACTCGCCAATGTCGTCATGCTCGTCGCCGTCGGCCCAGACGCGCGTTTGGCCCAGCGTGTTCTCAATCAGCTTGGCCTCGTCGGACGAGGTGAAGAACAGGTCGAGTTCGGGCAGCAGCGGTTCGAGCAGTTTGTACTCGGGCACCGCGGCGCCCTCGGCGATGAGCTTGTGAGGATCGCCGGTCAGGGTGTGACAATCGGCGATGGTCAGCGTGCCCTGGCTGCGGCACCACCGGATGAACTGGGCGAGATCGCGCCCCCCGTTGGCGTCGCCTCGATCGGACAACCCGGAGTACATGTAGTAGACGATCTTCGGCTCGAGACGCTGGACGGACTTCTTGAAAACCTCGAAATCAAAATCGTTGTTGGCGTTCGGGAAATAGGCGATGCCTCCCCGGTCGTCTTCGGTGGGATTGTGGATGAACGTCGTGCCCGTGGGCAGATCCGGGTGAATGTGCGTGGCGGACATGTCCACGCCGTTGGAGGTCATGACATCCTGAAAGAAGCGACCCTGAGCGTCGAGGCGATTGTATTCGCCTTCACCGAGATTGGCGCCCACCCCGACGCGCACACCGGTGCGGGCGATCAGCGGGGCGGTATTGCCCGGCCCGCCGGCGGTGGCGGACCCCTCGTCGATCCACGCCTTGATCTGCTCCTGGGAATACTTGGGCATGTCCTCGGTCTTGCACTTCGCCAGGCCGCCTTTGCCGACCAGCGCGTCGGCGAATCCAAAGTCCGGCCGCCGCAGATCCGCTACGGCTGTGTTGAGAATCAGAACATCCACTGCCATCAAACATGTCTCCTCGCCGCGCGGGCGATCAGTGCATCTCCGTTTCGCAGACGCCGATCGCGGGGCGGTAGAAATTGAACTGCACGTTGGGGTGGTCGGCCAGCAGCGACATGGGTACGGCGCTGTCAGCCAGTTGCTTGCCGATCATCAGAGTGGTCAGGCGCATGCCGAACGCATTATCGTGCGTGCCGGCCTGCCAGATCGAAACCTTCTCGGCTTGCCAGGTCTGAACCGGCCCGACGGTGATCGCGTGACTTGGCACGCCGGTGACCACGCCGCCGCCGCTGGTGCGGGCGTTCTGCATCACGGTCACCGGATGCAATTCGACGACCCGTGTGGTCAGTTGGCGGTACTCCTCCGGCGTCGGCGGGCGATCCTGATAGGGGCCTTCGCGCCGGACGGGGTCGTTGAACGCCCAGTGCTTGATGTCGCCCTGACCGCCCTGCATGACGGCGCAGCGAACACCTTGCCAACTGTCGATGTATGCGGTGGCGTCGGCCTTGGGGAAATGGAGATTGCCCTCGGGCATCTTCAGGCTGGACTCGATGAGGTCGAAGCATAGCTCGCGGTCGGCGCGGGCGAAGGAAAGCGGATGGCTTTCCGGTGTTTCTCGCCCGTCCTTGAACCACTCGTCCATCCCCCAGAAGTGGGCGTCCTTGAGATTCAGACCCAGTTCGTTCACCAGTCGCGCCACGAGCGGGAGTTGCTCGGTCGGGCCGATCGGCCCGCAGATCCCGACGGGGTTGTCCGGGGTTGCCTGCCTCCAGGCGGTGATGTACTCCAGCGCCTCGGCCAAATAGAAATCCTCCAGCGTCTCGTAGAGGACTACCTTGAGTCCATCCCGACTGAGGGCGACCATGTCCTCGGGCGTCAGGCGGGCTGCATCGTTGAGAATCTCGTCGTCGAGTGTCGTGTAGTCCCACCAGTCCGGGGCCAGCAAACTCTGTTTTCTCCCCATGTGTGCTCTCCCTATTTCACGTGTACCAGGTCACCGAGTTCTTCTTTGAGGATGTTACTCTGCGGATAGGCGTGGCCCAGGTGCTGGCGGAATCCTTCGGCATAGGCCGAGCCAACCTCCGCGCCTCTCTTGCGGCCCAGGGCCTTCATCGCATCCACATATTCATCGATCCCGTGATGTTTCAGCAGCCAATTACGCTGGCTTTCGTGGCAACACAGCATCTTCTCCTTCTTCTCCATCACACTGGTGGTATCAACCAGCGTGCTCGGTTTGATCTCGCCGCCGAGTATGTCTTTGCCCTCGGGAGGGTCGGCGTAGTACAGATGAGGGATCGGCTCAAAAGGTTCGGCCCCGGGGGTCTCGACGTTGACGACGCCGCAACAGAAACAGGCGGTCTGCGCCAGTTTGCTGGCCATCTCATGATCGACCATGTAGTCCGATGGACTCAGCGCGAAGACGATCTTGGGCCGCACCTTGCGCACCAGGGCGATGGTCTTCAGCAGTGTCGGGCGATCATACATGATGAATATATCGCCGCATTCGAGACAATGGTAGGTTCCATCGAGCATTGCCGCGGCGCAGGCGGCTTCGTCCTTGCGGATACGACTGATCTCCTCGCGGCTGTACTCCACGGTGCCGCAGTCGCCGGGCGCCATCGTGGCGATGTGGACCTGCCAGCCGCGTTCGCGAAGCAGGGCCAGCGTTCCGGTACACATGAACTCGGCGTCGTCCGGGTGGGCGCCGATACTCAGTACGATGTTGTCGTTGGCCATAGTGGTGTCCCGTTCTTAGGCGCCCATGAGGTGGTTCATGATGAGCAGGTCGAGTTCTTCGTAGTCACGGTCGGCGGTCAACGCTTCGACCCGGCTCTCGTCGAGGCTGCGCGACAGTTCCACGAGCTTGAGGAATACGGTCCGACTGTTGCTCAGATGCTTGGTCGCCGTCGCCTGCTTCTGGGTGCGCATGGCTTTGACGTCGAGACCGACGAACTCGCCGCGTTGGCCGTAGTCGTACTTGTCGAGGATGCGAACCTGGTCAAAGGCGCGCCGCAGGTTGGCCGAGCCGAAGCTCTTGTCCTGGTCGAATTTCAGACCGTTCTGATCGTTCAGGTGGACGGTGAAGAGCTTGTCGTAGGCCAGAGCGAAGCCCATTTCATCGGACGGATCGAGACCGGCCAGAATGGCGTGTGCCGATTCGATATTGACGCCGACACGCTTCGGGTCCCTGGTCAGATACCCCAGAGCCATCGCATGTCCCGTTGTCGGGATGTACGTGTGGTCCATCGGCTCGTTGGGCTTGGGCTCGATCGCGATCTTGATGCCGCTGTGGTAGGCGAGCATGTCGTCGACCGCCTCGGCCAGGCGATCCACCGCGAGTTTGCTGTCCTTGGCTTCACGGATGTACGTGCCTTCGCGGGCCAGCCAGAGGACGATCAAATCGGTCTTGAGCGCCACGGCGATATCGATGCACCGGCGGCTGCGCTCGCGGGCGTACTTGCGGCACGCCGGGTCGTTGGAAGTGTACCCACCGTCGATCGTCTGAGGATTCTCCCACAGACGCGGCGCCACGAATTCTGCGGCCAAGCCCTCACCGTCGAGCATCTTGCGCACGTCCTTGGCTTCCTTGACGATCTGCCGCGCGGTGAGTTTGTCCATGCCCGGGACCGCGTCGTCATCGTGGAACTGCACGCCGTCGAAGCCCAGTTTCTTGTAGAGCTTGAGTTTCTTGGCGAACGCAATCTTCCGCCGCACGGTCGGTCCGAACGGATCGCTGCCCTCGTGAATGTTCCACGGTCCGAACGAAAAACGGTATTCTCCAGCCATCTGTTGCCTCCCTGGGGTTCAGTAGTCTATGTTGCTGTTCCAGTCCGCATTCTCTCTCGGGGCCGCGTCACCGTGGTCCCGGCTCTTCTTCCAGTATGGCCATTGCGTGGCGGGCATAGTGACCGCGAAGATCCCGAGCATACTCGCTGAGGATAGCCTTAGCCAGTCCATTCTTGTCACCGCATCGATAGAGAGCCCGCGCGAGAATCAGCTCACGTAGCGACCGCTCTCGCGTGGTGGTGTCCACCGGGCTGGGAGGTATGTTGCGCGCGACCTCATCGATATCCACATACGCATGTCCCCTCATACCTGGCTTGCCCAACAGTTCGGCCAATGCTCCGGCCGCGGCCGGATCTCTCAGTGCTTCCAGCGCCACGGCGACCGCGCGATGGTGTGACATGGCGTGTTCCGGGCCGAGTTGCTTCACCTTCTCGAGGATCGGGGCGAGCGCTTCAGTTCGGCGCGTGCGGCCCAGGGCGATAATCAGGCTGTCCAGGGGGCTGAGGCTGCGCCCGAATTGTCCCATGCCGGTGTATTTCCAGCCTTCATCCCATGCCGTATGGCTCTCGACCGCCCCGATCAGGGGAGTGACCCCGTCCGGGACGCCCATGATACCGAGCACGTGGGCGTAGGTGAGCTTGTCCTGGGGTGAGTCCGCCCGCTCGTAAGCTTCTCTCAACAGAGGAAGAGACGCGTCCGGCTGGGAGAAGACAACCTCGATGCCATTGAAGCCCTCCGTGAGCGTTCGAACGGCTTCTCTGATCCGTGCGGCGGGCAGGGGAAAGGAATCGGTATGGCTGAGGATCTGGCTGGGCAGGTTCCCCTTCTCGACCAGATGGCGCTGGAGCGCGCGAATATCGATCTCGCGCAGGCCCTTCCCTGATTTGGCGACCGTCGCGGCGGCAACGCCCACGGCGTAGCCCTGATTCTGAACATCCGGCTGCATGCGAATCACCGGCATCACATCACGGTGGGCGCTGACGGCCAGCCCGGTCACAAGAATCGCATCGAGCCCCTTGGGCAAGAGACTCCGGTAGGGGACATAGCAGGGCACAAGCTCGCGATCCGGCGGCTTGAGCATGAACATCGGATGGATCGTGAAGCCGTGCGTGTCGAAGTTGCTGCTCGCCCGGACGATCGTGTCGGGAAAGGTCCGACCCAGATACGCATCGATGGGCGAGAGATGGAAATCGCCAACGATCTGTCGGCGTTCGCGTGCATCGACGAGTTGACCGAGGTCGTAGCGGTCCTTGAATTTCTTGCGTCCGATCAGGAAAGACCGCCAGGTGTCGACGACATCGATATCGTCTACAAAGGTGTAATCGGTGTTCATGTATCGGACACCGAGTCCCCAGGAGGGGAGTCCCGTTCCCTGGACGGCGATGTGCTCACCCGTGGTATAGGTGCACTCGGCTCCGGCGGCCGCGGCGATCGTCGCGCTGCCGGTCGAATCGATCACTTTCTTGGCCAGCACCACCCCGCGTCCAGTTGGCGTGGCGACGACGACTCCAGTGACGCGGCCGTCGTCAACGAGCGCGCCGCAGCCCAGTGTTCCGTACCAGATATCGGCGCCGGCGCTGCGCATCGCCCGGCGATACCACTCAATCTTCAACTGGTTGTTCCAGGCCTGACCTTCTGTGCTGCCGCCCTCTGAGGGGCCGCCCAGTTCGGCCAATCCTTGATCGATCTCCTTAGTGAAGCCGACGCGATAGCCATAGTAGTACTTCGAGATCAGCCCCATCGTTCCGATGCCGCCCAGGCCGTGCAGGTACTCGACAACCAGGGTCTTGGCGCCTTGTCGCGCCGCGGCGATGCCGGCCGGGGCGCCCGCGGTGCCCGCTCCCACCACGACGACGTCGTACTCGCCGAGGATCGGAACGGCACGGTCCTGGCTTTGGATCGCGTCAGGTGAGTTCGAAGCGATGCGCATCCAGCCTGTGTCCTCGCGAACGTCACCGGCTGGGCTCTTCCGCGGAGAGACGCCCTTGAGAAGAACGTCCTGGGCAGCCATGGCGGTACGCGCCTCGACGGCGGCCGCGACTCCAATGCGCCGGCCCACGCGGATGTACTCCAGGGGACGCAGGAGTTTCTCGGCCGCGCTACGCGCCACGTCCGCACATCCGCCGAGCACGAACAGACCTTCGGTCTGGGCGGGTCGGAAGACGTCCAGGGCGATCTTGTTGGCCCCGGGCCAGGTGCAACATTCTAAGGCTTTGCCCTGGATGCGATCGGGGGGGACCTGGAACAGCACTTCCGAAGCGTCGACCTGCTCGGCATGCCAGGTTTTGTCGCGGGCGATCTGCTCGGCCCGGGCGAATGACGCATAAGAGGCGTTGTCCATGGGAATCTCGAGGGTGTATTCCGTCGCCTCGTAGGTCCGGCCGTCAGATGCCTGGAGAGGGGTGGGTAACCGACGGGCGTGTAGGTTTTCGCCCTGGCGGACAGGTCCTCCGACGACGATACGCTTGAAGGTCTGGAGCTTTCTGGGATAGGGGTCGAAGTACGCCCCGGCCATGCGGGCGACGTTGGCCCGGGGTGTCGCGTCGATGATGACTTTCGCTCGGACGGCTTGGCGGCCGGACTGATTGGCCATGACAATCCCGGCCGGACGGCCCTTGTCGTCCTGAAGAACGTCCGTGGCGTAGCACCCATAGAGGAACGGCACGCCGGCCTCCAATAGGGCGTCATCCAGGGCCCGCTTGACCTGCATCGGTGTCGGAGGAATGGGCCGCACGGTTAGC
>JANQFY010000070.1 GCA_028277585.1 Sedimentisphaerales bacterium
GAGCCCTGAGAAAGCCCCTCGATTTGTCGGGACCAACAGCTTACCGCCGCGTAACGTCTGATCCAACTCGACGTCGAGCGCCGCAGTTGCGGCCTGCCACTGATTGAGCGGTTGGCCCGTTATGTCGATGTACGACTCGATCATGTCCACGAAGAGGACCGCCTCCTTCAGGCCGAGCCCGAGCACCCCGTGAAGTTTGAGATCCGCGGAGGGATCCGCAGGGCTGCCCTCGAGTTCGGGCTTCTCGAAGTACAACAGACGCCAATGCAAATGGGTGGCAAAGGCATGCGCCCACTGGTCGGGCGGATCGTCGATCGTGAGCACCTCCTGCAGCAAATGCAGTTCTTCCTCCGTGAACGTCTCCCGCGCCATAGCCCATTCCAGGACCAGGAGCGTCTGACGCCGGATATTCCTGTCGGTCAGGACACCATACACGCTGGGAACGCATCGGGCGGACTCGGCGATACGAAGTGCTGCTGCAAGGGATTCGACGCCAGCCTGTGTCCGCCCCTCATCGAACGCCAACAGCGCGGCAAGGCAGAGCAGGTTTCCGCTGGTGTAGACATCATGGCCGCGAAACGGCACGTCCGAGCCCGGCTCAAGACTCACCGGGTAGCGGCATGTTTCGATCTCGGCGGCTCGATGCAACAGCGCTAGTTGGTCCTGGTTGTCGGCCAGGAATCGCTTCGTTATGTCTCTGGTCTTGGGCGAGAAGCCCCACCCCCGCCAGGGAGGCGAGGTGCGTCCCTGCAAGGGCAACCGGTCGATCTCCTCCCGGGTCAGGACATCAACATGGCTCTGCGCCGCTTCCAGAATCAGCTCCGCCGCGTTCTCCTGGCCCGGCTCTAGAGGCGGATACAACGCCTGGATTTCCTCACGTGTCACGGGGTAGCCCTGCCGGGAGAACGCCGCCATGCGTTGATGAAGCGCGCGACTCCAGTGCCAACGGGACGCCAACACCGCCCCCAAACCAAGGACCACCAACGCCACCGGGATGTACCAAAGCCGAAATCGCCCGCGTCGTTTCTCCCGTCCGCTTTCTTCTATCGCCACGCTTGACTCCTTATCGCTCAATGGTGAATGTGATCTCCCGATTCCCCGCACACCTCACGCAGCCCTAACTGTCCTGTATGACGCGCTTTGGCGGCAAACGTTACACGCTTTGCTCAGGTCTTCGAGGCCACACACGTGTGATGGACGTCCACCGGCTACCGGCGGCAGCCCCGAATCCGCAGAACTGGGGGATGAGGAATCGCGCTGCTACCAAGAGCGCGCCATGCCCATGGGCCATTCCCAAGGCTTCACTGCGCCATGGTAATCCGTTCGTTCCTCGCCACGCTGGACTCCTTACCGCTCAATGGTGAATGTGATGTCCCAATTCCCCTGCCGCCATTCGTGACCCGACGTGGGCGGCGTCCCGCCATCGTCCCAGCCGTTGCGACCGATGCTGTAGACCGCGAAGCCTTGGGCCAGCATCTGGTAGCGCAGCGCCGCCCCGTCGAACGGGTCGAGCGGAACGCTCTCGAGATACTCCGGCACGAGGTCGGCCAGCGTCTCGGGGAGCCGCCCTTTCGCCAGTCGGTAGCGCTCGAGCGCCAGAGCCGTGCGAGCGGTGTCCCCCTTGGCCCGACTGGTGAAACCATGAATGAGACTATGCGAGAGCCCCGAGTCCTCCACGCCCAAGTACCGAAGCTGCAAACACCATCCAACCTGGGTGCGCACCTGAGCGTCGATGGCTTGAGCGGCCGCTTGCCATTCGTTCAGCGGCAGCCGCGCCGCCTGGATGTAAGATTCGATCGCGTCGATGTAGATCACCGTCTCGCGCGCCGCCAGGCCGAAGACGCGATAGAGATCCAGAATCATATCGGGCGGCAGGTCTCTGTCCTCGCCCGGATCGGGGTACTGCAGAAATGGCAATACCAGGCAGCGCCATCCCACCATGCCGCGCACGAGACTCTCAGGGCAATCGTCTTGCCCCAGAGCTTCGTTCAACCGAGCAAGTTGCTCCTCCGTCAGCGGGCCGCGTCCGAGCCCCCACTCGAGCACCTTCAGCGCCCGGTTCAAGCTATGGCGTCCCCACATCACCGGCGCCTCGCTGACGGACCGCCCGATGACCAGAGCGCGAATCAGCGCGTCCAAAGCTTGTTCCGAGTCGCCCTCGTCGAAGGCGCTCAGCGCCGCAACGCTGAGCAACGACACACATCGGCGCGCCGCCCCCAATTCGGGAAAACCGTCCTTGATACCCTCGGACCAGTCGAACCGATAGCGACAGCGCGGCACCAAGGACATACGCAATAGATGATCGAGAGGGATTTGATGATCGTCAAGCAGACGAGCAAGGATTCCGCGTGCTTCGGCGCTGAGTGCAACGCCGAGCGGGGGCAGTTCGCCTTGCCCGATCACGGGAACGACCTCTCTTTCTTCGTGCGAGAGGTCCAATTCGAACAGGGAGCCGGCCGCGACGATCGAATCGGCCAGGTTCTCCTGATCCGGGTCCAGCAGCGGGTACAACGCGTCCATCTGCTCGGCCCGGATCGGATAGCCCGCCGCCGCGAGCGCCTTGATGCGCTGTCGCAGTTGCACCTGCCAGTACACCCGCAGGCCCACCGGGACGGCGGCGATCGCCAGCAGCGCTATCACCGCGACATGCCAGATTCGAATGCGGCGGCGCGGACGAGGCGAATCATCCGGCATCGAGGCAGGTGCGTCGCTGGGCGTATCGGTCATTGGAGACTCCCTTTTCTGTGGCGGTGATTGTAGCGACCCCATCCGGCTCCTGTCAAACACGGTCATGGACAGGAGATGTGTTTCACGTTGGTGGGTACGCCTTTGGCCGCAGAACCTGTCATTCCCGCGCAGGCGGGAATCCAGACGTGCGAGATGTTCGCTGGGTCTCTGGTCGTATTGCCCGGGGAGCGACGCGCGCCAATCTCTGGATTCCTGCCTGCGCAGGAATGACAGAGGCAGGCGCGGACGCACAGGAGCCAGTTACCCACAAATGTGAAATGCACCCACAGGCGGGCCTTGGAAACAACTCGATTTGACGCGACGCATCAGGAGTGGTACAATACACTCCACATTAGGTGGGGTTCGCTATGATCGGCGGACGCACATCTCGCAGGTATGAACCGCCCCATACGGGCCGGCGGGAACCCTGCAACCTCCACTGCCTCAGAAGTCGCACCCGATCCGCTCCAACTCCCAATGCCCGTGTTTTGAGGAAGGAGTGATTCAGCATGATGGACATGAAAAACATCCTGTATCCCACGGACTTCTCCGAGCACTCGCTGGCGGCCCTGCCGCTGGCGCTGGACCTCGCCCAGCGGTATGGGGCCCAACTGCACTGCCTGCATGTCGTCGATTCGGAACATGAACTCTTGCTCCAGGGCGGGTATGTCGCGCCGCTGGTGGCCAGCTATCCCCTCGACAAGGCGGAGTTGCGCAAGTCGGCTTCCGAGCACCTGGACCGGTTCGTCGCCGAGCACATCCCAAGCTCGCACCCGGCGCTGACGCAAGCTGTCACGCTGGGCAAGCCCTTCGAAGAGATCATTCGCTACTGCCGCCAGGAGAGTATCGACCTGATCGTACTCGGCACGCACGGGCATTCGGCCCTGGCGTCCATGCTGCTGGGCAGCGTCGCGGAGAAGGTCACGCGGAAGGCCCCTTGCGCCGTGCTGACCGTCCGGCACCCACAGCACCGTTTCGAGGCGCCGTAGGTCCCGTCGCCTGGGGCGGCCCATGGGGATCTTTCATCGGGGAGAAACGGTCCCCGTCCCTGCGCTGCCGGCCGTCTCTGCCGAGACGCGGCCCGCCGCTTCATTGCGCGTCAATCCACCTGGAGGAAATGGATCACCGGCGGGTACCGATACTCCTGCTCCATCGCCACTCTGATGGCGTTCATCACGGCCATCACGGAGATGAACATGCCCAACACCGGGAGCAGCAGGAGTCCGATGACGGCAAAGATCAGGATGGACGCGCCGAACAGGCAGAGCGCCATCGTGATCTGGAAATTCAGAACGTCGATGCAGTGCCGGCGCATTCCCTCGACCTCGTCCTTCTTCCAGGCCCAGAGCAGAACCGGGACAATCGCCAGCGGGATGACACTACTCAGGTGCACGAGGACGAGCCAGAAGTCGGTCCGCCTGGCGTTCGCGACTCCGACGAGTTCGCATTCGAAGAGGTCCGAGAGCATTCGCAGGGTCGACGGGCGCGGCGTGACCTCGCCCTGTTCGATGCGCTGGATCGTCCTTACATTGAGCCCGGTCCTGTCCGCCAGCTCTTCCTGGGTCAGGCCCCGCTGTCTTCTCAGCTCGGCGATTCGCATTCCGATGTCCGTTGGTGTCATGGGTCTTCTCCGTGCCCGATTTTCGCATCATTAGAGGCGAATCGTCCCGTGTTTTCAACGGCATTGCCCCGGCATTGACACGACATTGGCACGGCTGGGGCTCGCCGGGGCCCATTTCGCGTGAGATTAGCCTGTCTCAGCCCCCGCTTTCGTGGATGGAACCAGCCGAGGCGAAAATACGTAGTATCCAGGATTGAGTCGAGGGCCTGGAAAACGTAAACTGGAGATTCGGGCGCAGATCGGCAGCCTTGCCCGACCGTTGTCTCTGAGCGAACCGCGAAGGAATCGAGAGGAGAGTTCATCATGGAGAAGACCCCCTGGAACTTTCTGTTGCTGGCGATCGTCTCGCTGATGGCACTGAACCGAAATGTCGGGGCCCATACCGACGTCACGCCCCAGCAGGCCCTCGACCTGATCGAAACGACGGAGGACCTGATCGTCCTCGACGTTCGCGAACCTTCGGAATACTGCGATGCGCGGGGGCACATTCGCGGCGCGCTGAACTATCCGTTGAACACCGGCGTGTTGTATGACCGGTTCGCCGAGTTGCCCGCCGACAAGCCGATCCTGGTGGTTTGCCGCAGCGGCGGGCGCAGCAACGTGGCTTCTAACTTCCTCGATTCGCAGGGGTTTGCCGAAGTCTACGACATGATGGGCGGCATGAACGCCTGGCCGGGTGAGACGGTCCCCTGCAAATACGCCGGGGGCGGCGGGACGGCTGACGATCCGTACGAGATCGCCACCGCGGCCGATCTGATCGCCCTGGGCGAAACGCCCGACGACTACGACAAGCATTTTGTCCTGACCGCCGATATTGATCTCGATCCGAACCTGCCCGGCGGGCGGGTCTTCGACAACGCCCTCATTGCGCCGGATGCCAATGCCCGCGAAAGCAGTTTCCAGGGACCTCACTTCACCGGCGTTTTCGATGGCAATGGTCAGACCATCGCGAATCTCACCGTCGCTGCCGAGACGCATGTGGGCCTGTTTGGACGGCTTTCCGGCGAGGTCAGGGGCCTCGGTATCGTGGACGTGAACCTGGCCGGCTCCGACTGCATCGGCGCGCTGGCCGGATACAGCGATGAAGGTCTGGTGATCGATTGCTACAGCACCGGCGCGCTCGAGGGCACCTGGCTTGTCGGGGGGCTCCTGGGAGAGAACGATGGTCACGTAGCGCGCAGTTTCAGTGCCGCCGCCATCAAAGCGATCAAGGGCATCGGCGGACTCGTCGGCCGCAACCAGGGTACGGTGGACAACTGCTACAGCGCCGCGGCGATCGACGCCGGCGTCTATTTCGGCGGTCTGGTCGGCGACAACGAGCCGAACGCCCTGGTGATTCACAGCTACAGCGCGAGCGTATTGACCAGCGACCCCAATCGGATCGATCCGAACGACATTGGGGGTTTCGGCGGGCTCATCGGTCGCAACCGGGGTGATGTCGTTGGAAGCTTCTGGGATGCGGAGGTCTCGACGTTCTCTCCCGATAGCGACGGCACGGGTCTGGCAACCGCCGAGATGCAGACGGCGGCGCCGTTCCTCAACGCCGGCTGGGACTTCGTCTGCGAAGCAGCCAATGGGGCCGACAACATCTGGTCCATCGCCGAGCCCAACTATCCGCGCTTCGTCTGGGAACTGGACGAGGCTCCGACCTGCCCCGCTGTCGTCCTGGAACTGAACGCGCGGAACTTCGATGCGACCATCGCCACCGGCGTGGTGCTCGTGGATTTCTACGCGACGTGGTGCTCCCACTGCGACACGCAACTGCCCATCATGGACGAGGTCGCCGAGCAGGTTCAGGGGCAAGCGACCGTCGCGAAAGTGGATATCGACCAGGCGCGGCCGCTGGCGCAACAGTACAACGTCACCGCCATCCCCAACCTGATCCTGTTCCGCGATGGAGAAGTCATTGAGCGTTTCCTGGGCGTCACTCAGGCGCCCGTCCTGACCGCCGCGATCGAGGCCGCCCTCGACTACGAACCGCCCGCGCGTCGGTGACGAATGATCATGTCAACGGGGCGACTCTCCGATCCGGTAGAGCGCCTCAGCGGTTCGGATAATCAAAGCGCCGGGCGCCAGGGCCGGGCTAGCCATGCACATTTCCCCCAGGCTGTTTCTGGCCAGCACCTTCATTTCGGGACCCGGCTGAATGACGAACGTGTCCCCCTCCTCGCTCAGACAGAAGAGCTTCCCATCGCAAGCCCAGGGCGATGCGGTGAACGCCCTGGCGTCGGGGGCAATCCTCTGAAACGGGTAGATCTCCCCGCCGGTCCGGGCGTCCCAACTTGCCAGCGTACCCTTATCGAGCAAGACGTAGATCTGGTCCCCTACCAGGATCGGGGAGACATTATACGCCGCCGCCTTCGGTTGGCTCCAGACAACGAACCGGTTGGAACTTTCTCCCTTGCTCAGGCTGATGTCACCCGACGCCCCGGGGCGGATGGCGTACAGGGGTCGCTTGCGACTGCCGTTGAAACCCGAACTGATATAGACCATCCCATGGCCGCTCACGGGCGTGGGGATCGTGATGGCGCTCATCCCGGCCAGTTCCCAGAGCAGGTTCCCCGACAGATCGTACGATCGAACCTTCCCCGTTCCCGGCGCAACGATCTCGGTGCGCTGGGCGTTCTCCCAGACCAGCGGCGTAGACCAGTTACTGCGCTCGTCACGATCGACACGCCAGACCGTTTCGCCCGTATCGCATTTCATGGCTTCGATGAAGGACTGTTCCTGGTTGTCGTTGACGAGGTACACCTTGCCCTGGTACACGATCGGCGAAGCGCCGCTGCCCCAGTGAGCCCGCGTCTTGCGCCGCGGCCAGCGTCGCTCCCAAATAAGCCTGCCGTCCAGAGAGAAGGCGAACATCCCCACGTTGCCAAAGTAGGCGTAGACGCGTTTTCCATCCGTACACGGCGTCTCCGAGGCGTAGCTGTTCTTGACGTGCCGGGGCCAATCAGGGTAGGCCTGATGAACTTCGCGCTGCCAGAGAAGATCGCCCGTTGCCAAAGCGAAGCAAAGCACGACCCACCGCCGGCGGTTCTTCGACGGCTTGTAACGGTCGCCAACAACGGGAATGATGCCCTTCGTCGCGGCCTCTTCCTGTCCCTCGCTGATCGCGGTCGTGACGAAGACGCGGTTGCCCCAGACGATCGGAGAGGACCACCCCCGCCCCGGAATCTCCGTGCGCCAGGCGATATTCTCCGTCGCACTCCATCGGTCGGGCAGCCCCATTGCCGGCGAGATCCCGGCCGACCCCGGCCCCCGGAACTGCGGCCAGTTCGCCTGCGTGCCCGCGACCAACGACGACAGTACCGAGATCACACAGGCCGCAACGAGGAGGCCTCGCCCGGAGAAACAACTGAAACTGGCTCGTGAGGTGTTCATAGGCGCTATCCTCTCACAAATCCACTGTTTTGTCACGAACTGCCGGGGTCAAAGTGGTATGATCTGCTTGGCCGCTACTGCCCAGCCAGGAATCGTCACAACCAAGGAGATATCATGATGATGACACGACCTCTTGCAGGCATTGGACTCTGTATGATGTTGCTCCAATGCAGCCTTGCGGCGACGCCGTTGACTGATTTCCTTGCGAACGAGGCGCTCTTCATCTCCGGCACGGAGCAGACGCACACGTTCCGCATCCCGGCGCTGATCACCGCGATTAACGGCGACCTGCTCGCCTGTTGCGACGCCCGACGCAACAGCGACCGAGATCTGATCTGGGTACGTGACATCGACATCGTCCTGAAGCGCAGTTCGGACCACGGCGCGACCTGGTCGGAGATGGAGATCGTCTGCGATTACGGCGACGGCAAGCCCGCGTCCGATCCCTCCTTCATCCTGGACAAGACCACGGGCGAGATCTTCTGCTTCTACAACTACATGGATCAGGATGACGCCCCCAAGGAGTTCCGGCTGTACGTCCAGAGCAGCAAGGACCACGGTCGAACCTGGGGCAAGGCGCGGGACATCACCGACCAGATCGCCCGCCCCGAGTGGAAGATGGACTTCAAATTCATCACGTCAGGCCGCGGCATCCAGCGGCGCAACGGGGACCTGCTGCACACGCTGGTCAATCTCGAGAACGGCATGCGCCTGTTCGGCAGCACCGATCATGGTCGCTCCTGGCGTCTGATCGACGTGCCGATCCGGCCTGGCAATGAATCGAAGGTGATCGAACTGGCGGACGGCACGCTGATGGTCAATTCGCGCGTCCGGGGCCAGTCGAGCCGCTGGGTGCATCGATCCGACGACGAGGGCAAGACCTGGCGCAGCGCAGCCGACACCGCCCTGGTCGACCCGGCCTGCAACGGCAGTATCCTCCGCTACACGTCGAAGCGGGACGGGTACGCCCGCAACCGCCTGCTCTTCTGCAACGCCAACTCCGCCAAGGGGCGCAAGAACCTCACCGTGCGGATCAGCTACGACGAAGGCGCGACCTGGAGCGCCGGCAAGGTGATCGATCCGGGGCCTTCAGCCTACTCCAGCCTGACCATCTGCCAGGACGGTACGATCGGGGTCCTCTACGAGCCCGGCTACAAGGAGGTCCGCTTCGTTCGCTTTACACTCGCCGCACTGACCGACGGCAAAGACAAACTGTCCAAGCCCTACGCCCCGTAGAAACTCGCGTACCGACCACACCATTGACCGACGACCAAGCGTCTGCCCCGTTGGCCGAGGGTTGCGAGCCCCCTGCCCATGTAAAATACGTAGTCACCACAATGGTCTGAGGAAGCGCATCCTGATACAATAGACAGTGTTAGGATTGAAGCAGCATCGACTCACATCGTGGCATTCCCCAAGGACAGGGCCAACGTCGGAGCGCGAAACGCGCGCCCGGTACGTCGATTATGAGAGGCGAACCTATTGTTTGGAGGTATGGGGCGATGAAACGGTCTTTCTGGATGCTGTTCTGCTTGTTCTTCCTGGCGGGCACGGCAACCGCCGATGATCTCAACCCTCCGCCGTGGCGCGGGAATTGGTCCACCACCTCCCAGATGTGGGAGTTCTGGACGCCCGATCCGGGCCCCCTACCTCCGGACGGCCCGGCGCCCGGCGGAATGCCGCCTTTGCCCAGCACGACGCTTTGGGCCTATCCGGCTGCCGGCGCGGGATGGATGGTTACGGATCAGGACGCGCGGCGATTCGGTATCTGGCCGCTCTCCGGCTGGATCGATGTC
>JANQFY010000143.1 GCA_028277585.1 Sedimentisphaerales bacterium
AACATGAAGCGACTGAGAGAAATGCAGAACGAACACGTAGCCCAGGCCGGCTAGCCCGATAACGCCGCACCCCCATGGGGGTGCCAGCAGGACAAACCACGACCAGACCAAGGACCACCATAATCAAAAGTGCGAAACAGCATTGACACTACCGACTACTCCGAGGCGGCGCGGACATCGGAGCCGCCCCAGGACTGGACGGCCCACGTGGTTGATACCTTGAGGTCATGCGTTCAGGGTCACCCGGACCGAGCGGTCGAATGGAACATCCCGTTCGGGGATTTCGCTGGCGTCAATCCGGCTTCTGCCCCAAAGGTGTGTATTGGTGTTGGCGATCGCGACTATCTGCAGCGGGGTGGTGAGGGCCTGATTTGCATCGACGGTATTCAGTTGGTGAACCTAATGCCGTAGACATCCGGAGCATCCTGGAGGGTCAGGACTACCCGCGGCTGTGGTAGGAACTGGAGGACGAATCGTCGGCAGCCGAGCAGGTAGTATGGATTACATGAGCCGGTGAGTTGTACCAGAACTAGCACTAGCGAGGTATGGTTGGCTTACAGTACCGTCTCGGTTGCCTCACGGTCAGCTTCACAAGTCTCTTATTGGTCTCAGTTGGTCCTTTCCCTGCGCGGGTCTACGGACCACGTCTCAGGACCTCCCGGTACTGCCCTCGATTGGCCGCCAGGCCCTCGAAGATGCAGTGCTCTTCCAATCCGCGCCTCAAGGTCATCAACAACTTCCGCTCCCAATTCAACGCGATTCGTCGACAAGCAGGTATCGCGGAGGGGCGATTTCACGACTTGAGGAGCACGGCCCTGACCAACTGGATTGAGATGGGCCTCAAGGAGTACGAAGTCATGAGGCTGGCCGGGCACGCCAAGTTCGAGACGACCCACCGGCTGGCCGTCGCGGACGATTTGGCGGACCGCGCGCGTCGGGCGAGCGATGCTGCACTCGGTCAGGTTTTGGCGCGCCCCCCGAAATGGCCGTGGAAATGAAGAAGGCTGTCAAACATAAGTGCTTGACAGCCTTCTACTTGCAGAACGAGGCCGAAGGGACTCGAACCCTCAACCTTCGGATCGACAGTCCGATGCTCTAACCAATTGAGCTACGGCCCCAGATCTTACAAGAATCGACACTATAGCGATTTCGCCCGGAGGCTGTCAACCGTTTTCGCCGCAATTCCAAACAAATTGTAACCCCGGTGACATTGTCCCCAAAACGGGCTTCGATCTGTATCGGTTGTAGCCCCAACAGAGGCTGCCGGGGGGCTCGGTACGTTGGGTGCGCTCCTTTTCGGAGTCCTGGGAAACGGGCTGAGGGATCGCCCCAACGACGGGTTTCGTCTGACACGCCTCGAAAGTTCTATGGTGGTCATAAGTATTGTTATAATAGTATGTTATATCCGCTTCGCTGTGGTACGGCGGCATTGTGTGTGAGAAGGGGCTTGACGTATTTAAACAATTGTTTCAAACTAGTGTATCAAACGCTTGTTTATGAGGGTTCTCATGGCTTCATCGGATTCGAAAATTGGAAACGACCTGGAGATCAGAAGTGTCCAGGATCGGCTGGTAGAAGCCGGCGAGGACCTTTTCTGCCAGCGGGGTTTCAACGACACGAGCGTTCGCGATATTGCGGCGGCCGCGGGCTGCAACGTGGCTTCCATCAACTACTACTTTGGCGGTAAGGACAACCTTTATGTGGAAGTCTGGCGCCGCCGACTGACGTCGATGCGCGACGCGCGGTTGACCAGTATCGAACGCGTCATGTCAGGCGGGGAAGTACCGCAACTGGAAGCGCTCCTCAAGTCCTATGCCGGTGCGTTCTTGGAGCCTCTGGTGGATGGCGGGCCGCAATTCGTGAATCTCATGATGCGGGAAATGATAGACCCCCATTTGCCGCCGGCGCTGTTCATGGACGAGATGGTCTCGCCGGTCATGATGGCGTTGGGGCAGGCCCTGCAGACGATTTGTCCCTGGCTGGACGAGAAGGGGGCCCGGTACGCGATCGTGTCCGTTGTCGGGCAATTGATGCACGCCGTGGGCGTCAAGGAGATGTTCGAGCGATGCGGGCATTCTGATATGCCGGCATTCGATCTTGAGGAGGTGGTGGATCACGTTGTCAAGTTCTCCGCGGCGGGGATTCGCGCCTACGCCGACGGGGCGGGAGGGTGTCTATGAGGGCGGTGTTGCGTTGGGGAGAGGTTCTCTGTGTGGTCTCTTTGTTGTTTCTGGCCGGCTGTCTCGTCGGGCCGGACTACGAGCGGCCGGAAACTGTTGCGGATACGGCTGAGCGTTTCGTGAACACCGATGCGCCGCCGCAGGATATCAACGATGTTGAGCCGGCGAATCGCTGGTGGGAGCGATTCGGGGACTCTGTCACCGCCGATCTGGTGGTTGAGACGTTGAAGAGCAATAACGATCTGAAGGCATCGGCGGCGCGCGTGTTCCAGGCTCAAGCGGTTCTCGCCGAGTCCAGGGGGCGCCTCCTGCCGGACGTCTCCTATGGTATCGACCGGCGCCGCGGCAAGAACTACATCGACCTGGGCGACGGCGGCGGCCCCATATTCATCAGAGATGTCAACTCCGGGGAACCGGTCTCTTTCATCGAACCGTTCGGCGGTGGAGGTGGTTTCAGTTCGTTGACGACGACCTGGTCGCAGAATATCTCGATCTCCTACATGGTGGATTTCTGGGGCAAGTTGCGTCGAGCCAGGCGAGCAGCCCGGGAGGACATGTTGGCGGCCGAGGCGAACCAGCAGGCGATGGTCAACTCCATCGTGGCTACCGCCATCCAGGCGCGGATCGACATCGCTATCGCCCAGCGGCGATTGGCTCTGGCCAAGGCGAATACGGAGAGCCGCGAGAGGACGTTCGAGATCACCGAACGGCGCTATCGCGGAGGACTCGTGGGCCCGGTCGATGTGCGGCTGACTCAGGCGAGTGTCGCCGCGGCACGGGCGCAGGAGCCATCAATCGAGTTGTCACTGACCAGAGCGCGTCATGCGTTGGATGTCCTTCTCGGGCGTCAACCAGGCTCTACAGCCAACCTGCCCGAGACGTTGCCCGATCTGCCCGATCTGACGGCCGTCCCGGTAGGCGTACCAGCGGCGCTCTTGGATCAGCGCCCGGACGTGCGGGCCGCCGAGTACTCTCTGCGGGCGGGCAACGAACGGATCGGGGCCACGATGGCGCAGCTCTATCCCGATCTGACGTTGACGGGCAGCTACGGGACCAGCAGTTCCGAGTGGGATGACATCTGGGATCGCGACTTCGAGGTCTATTCGGCCATCACGGGTTTGGCGGCGCCCATCTGGAAGGGCGGGCAGATTCGCGCCCAGATCCGGTCGGCCAAGGCCCGCTATGCGGAACTGGCCGCCAACTACGCCGGCGTGGTGCTCAAGGCGATGCAGGAGGTTGAGGACGCCCTGGCGAGCGAGCGCTTGCTGCGTGAGCAACTGAAGCATGTTCAACTCCAGTTCCAGGAGTCGCAGGCGGCTGAAGAGCTGTCGAGACGGCGCTACGAGCGGGGCGTCGAAAGCATTCTGACGGTTCTCGAATCGGAACGGAATCGTCGGATCGCCGAGGAGCAGTTGACCATCCTGAAAGGGCAGCTCTGGGCCACGCGGGTCAGTTTGCACCTGGCGCTCGGAGGCGATTGGATCAGCAAGGAAACCACTGAGACGAAGATGGTAAAGAAATGACCACGCACGACAAAACGGCGGAGAGTCACTCGGGGGATCGGGGGCATCGAACCAGACAGGGAGGTGGCCTATTGCAGGCTCTTCTGGCCCTGGTGGTGCTGGCTCTGGGAGTCGCCGTTCTTGTCGCTTTCATCAAGTTCCGCAAGTCACCCGAGCAGATCGAGCAGGAGGTTGTCGCGCCGCTGGTGAGGGTCCGCACGCTTCGGGCTCAAGACGTTCAAATGACCGTTCAAGGCTACGGCGAGGTGAGCCCCAAGGTTCGCGTCGACATCATCCCTGAGGTGTCGGGAAAAGTCGTCTTCATTCATTCCGAACTGCGGTCCGGCGGCATCGTCCCGGCCAACGAGAAGCTCGTGCAGATCGATTCCCGTGACTACGAACTGGCGGTGCGGCAGGCGGCCGCGGCCGTTGCCGAGGCGCAGGTCAGGCTGGACACGGAGGTCGCCGAAGCGGAGGTGGCGCGTCGCGAGTGGTGGCAACTGCATCCCGAGACGGAACCGACCTCGCCGTTGGTGTTCCGTGAGCCCCAGATTGGCCGCGCCCGTGCCGGCCTTGAATCGGCTGAAGCGCAGTTGGCGACGGCCGAACTGCGATTGGAGCGGACGGCGATCTATCTGCCTTTCGACGTACTGATTGCCACCGAAAGTGCCGACTTGGGGCAGTATGTCGGAGTGGGCCAGCCGCTCGCTACCGCATACGGGATCGATGCTTTTGAGATTGAGGTGCCGCTGGAAGACGAGGATTTGGCCTGGTTCGATGTTTCGCAAACGTCGATCTCGCTGCGGGACGGTTCCGGCGAACGCCGCGTGCAAGCGGAAGTGCAGGCGGAGTTCGGAGATCAGATGCATCTGTGGAACGGGTACGTCACGCGCATGACGGGGCAAGTCGATCGCATGTCGCGGATGGTGCCCCTGGTGGTCGAGGTTCGCAAGCCGCTTGACGGCGCGGGCGAGAGACCTCCGTTGCTGCCGGGCGCCTTCGTTAAGGTGCTCATCGGTGGACGGACGCTCGAGAACGCCATGGCCGTGCCGCGGGATGCGATCCACGGGGAAGACCGCGTGTGGCTGGTCAATGATAGTCGTCTGCACGTTGTTTCGCTGGATATCGTGCGAACCGACGGCGCGTTCGCCTATGTCACGGATGGTATACCCAACGGCGCCGCGATTATCGTCAGCGCTCTGGACTCACCGGTGGATGGGATGGCCGTTCGGGTCCCAGAGACGGAGACGGAAAAGGAGTCGACTGACACAGGGGGTGGAGACAGCGATTCCGAAGGGAGGGAGTGAGTGGAGACCCCGAGCGAACGCAAGGGCATCTTGGGGTGGTTCGCCTCGAACCACGTGGCGGCGAATCTACTGATGTTGCTGATCGTCACGGCAGGCCTGCTGTCCATTCTCAGCGCCAAGATGGAGGTCTTCCCCGAGTTCAGCCTGGATATGATCAACGTTTTCGTGCCGTATCTGGGGGCGTCTCCCGACGATGTGGAGGACGGCGTTTGCATTCGAGTCGAGGAGGCGATCGCCGGTGTGGATGGCGTCAAACGTATGACCTCGACGGCTTCCGAAGGCGGCGGCTCAACCTTGGTGGAAGTGGAGGAGTATGCGGATACGCCGCGCGTGTTGGACGACATCAAGGCCGAAGTCGATACGATCATCACCTTCCCGGAAGAGACCGAGAAACCAATCATTACGGAGATCAAGACACGCCACAAGGTCATCTCGGTCGTGTTGTTTGGCGACGTTTCCGAGACGGTGCTCAAGACCCTGGCGGATCAGGTGCGGGACGATTTGACTGCTCTGGAGAACATCAGCCAGGCGAATGTCTCCGGCGTGCGCCCCTTCGAGATTTCCATCGAAGTCTCTGAGGAGAACCTGCGTCGCTACGGCTTGAGCTTCGACGCGG
>JANQFY010000299.1 GCA_028277585.1 Sedimentisphaerales bacterium
CTGGGCCGCCACGACGCTCCGCGCGACCCTGTACTATGAGGCCGACGGCGTCCGCGTCCCGGCCGCGACCGCGGACATCGCCATCACGGGCGAAATGCAGGAGTACAGCGTTGAACTCAACGCCTTCCTCGCCCCCGAGGCGGTCGGCAAGACGATCGGTATCGAGTTCGAGAACGTCAGCGGCCCGTCCACCTGGCTTGGCATTGACAACGTTCGACTCGAGGGCCCGACGGCCGCTCCCGAACCGGAGCCCGAACCCGAGCCGGATCCTGAGCCCGATCCCGATCCCGAGGGGTAGGGTTTGAGTTAGTCTGCTAAGACAGGCGTGACTCGCTTGTATCATCACGGGGCCCGTGTCGAATACGACATGGGCCCCGTTTTCTATGAGCCGAGGCAGTCGCCGGATCTGAACGAGGTCAACCAGGCGCCAATCGGCCTGGGGAGCTATCTCGCCAGTCAATCACACGAATCGACCGGGGGCAAATCAGGACCGAACCGAATCAGCCCATCAATGCTTGTAGCGATGAATTGTCTCGGTGCTGAACCCACTGCCCATCGCAGCCAACAGCAACAGTTCGGCCGCGATCAGGAGATAGACGGGTCCCAGCAACAGACTGAAGATGATCGCGAATTCTCGTGTGGTTCGGTCCCACGACCCCTTGCCGAAACACAGAACCGCGCCCTCGGTGCAGAGATAGGCCCCCGCCGCCGAGAGAACCCAGATGAGCACCCACACCATAGCCTTATCCTCTCAATGCAGGACAACAATGGCCTCTCAAGGTGCAAGACACAGATGCACGGGCGAAATGTCAAAGATGGATCGACAGCATTATTATACCACTTCCCCGCGTGACAAAGCGGGTAGCGACCTCTTTTTTTCCAAAGACCGCATCGGCCGGCCGCGATCCAAGCTGGTGTCTTGTTGCCTGTCGAACGATAGGTCTTGTTCAGTGCGCTTGCGTGGCAGCGTCAAGCGCAGCTTGGCGATGGTCTTTGGCGAGTTCTCATGAACCATCGCCAAGGCCTGTGGCCTTGACGCTGCCACCCACTGCTCCATCCGTCTGATCAGTTGCGACAGAGCACTAGCGGGCGTATCGCCCAAACCGGAACTTATCAATCGCCGGACGGGTCCGGGCTTCGATCATGATTCGCTCGATCCGCGCCGCAACCTCGGGATTGGCCGCGGCGACGTTCTTCTTCTCGCCGATATCAGTTTCGAGGTCATACAGCTCCAGCGGCGCATCGGGGTTCTTCTTCATACCCCGCTTGACGCCCTTCCACTTGTCCATGCGAACCGCCAGTTGCCCCCCATAGCCGGCGAAATCCCAGAACAGGTATTCGTGTTTCTTCTGGGCCTCGGGCTGCGAGAGCAATGTCGGCAGGAAGCTCACGCCATCGGTCTCAGACGTCACTTCGGCGCCCGCGATATCCAGCAAGGTCGGCAGGACATCGTAATGCGCCGCCGCGTGGTTGCTGACGGTGCGTGGCTTGATCTTACCCGGCCAGCGGGCGATCATGGGCACGCGAATCCCACCCTCGTACAGCGAGCCTTTGAGTCCACGCAGAGGGCCGACGCTCTCGAAGAACTCGTAATCGACCTGTCCCTTGAGGAACGTCGTCCCGTTGTCGGAGGTGAAGAATACGACTGTGTTCTTGTCCAATCCCTCACATTTGAGCAGATCCATGACCCGCCCGACCTGCTTGTCGAGGAAGCTGATCATCGCGGCGTAGCATGCGCGTGGGGTCGGGTGCGGCAGATACGACTTGCCCGTGTACGGCGTCTCAGGCCATTGGTGCCTGTAGTGGTCAATTCCTCCCTTGGGCGCCTGCAGCGCCAGGTGGGGAATCACCGTCGGGTAGTACGCGAAGAACGGCTTGTCCTTGTTGTCGCTGATAAACGCCAGCAACTCGTCAGCAATCGCCTGCGGCGCATACGTATCGCCCGTCAGGCCGCGCGTGTTCCCCGGCAACGTCACTTCCTCGCGATCGCTGATCAAGAACTTGGGATACAGGTTGTGCGCGTGCCGCTGACAGTTGTAGCCGTAGAAGCGATCGAAGCCCTGGTTGAGTGGGTCGCCCTCCGAGCCGACGCCG
>JANQFY010000317.1 GCA_028277585.1 Sedimentisphaerales bacterium
GTCATATCCTGTTTCGCTACGATCGGGGGCTCGTCGCGTTGGTCGAAGCAACGCCGGACGCGTTCCGCCTGAAGGGGACCTTCCAGCCGGTCACCGGGAGCGGGCCCGCCTGGGCGCGGCCGGTGATTGCGGACGGACGGCTCTATCTGCGACATGGGGACCTGTTGGCCTGCTACGATCTTCGCGCCCGCTGAGGACAGGCTGGTGCCACATCGAGCGCCAATACCGGCGGTCCGTCTCGTAGACATCGATCGGATCCCCCGGACGGTGGCCCTTCGGTAAGATGCCGAACCGCTGCATCTCGCGGATGTACTCCGGCGCCGGCTGGAATCCCGGCATGTTGAAGCGTGTGATCTTCTCCAGATAGGCCTTGGCGTCGTCGATGGCGATCCGAAGCGTCCGAAGGTCCGGATCGTCCGTCCCTTGGAATACGGGACCACAGACGCCATAGCCCCCTGCGTCCTTCGCCAACGGCGCGAGCAAGAGCAATGACTTCTCAGGATGCGACAGGTTGTAGAGGATGTGACGCGAGAACTGGAGTCTCGGATCGGCGTACGCCTTCATCCACGCCTGCGAACCGACGGGCCGCGTGTCGTCATACGGCTCCACCCAGGGCGGCGTCCAGAACCGCGGCGCGCCTTGGCCGTAGGCGAGATGATGCAGGCGCAGCCCCAGGTTGTCCGCCGGGTGGCGCGGCAGGCGACTCGTCTCCGAGTGACATGAGTCGCAACGTCGCTGAAGGACCTCTGCCGCGGCTTTCACACCATGCCATTGCGTGTAGTCCGGCTCCTGCTTCGTGCCGTACTGGAGTGCTGCGTACGGACCGATCATACCGGTCCCCAGCGCCGCATACGTCCCGGGGAAAGTGGCGGCCGCGTCGATCCAGAGCTTGACCATCCTGAGTTCATGCGGGCTGGGCCGCACGTCATAGTGGGACGGGCTGAACTTCTCCAGCAAGGGGCTGGCCGAACTACCGATCGTGTAAGGTTTGTAGTTGCCCCGCGCCAGGTCGCGACCATCGGCGATTTGCAGCCGGGCCGACAGGGTGAAGTAGCTGTGCGTGAACATTGGACCCTGGTCACCGGCAAGAAGGACGCGCCCCGCGTACTGCTCAACACCGTGACAATCGACACAATGCCTGTCGAGGATGGGCTGGATGTCGCGCGGATAGTCGAACACGTCCGGCGTCTCGGGTATCGGTGCGATGCGACTCGGCGGGCGGCGGAGCGCTTGAAGTGCCGGAGTCATTGGTGGCGCGGCGGCCCGATGCTCGTGACAACCCACACAGGTGGTGACCTCGCCCGGCATGACCGTGAGGAAGCTCAGCATACGCTTGACGGCCAGGTCGTTGGCGTCCAACGCGACGAACTGCAAACTGCGCAGGGGCGGCGCGACCATGTTCACCGATCCATCCGGCTCGACCGGCACGGTCCCGAGCACGCGATTGAGCGTGTAGGAACCCCCATAGCTGATGGGGTCCATGGAGCCGGTGAAGTTTACCGGTTTGGGGAGGTTCTCGAGGATCAGCAGCTTCTTGATCGCGCCGCGCGGGGCGCCGTCCATGTTCCGGCCCCGATAGATGTCCTGGACGATGAGTTGCCCCGCGGATTGCGCCGGGTCGGTTCGTGAGGGAACCACCGGCTCACGCGGCCGCGCGCGCAACGGGCGGGGCTCGTGCAACCAGGCATCGCCGCGCGCCAGTTCGGGAGAGAGCCGATAGAGCTCCCTTGTTCGGCCCCGCGCGTCCATGAGGAGCAGGCGCGGTCCCTCCGCCACCAGAATGGCGTCGCGTGAGAGAGGGTAGGGGTCCCGGAATTCGCGGCCCGAGTGGATCATCTCCTGGGCGGCCTTGTCGTCGGGTCTCAGAGCCGTGTTGAGAAGTGAGACGCGACCTCGATGCTCGGACTGGCCATGCCGGGGTGAATTGATCATCACGACCCGGTTCGTCCCCGGCACGGGCTTGGCGTCCAGATACACATCGCGCGGATAGAGGTTGCCGTAGTAGGTCATCTGGCCCGTCCCGTCGGGATTCATCACCCAGAGATGGTGGAAATCCTCGCGAGAACGGTCCACATATTCCCACCGCGTGTACAGAATGCGTCCGTCGGGCAACATCCAGGGCGTGTTGTCCCATTCGATATTGGAGGACAGCATCCGAATGTTCCGCCCGTCACTATCGCATCGATGCAGCGTCGCCACATGCGTGTACCAACACGGGACCCAGCGTTTGGCGCGGGTGGAGCAGAAGATGATGTCCCCGTCGGGCAGGTAGATCGGCTCGATATCGTCGAAGGGACCATCGGTGAGTTGCCTCAGCCCCGACCCGTCCGCATTGATTTCGTAGAGATGGAAGTAATCCGTCCCGCCGGGGCGATAGGAGAAGAGAATCGTGTCCCCCGAGTAATGGACCTGAGGATCGCGCACCGCGCCTCGGACATCCTTCAGGAGCGGTGTAACTTCATCGGTTCTGAGGTTCAGCTTGCACAAATAACCGCGCGAGCCGTAGGCCTTGTCGTTGACGTCGGTAATCGCGTAGCCCAGGTTCTCATACCAGTGCGGGCCCTTGGGCTGACGTACGGCGAAGACGATCTCCTCCGTCGCATCGGATTCGCGCAGGAAAGGCGTATGTCCGACGCTCACGGGGGCGGCGGAAAGGAGCACCAGGGCAATCAGAACACCCGTCCGGCGCGGGAGCATCCAGCGCACCGCACGGTTGCTCAGAAGCACGGCTTCGTTCCAACGTTCGTCGATCACGGTCCAACCCACCAGAGGGCAGCGACATCCCCACGAATCCGACCGAGCCCGTTGGCGCCTGGACACACAACGGGGCGGACACTGTTGAACACTGTAGCACACCTTCCTCCGGCATTCCAGCGGCCCGTGCCCCCTGATGATGCAATGAGGTTGACGAAAGCTCCGGTTGACAGCAGAATGTGTCATGTTGATGCATGGCTCAGGAGCTATCCAAGTCATAGGACACTGGACAGCCGCCTGGCTTATGTCGGGGGAATGGATATGCTCATCCAAGCGACAAGGAAGGCATCAAGAGGAACGAGCCGGGCACGGCTTGCGCTGGTTCTACTAGCAGCGGTTCTGCTGGCGCTCCCGGTTTCGACTCAAGGGCAGACGCAGCTATCGCCAGGTGCAAACGACAGAGAGCAAGAGCCGTATCGGGTCCTGTTCCTGAACTTGGAGGTGAGTTCCTGGCCATGGGCTGTCTCGATGTTCTCCACCTGCCGCCGGGAATTTGAGGAGGCTACCGGTCGGCACGTCGAGATGCTGATTGAGAAACCGTGGATCGACCAGGCCAGGTCGCCGGGCGAGCCGATCGTGTTCGACCCTTCCTTTTGGGATCGGTACGGGGATCGCATGGATTTCGTCGTCGCCTGGGGTCCTTTTCATGGGGCATCGGAGACCTTCGCCGGCTCGGCAACGCCCGTGATTCTGCCTTCGCAATACATCTGGCAAGCGCAAGAACCTGAGTCCGCCTCGGCCAATGTCTATACCGCACGCATCAGATTCAGCATGGCCAAGACGGCCCAGGTGATGTTGGAGAACCTGCCCGGGATCCGCAAGATCGTCATCATCTCAGGAATCGGTCGCTTTGGTCGCTTTGTCGAAGCGCGGGCGCGGGAGGAGATGGGAGATTCGTATCGCGGCGCTGCCATCGAGTATTGGTCCGGGGCGCCACTGCCGGAACTGATCAGGCGTGTCGCCGGCCTGCCCTCGGACCACGCCGTGCTCTATCTCGTTGTATCGAAAGATCGGACGGGGGCCATCCACATTCCGCGTGAGGTGGTCAAACAGCTTTCCAGAGTATCGAGCGTTCCGATCTTTGGCGTCGCCAACACGTATCTTGGTCACGGCGCCGTGGGAGGATACGTCGATTCGTCGGAGATTGTCGGCCGCCGAGCCGCCGGGATGCTTGCGCGACTGACCCGAGGAGAGCCGCTCGCGGCGGTCAGCGAGGTCGAGGACTATGGCGAATACCAATTCGACTGGCGGCAGATGACGCGCTGGGGCATTTCGGAGCGGCAGCTCCCGGCTGAAGCGCGTGTCCTGAACCGCCCGGGCAGTT
>JANQFY010000381.1 GCA_028277585.1 Sedimentisphaerales bacterium
TGGGCGCCGACGGCTTGGGATCCCCGGCGCTCGGGCCGAGGCCCTCCATGCCGACGGTCCCGTCGATGATCGCCAGGTGGGGCTTCAACACGGACGACATATCCGCGATGGCGATGTCGATCGGCTTGTGGTCGTTGCCCTCGACCGGGGGCAACATGTGCAGTTGCACCTTGCTGCGGCGCCAGAGACAGCCCTTGAGGTTCTTGATCGAGAGCGTCACGCCCGTATGCATGTGCATCTTCATGACCGGGATCGAGACGATCAGGTCGTAGTCGAGCACATCGGCGCAGAGGCGAATGGCGTGCAGGGCCTGACCCTCTTCGAGGGGCGTCTCGACCGGGGGACGAACATCCATATCGATCAGAGGGCAGTTGCGCTGCTGGGCGATCTCGGTGATACCGGCCGACGCGAAGGCCTCCATGACATCGACGCCGGTGATCGGGCTCTCACCGACAGCCACCTCGGCGCCGGCGTCGTTGAAGACGTCGATCGCCGCGGCGACCACGTCGGGATGCGTCGTGATGCCTTCACCGGGCAGGGCGACCCGGCCGATGTTCGGCTTGAGCAGAACGCGCTTGCCCCGCGCGGCCGAGAGGTCCAGCGACTCCAGAGCGGCCCGCGTATTGGCGTAACCCCCTTGGCCCTGGGCGACCCGGACCGACGGGCGTGTTGTCGATGACAAGAGTGGGTTCTCTGCTAGCATAAACGGCTGGGAACGCGATCCGCCGTCGCGCCGATGACCCGGCGACAGAGGGGCGTTGTCCTCACTAAATCCACAAAACCTGTATTATACTCGCAGAATGGACCCTCTGTCAAACAAAGCTGGCGGTCCGAAACCGGTCGAGCGCACTTCGTGTTTGTAGGTAGCTTGCTTCTCAGTTCCCACGCTCGTGTTTGTCATTCCCGCGCAGGCGGGAATCCAGACGTAGGAGGTTCCCTTGGGGTTAGCTGCTCACGAGTCCGTGGATTCCCGCCTGCGCGGGAATGACAGCATCCGTAAATGCCATAGTCGCACCTGCAAACATAGAACACACCTGCCAGCCTCATGGCCGGCAATGTTCATTTGCGACGCTCTACCGTGTGTTCTCAATCGTGAGGTTGTCGATGTAGAAGACGGTCTTGGTCGTGGCATTGGAGACGAAACCGAGCCAGGTCAGTTGCTCGAAGCTGCGGTTGCCGTTCTTGAGCTTGGCGAACTGCTTGGCCTTTTGGCCGGGCAGGGTCACGGCCAGGTTCCACGTGCGGCTGTTGCCCTTGCCCAGGTCCGCCGAGATCTCGAAATGCACCCATTTGCCGACGGGCATTTCCAAGACGGTTTCGCCGCCGATCTGCAGTTCATTGCCCTTGATCCAGAGGCTCGGCCCGACGCTGTAGAGCGTCGAGCGCCAGTCGCGCCACTCGAAGTTGATCGACGCGCCCTTCTCGATGCGCATGTCGAACGCGCAGCGCGTCGTGCCGCGCGTGTGGTTGGGCGAGTAGACGAGGTGGGGGTTGTAGCTGTAGCGAAGCCCCTCAGCGTCCACGAATTTCAGGCAGCGTCTGCCGCGGGCGGCGGTCTCGTTGGTCACGACGATGCCGTCGCCCTTGCCCTCGACGTGCACCTGGTCGGCGCTCGGAGCCTGGCCGATCGCAGTCTTCTCAAAACCATCGCGCACCGCCACCGGAGGCGGTCCCGGCGGCTTCTCGAGGGCCGGATACTGCACCTCATTGGCCTTCTCGATCCAGGCGGGATCGCCGTAGACGCCCGCCTTCGTATAGTCGAACGGCTTGAAGCCGAGCTTCAGGGCGGGGGAGTCGGCTTTCAGATGGTAGTCATGGTTGTCCGGATCGACGAAGAGCGGATCGGCGACGATCGAGCGCTTGTCACGGCCCGTGGTCTCGCGCCACTTCTCCAGAGGCAGACCCACGAAATCGAGGCGCTTGCCCGCCGAGTTCCAGTAGCAGTTGTCGTCCATCGCGACCCGGACCTCTTTCCATCGGCCGGCCAGCAGGGGGCCCGTCTTCCAGGAGACGATGTTCTTCTCGAACGTAAACGACAGATGCTCCTCCACCCGCGTCGCCTGGACCTGGTGGAGCATGCTGTCGACCAGGATGTTGTTGCGAACGATGTTCTCCTTGCCGTAGTGCTGATGGAAACTGCCCGTCTTGGTGTTGTAGACGAGGTTGTTCTCCATCAGGATGCCCGTACTGCCCTCGTCGGTGTAGAGCCCCCAGCCGCCGTAGGAGTAGGCGTAGATGTCGTGGAAGATGTTGTTCGTGACGCGCGTCCCTTGCGACGGGCCCAGTGTGTAGATGCCGCCCATGTCGCTCAGGACCCACCAGCCGAGATGGTGGACGTGGTTGAAGCTCAGGTTGTTGCGCTTGCCCAGGCTGTCGGAATAGCCCCAGCGCCAACCGACGGACAGGCCCGTGTAGTAGAAATCGGCGATCTCGTTGTGGGTGACGTTGTTGTCCCCGCTCTGGCCGATCCAGACGCCGACCGCCGAGGTGTAGATGCGCCCGCCGTGACGGATGATGTTGTTGTCCACGGTGATATGACCGGTCTGCTCGTCTTCGTTCTTGCGGATCTGACCTTCCCCGATGCGGACGCCGCCGGCGCCCATGTCGTGCAGATAAGACCGCTCGAGCGAGCAGTTGCGGCAACCCCGGCGGAACCACACGCCGTAGGTGGCGATGTTCCCGACCTCGCAGTCCGCAATGGTGACGTTGCGGACGCCGTCGGCCATGACGGCCGCTTCGGTGACGTAGGCGGCCTGGAAGGGGGCGTATCCGGCCCGGGGCAGCAGTTCCTGATTGTGCCGGAAGGTCAGTCCCCTGAGTGTGACGTTCGCGACAAACTTACCAGCCTCAGGTTTGCCGGCAAAGACCACCAGCTTGGGCGCGACCGGCGCGACGACCGTCGCCTTGGTCATGTCCTCACCGGCCCGGGGCTTGTAGTACAGCATCCCGGCACGGCTGAGGAACCACTCGCCCGGCACATCCAGGGCGGCCTTGAAGTTCTCCAGGTGAAAACGCGTGTTCTTGGGCCAGCCGGAGTAGCTCTTGAGCTTCTCGCCCCGCGTGGCCATGGTGTTCTCGTGTGTGTCGATGCCGGCCAGGAAACGCCGGGTGATGCACCACTTGTGATAGGCGACCAGCGTGACGTCACGCAACTCAGCCGAGCTGACGTCTCCAACCAGCGCCAGCGAATCGGGGCGGACCTCGGTGGTGCGCAGGAACTGTCCCTCCTTGCCGAGCATCGGGACCTCCCGGGTCTCCCCCATGTAGTAGTACCATTTGTTCGGCGTACGGGCCCGCGTGGCGCGGCGTCCATTGACGAACAGTTGCTCGAAATACCACTGGCCCGCCTGCACCTGCGGAACCTTGGTCTGCCAGACGCCGTCGGGGCCGGGCTGAAAACCGCGGATGATCCGGCCGCCGGAGAAGACGGGGCGTGCGCCCGGGGCGGCTTCGTAGGTGATGGGCCATTCCTTGCCGCCGCTGTCGCCGGGCGTCAGCGTGAACGGCTCCGTCAGTGTATACGTCCCATCGGCGATGACGACACGGATCGGCTCGCTGAGCGTGATGGTGGTCTTCCATCCCCGGATAATGTCGCGGGCCCGCTCCAGAGTGGCGACCGGCCCATCCGTTCGGTCGTCATTCGGCTTGGCGAAGCGGCCCGACCATTCGTTATTGCCTTGGGGACTGACATGGATCGTCATCGCGCCGCAGCGCCTGGCAAGGCCGGCGAATCCCAGATGAACAATGAGCAGGGCGATGAACAGTCCGTTACGATGCCTCATGGTCTAACCTCCTGTCGTCCTCGTCGAGCCGAGAGAAAGGGAGCCGACGCGGCGTCGCTCCGGCTCCCTGGAATTCCCGTGCCTCGTGTTTCTATACCGTCAGGTTCTCAAATGTGATGCCCACCTTCTTGCAGGCGTAGCCCAGTTCTTTCATGTAATCGCCGTAGCCGGTCATCCAGTGGAAGCCCGGCATGCGCTCGGCCAGCTTCTGACTGCAGCAGCCAAAGTTGATGTCGATCTGCGACCGACAGATGTCCATGAACGGCGCGTCGATGATCTCGCCGGTCAGTCCCACCCAGCGCTTCGAAGCGAAGTCAGGTGCGATGTTCGTCGTCATTTGTCCTTTGCTCATCTCCACCTTCGGCGCAGCGCCGTAGTCCGACTCGAAGTGCGTCATGATCCGGACCGGTTCGAGGTCCTTGCCGTTCATCTTGCGCGGCGCGGTGCAGTGCGCCAACGTGATGACCCCATCATGGGGGTAGGTCGGATCGTTCAGGAAGACCGGCATGCCGGAGATATTGCCGAGCAGAACGCCGGATGGGATGACCACGAAGTCCGATTCGCAGAACGCCAGATAATGAGCGTCATTGAGCAGGCTCAAGGTCAGGCACGCGGACGTTTCCGCCAAGGGCATGATCGTGCCCATGCAGCCGTTGATTGTCAGGGCCTGGCAATCGGCTTCTTTCATGACGCCCCGGAAGACCTGCTCTAGGAGGAAGCCGTTCTCGACGAAGCTGCGCTTGGTCTCCAGGGTGAGGTTGTTGTCCTTGAGGTAGGCGGCGGCGCGTTGCTTGGCCCGCTTGACGGCGGCTTTGTCGGCGCGGGCGGCCTTGATCAGCTCGCCCAAGTCCTTGTAGGCCAGCGTCTGCATGTCGAACTTCCAGATCTTGCGGACGAGGTTGGGCACGACGTCTCGCGGCTGGGCCCAGGCGGCTGGGCCTCCCACGGCGACGATGCGCGTCCCCATCGTGTTCTTCAGTCCGCACAGGGCGCGGAGACGCCAGAGAATCTCGTCCTGGCTGTCGATGACGACGTCCCCATCGTCCATCCCCTTGACCTTCAGCGTATCCGTATGCTGTCGGAGGTAGCGGGGGCTGATAATCTCGTACCAGAGATAGACGGGGCCCGACTTGTGCCGGCAGAAGAGAATGATGTCCTTGCCGCGCTTGCTCAGGGCGTCGAACATGTCCATGCCGCCGCCGGCGGCGTAGATGATATACGCGTCGACCTGGTCGAGGTCCGTGAGCTTGTCCAGTTCGGCTTTGTTGCGCACGCCGACGGGTCGCTGGAACTCGACGGGGTAGTCCGCCCTCTTCTTGAGTGCGGCCAGTTCACGCCGGATCAGGCCCAGTTCCTTATCCGCATCCGCCTGGGTCTGAATACCGCCCCAGTTGCGCCAACTCACTTGCGGGCGTGGTTTCGGAGTGGAATACGTGAGGATGGGTTTGACGATCAGCGGCTTCCGGATCGGTCCGGCTTGACCGTCGTTCTCGGCGGCCGAGACCGATGACCAGCTCAGCCCCGTCAGCGCCGCGCCGAAGACGGCCGCTCCGCCGGCGCCTTGCAGGAACGTCCTTCGGCTCACGCCATCAGAGGATTCGTGGTGCCCACAGCCGCAAGGGCAGCAGGTGGTTCGCATCGGATCGTGCTGTGCATGCTCGCTTGCCATCGGTCAGTCCCTTTCAACCAGGTTCGCATTCTCGTCTTGCGTGGTTGTCGCACGTGTCAGCGGCGCTGGGCCTGAGGGAGCCCAGCCCGTGTGGGTGCAGTTGTCCAGGAACGAATCCATGGATGCAATATACCGCAAGCCTCGCGAGGCGACAAGGGCGCAAATCACTCCGGTGAATTACTGTTCGGTGTTGATATCATAGGGCAGTTGGAGCACCGCGACATCCTCGGCGTCGAGTTCGAGCGTAATGCGTCCATCGCGCCAGGAGAGAGCCCGCTCGGTCAGGAGTTCCTGGGCCGTTCCGGCGCCTGCGACGTCCGTTGTTACCGTGATCCTGTGCGACTTGGCGCTGTCGTTGAAGACGGTGAGGTGACTACTCCCGAACCGCTCAACGTAGACGCCTTCCTGGTCCGAGCGAGCCAGCGTGATCGGCTCCCAGCCGGCTTCGGCTACCGCGCGGCAGAGCGGCACGTATTCGCGGAAGAGGTCGCGGTCGCGGTTGTAGAGTTCGGGCCGGGTGAAGTAGTGTCCCTGGGACGCGTTGTGGCTGAAGAACCCCGGAAACATGCCGTAGGCCAGACAACGCTTCATGTACTTCTCGACATGCTCGTGGGAGAACTGCTCGAAGTTCGTGTTCATCAGGAAGCAGTAGGGCTTCCCTTTGCACAACGCTCGACGAAACAGCAGATCGCCGTCGGACATCGGGCGCCAGACACCGCCCGGATTCCAGTCGGTTTCCGAGCCGGCAACGTCCAGCACCGGCGTGAGCCAGCAGAGGCGAATCGGTGTCGAGTTCGCCATCATCAGCTTGTTCATCCCGTGAATGTCCTGGGCGATCGCGCGGATGTACTCGAAGGCGATCAGTCCCCGGAAGACCGCGGGCTGGTGATCCGTCATGGAGAACGTCAAGGGCGTTCGCGCTGCGCTGAAGTGGTCCCGCCGGAAGTCAAGTTCGTCTGTTACGTACCCCTCACTCGAATCGATGTACTCACCGTCCAGGTCCGCCCCTCGCTGGGGGCCGTAAAGGCGCTCGCGCAGCGGCTGGTTCCACTTGTTCTTGAAGTCCGTGACATCGCCCGCGATATGGGGCATCGAGTTGATGCTCCAGACCGCGCCGTCGCACCAGGGGGTGTCGAGCAGGCGGGCGGCGAATTGCCCATTCTCGTCGTGAAAGCCACTGGTCAGCAGGGTTTGGGCACGCGTGTCGTATTCTTCAGCCATCCGCTTTGCTTCGGCCAACGCCGCGTCGAACGTGCGGGGGATGTCTTCGCTCATGCGCATCCACCACGTCATCGGTTCGGTGTAGCGGAACGTGACGATCCCGTTCGCATCGTCCCAGGCTGTCTCGTTCGTTCCTTCTTTGAACGCGAAACCAAAGTCGCGCCAGCCTTGAACCTCGCTGATCTTGGCGAAGGGCATCCAGAGACCCTGCTGACTGATGCGGCGCACGAAGTGCTGGGGAACGGCCTGGTAGTACTGTTGCAGGGCGGCCCGAAAGCCCCACGCCGGGTCGAAATCGAACTTGCAGAAGCGCAGGTGAGCGGTCGGCTTCTCCGGCGTCAGGCCGATGTCGTATGCCAGGAACAGTTCCTCGGTCGCGGCGTTGTAGCCGACCCGGAAGAAGGCCGGCCGCGCCATGTCGATGCCCAGAGCTGTTGCCCGTTCGCTATTGGAAACAGCGCCGAACGGATACCGTGACAGTCGCCCGTTGACACCGGCGCCGAAGCGGGAGGCGTTGAGGTATTCGCGATCGGGTTCGACCGCCGTTGCGCGGCGCGGGTCGCCGTGCCAATGGCCCCCAGCGGCACTGATGGGGATGGCGTAGATTAGGGTGACGGCGCGGTCGGCGCCGCGCGTGTCGGAGAGGACGACGTCGAAGAACGTGACGCCACCGATGCGGGCCGACTGGGCTTCGAGCTTCAGGTCAAGAGCGGTCTGCTCGATAGCGACGAAGTCCGATCCGGCGGCGACGTCGCGCACCTGGAACCCTTCCCGCGTCGGCTCCTCTTGTGATACCGCGATCCCATCGAATAGACACGCACCGGCCGGCGGGCGGAGGAGGCGCAACTGGGGATCGCGAAACCAGGCTTTCCCGGCGTGCCGTCGAAAAAGCAGATAGAACGAGACTGCTTTGATGGGTTTCTCGGGGAAGACCATCACTTCGGCTTTCGCCCAGTGATGTGAACCGACGTGAAACGTATC
>JANQFY010000400.1 GCA_028277585.1 Sedimentisphaerales bacterium
TGTCTCGGGAGCGTTCTTCCTCATCCGCAAATAGAGACGGGTCAGTTCCTGATAGCCCCCATGGTGCTCGGGCGCGAGGGTGATGACATTGCGGAACGCCTTCTCGGCGATGTTGAAACGCTGCGCCTTGACCGCGAGAATGCCGATATTCAACTGACACGAGACGTCTCTGGGAGCAACCCGCGCCGCCCGCAGGTACAAGCCGAGCGCCGTGCCGATCTGTTCGGCTTTCGAGTATTGCACGGCCAGGCGTCTGAGGAAGACCGCATTCTCCTGGCCCAGTCCGAGCGCTGCTTCCAGCACCTCTCTGGTAACAGCCGTGCCTCCCGCTGTCTGAGTGAACTCATGAACGCCGTAACAGAAGTTCGCCAGGCCAACGTAGAAGCATTCCAGGTCGGTCAACATGGACTCGTCGGCCTCGCGGACGGCTTCTCGGTACTGGTCCTTGAGCGTCTTGAATTGTCCCAGATGTTCTTTGGCCTCGTCGCGCTGTTTCAATCGAATGCAGACGTTGTACAAGCCGTAGTAGGCTTTTCTGTGATCGGGCTGCAGTTTCACGACGCGTAGGAAGCTCTGCTTGGCCTTGGCATAGTCTTGCAGGTGCTGATAGGTCTGGCCGAGAAGGAAGCAACTTTCCGGCGTCTCTCCGGTCAGCGCCATTTCCTTTTGGATTGCTTCAATACACGGCTGGTACTGGCCCGACTGCATCAGGGCGTTGGCCATCTCATAGTGGGCGCGCGGCGTGGTCGGATCGATCTGAAGAACGCGGCGCCACAGCTCAATGGCTCGGTCGAGTTCATCGATCTGCAGGGCGACTTGAGCCATCTTCGCATAGACGTCCGCGCGCTTGGGGTTGACCTGCACGGCCTTGTTCCAGTAGGCGATGGCTTCGTCCGTGTTCCCGTGTCGGGCGTGGATGCTTCCGGCCAGCACGAGCGGGCCCTCATCGTCCGGGAATGCTTCGATGAGGCGCTGGACCAGTTGTTGTTCCGTCGCCAGCAGGGCGGCGAGCTTCTCCTTCTCGCTATCGGCATCAGTCGGGGTGATGTCTCCGCGGGATTCGAGAGATTCCACCGTCTGGTTCTGTGGATATCCCGATGCGATATCGGGTCTGAGGAATCCCAGCATCACGACACCGGCAACCGCGCAGGCCATGACGAGGCAGCCGCGCGATCGCCCGTCGTCACATTCTGGTCGTGTCGTTTGACAATACTCCGGCATTCCTCTTGACTCCGATCCTACCGATAATCAAGGCCTCACGCCCTGTTGATCATTACACTTCTGATCCATCGGCACATTATTGTATCAGATTTACCAGGGCTTGCCGCTCGGATGCGGGTTTCCGCACGTTCGGCGGGCTAGCGCGGGCGTTTGGCTTTCAGAAAGGTCTCAACGGTAGCCAGGGGCCGGGCGTTCAGGATATTCGCAGCCGTCGCCCAGCCGCGTGCGGCCGTGGCGACGCCGAAGGGCATTAGATTCAAGCCGGCCGCGCTATGGGCGTCCGTTCCGATCGCCAGCGTGACGCCTCGCTCGATCGCCATCTTGCTGTGCGTATCCTTGAGATCGAGCCGGTAGGGATTGGCGTTGACTTCCAGGGCCGTCTGGGTCTGGATGGCCTGCTCGATGACCGTTTCCATGTCCAGGTCCATGGCCTCACGCTGACCGAGCAGTCGCCCCGTGGGGTGCCCGATGCAGGTGACATAGGGATTGTCCATGGCCTTGAGTGTCCGCATGGTCACCTTCTCTCGCGGGCTGGTCAGTCCGGAGTGGACCGACGCGACGACATGGTCAAGGTCGGCCAGCAGTTCGTCGTCGAAATCGAGCGACCCATCGGCCAGGATGTCGACCTCCGCGCCGGCCAGGACCGTGATGTCCTCCAGTTTGGCGTTGATGCGGCGGATCAGCTTGATCTGCTTGGCCAGACGCTTGGGCGTTTGCCCGTTGGCGACGATGGATGATTCCGAGTGGTCGGTGATGCAGATGTACTCGTAACCAAGCGCCCGGGCGGCTTTCGCCATCTCCTCGATATCACAGCGACCGTCCGAACCGAACGTATGCATGTGCAGGTCGCCTTTGATGTCGTCGATCTGCACGAGGGCGGGCAATTGGTGGTCCCGCGCCGCCTCGACTTCGCCGCGATCCTCCCGCAGCGGCGGCGCGACGAAATCCAGGCCGAGTTTCTCGTAGATCTCTTCCTCTGCCTCCCCAGCGATCCTCTCGTCCCCTCGGAACAGGCCGTATTCATTGAGCTTGAACTTGCCCTTGACGGCAATCTCGCGCAGCCTGACATTGTGCTGCTTCGAGCCGGTGAAGTACTGCAGCGCCGCCCCGAAGCTGTCGGTTTCAACGACGCGGACGTCGACCTGAACGGGTGTGGTTTCCGTCTGAATGATCGCGGATCCCTTTGTCTCTCCCGCTGCCAGAACGCGCTCGATGAACGGGGCGCTGGTGAACGACTCAACGATCGATCCCTGAGATCCCTCCGTTCGTGTCGCGACCAGGATGTCCACGTCACCGATGGTTTCGGCGCGTCGGCGCAACGAACCGGCCGGCTCGATCCGGTCGATATCGGGTCGGTCTCTGAGATGGGCGATCACCATCTCGGCGGCCTCCAAAGCCTGGTCGAGCCGGATTCGCCCAGTCGAGGCCTGGAGGAACTCAATGCCTTTGAGCAGGGCGGCCGCCTTCTTCTGGCCGAAGCCGGGCAGGCCGGCGACCGAGCCGTCGCTCACGGCTTCCTGCAGGTCCGCGACACTGGTGACCTGCAGGCCTTCGTAGACGGCCTTGACGCCCTTGGGACCCATGCCGGGGATTTGCAGCAATTCCAGCAGCGAGGTCGGGATTTGCTCCAGCAGGGCTTCATGAGCGCCGATCCGCCCCCCTTCGAGGAACTCCCGGATCTTCGCCAAGCTCGATTTGCCGATGCCCGGTAGTTCGGCGAGCTTGCCTTCCTCCAACAGCAGGCCGGCGTCGACCGGCAATTCGCCGATCGTGCGGGCCACCTTCCGGTAGCTGTTGATGCGGAACCGGTCCTTGCCGAGGATTTCCATGATGTCGGCCATTTGATCGAAAACGGCGCTGAGCAGGGCGTTTCTCATGAACGCGATTATAGCCGACTGCCTCCAAAAGCAAAGCCGCAACCGCCCGACCTTGAGTGAAAGGGGACTTTCGGGTATACTACGAGCTAGACCTACACCAACGCGGGAATTATGCAGAAAAACGCAGAAGCAACCGAACAGAAGAAGGGTTTGGCGCATCTGATCCCCAGTCGTGCTGCGCACGGGACGCAGTCCGGGTCGCCCGGGCCCGACCCGGCGGGGTTGGCTGGGCGTCTAAGACACGGCGATCGGGCGGCGGCCGAAGAGCTTGTAGAGCTGTATTACGAGCGGATATACCTGTTTATGCGGGCGATGGGCCATGACAGCCAGATGAGCGAGGACTTGGTGCAGGAGGTCTTCATGCGGGCCTGGTACCATATCGGTCAGTTGCGTGACGGCCGGGCTCTGACTGGCTGGCTGTTTCGCATTGCCGGGAATGTCTCCCGACTGCACTGGCGCCGGCATAAACCGGGGGATCGGGTCCATAGTGACGACATTGAGCCCACCGCCGCCGGTGCTGATACGCTGGCGCAGGCCGGCGATCAGGAGCAGTTCGGACGACTGCACGAGGCCATTGAGCGACTGCCCTGGAAGCTCAGACAGGCGATCGTTTTGCACTATATGGATCAGTTGACGATCGCGGAAGCCGCCGAAGCGGCCAACGTTCGCCAGGGAACGCTCAAGAGCCGGCTCAGCCGGGCGTTGGAGGCCTTGCGAAAGCACGTGCCTGATGAATAAGCGCGGTGCAATGGACAGGGAATTGGGCGATCGGAAGGACGATGCCATGATGGACAAGGAGCGAATTGAGGACCTGCTGGACGCTTACGGTCGACGGGCCATCGAGCCGGCGCGCCACGGCTTCTTGCAGGAGATCAAGGCCCGCATTCCGCGTCGACTGGTTCCGCACCGGCTGGACACGATCAACATCATCGTGGATCTGCGGGTCAGTCGTATCGCGGCTGCAGCCGCAATCCTTGTCGCCGTACTCGCCGCGGGGATGTTCTTCGGACGCGGCGCCGGCAGCGACGGCGTCTTCAGTGACAGCAAGATCTTCCTGAAGTATGCCCTGGGCGGCGAGGGCGCCTATCGCAGCGATGTGGCCGGCAAATTGGCAGTTTTCCGCGACAACCTGGCCGCTCAAGGGCGCGAAGTCGTCTACTACGGCCCGAAAACCGAGAAGGTCGATCCGCATGCGATCCTCATGCACTGGAAACTCTCTGAGGAAAAGTACGGCGTGATCCTGGGCGATCTGTCCGCCCGCACGGTCAGTGCCAAGACCTTGATCCGGCTCCAGTCTCACATGCTCAGAGAGGACCCCGAATGAGTCACACCGACGGGGCGGCCTTGTATTCTGCGAGGAGGCTCAGTACAATACGGGTATAGGTGGTTACGCGACAAAGGGGGAAGGCTTCTGGTTCCTGAAGGAAAGGGCGTTGTCATGCGAAACCGTAGGGGATTCACACTGATCGAACTGCTCGTCGTCATTGCCATCATCGCCTTGCTCATGGCGATCCTCATGCCGGCATTATCCCGCGTTAAGAAGCAGGCGCAGTCTGTCGCGTGCCGGGCGCGCTTGAAGAGTTGGGGCCTGATGTTCAAGTTCTACAGCGACGACAACAACGCGAGTTTCAATCCCGGTTGGGCCATTGGTGAGTCGGCTCTCTGGATGAACGCGTTGCGCCCCTATTATAAGGACGAGTGGGATATGTTGAAATGCCCGACGGCCACGCGCGTCGACGAATCCGGGGTCGAGGGGACCTTCATGGCGATGACACGTGCCTGTGATTTGCCTGGAGGTGGGGAGTATGTGTACGAGTTCAGCTACGGGATCAACAGTTGGACCAACGCTATGACGGGCGACCGGGGCGATCGAAAGAAGGAGGAATTCTGGAAGACGACAGACGTCGAGGGGGCCTACAGGATCCCCGTGTTTGGCGACGCGACCTGGCACGATGCCTGGCCCCGCGCAACTGATCAGCCGATCGCGATGCCGTGGGATTTCGGCGGCGGCAGCACAGGGACAAGCGGCGAGATGAACCATTTCTGTCTTGATCGACATAACGGATGGACGAACATGCTGTTCATGGATTGGTCGGTCCGAACGGTGGGGCTCAAGGAACTCTGGACTTTGGAATGGCACCGTGAGTACATTGAAAGTGGCCCGTACACCAAGGCCGGTGGGATGATCCCCTCGGATTGGCCGCAATGGCTGCGGAAGTACAAGGACTACTAATCGGTTCTCTCTTCGATGACACACAAGCCGACCCCGATGGGTCGGCTTTTCTTGTGCGCCGATGGTGCTTCGCGAACCGTTGCGAGGCAGTCACAGACACGCGTTGAGATCACCAAAGAGCGTCTCGAATCGTGTCAGAGCCTCTTCGATGCCGGGGAGTTTGCGCAGCTTCTTACTGCCGCTGCGCAGCAGGAACTCGGCCGGGATCATCGGGTCGAAACCGATGGGACTTGCCTGGTTGTCGTTCATCGCCTCGACGACTCGCCCCAGGATGGGCGTCTCGGCCGCGGCTTCCAGCGTTCGCGCCAGTCGCACGCTGCGAGGCAATTGGCACGCCAGATCGACCAGCGCCGGATAGGCGGTCGGTCCGATCAGGTCTTCAACGGTGCTCTCGACCGGCTCGGCGTACTGACGCAGGGGGAAGGACTGCGTCGAGCGCAACATCCGCGACAGTTCTCTGCGGCCGATGACGTCCGGATGCCTCTCCGCGAGCGTCAGCAGCACGGCGAACGACGCGCTGTCCTTGGCGAGCAGTCCCACCAGCGTTGCCAGGCGGATCAGGTCCCCGCAGGGCACGAGCGACCAGGCCGGATCGAGCCCACGCCGGCCGCGTTCCTTCAATCGCGCCGAGAACCAGTCGAGATAGATCACGTCGGCCGCTTTTTCGACCAGCAGCAGTTTCTTCCGGCCCGCCATGTCCTGCATGAGCCGGTACCCCAGCGACGCCTGCAAGGGCAAGAGCGTATCGTGGTCCGTACTGAGGACCTCGTCGCCCACCTTCGTGCCCACATGGTTGAGTCCGCCTTCGGGAGTTTCCTCGATGATCTCCTCGACCGTGCGGAGTCACGCCATGCGGTCGGGGTCGATCATGAAGGGCGAATGCGTCGCGAGGATCAGTTGGTACTGCGGCGCCAACTTCTCGTCGATGTAGCGCTGCAGGTCCCACTGGGCCTTGGCGTGCAGTCCCAGGCCGGGATCGTCCAGGATGATCAGCAGGTTGTCGCCGTAACGCTTCCGTACGTCCGAGTACCAGACCAGGAACGAGAAGAACCAGACGAAACCCGTGCTGCGCTCCTCGAAGTTTAGTGACAGGTTGGTGCGCGTGTTGACGATGCGCGTCTCGAAGACCAGCCCCCGGTCGAACGGCGCGGGGTCCTGGGGGCGTCCGGGATAGAGGTGGAAGCTGATGCGCAGGTTCCGCTCCTGGCTCCAGTAGCGGGCAATCTCTTCGGTGACCGGGCGGGCGGCGTCTTCGAGGTCGGCGATCAGCTCTTCCGATCGCTCGATCCGACTGATCGCGTCGACCGAAGTCCCGCCCAACTCCAGCAGCGCCAGGAAGACGCGGTCCGGACCCGTCAGTTCCCCTTTCTGTTTGCGCTGCAGCAGGGCGTCGATCGAGATGCGTCCCTGCATGATGTTCCACTCGGCGAAGTAGAGCAGCTTGGGCAGCAGCGGCGCCACATGTTTTTCGTAGAAGGCGTCATCGCCTCGGGTCAGCGGCGCTGCGAGATTCGTGGGCGCCGCCGAATCATCGTTGGCTGTTTCGGCTGGTTCTATCTCAGGTGTCGCGCCGGTTTCCTCGGCGGGCGGTTCACTCAGAGCGGGCAAGTGGGCCCCGTCGCAGATCGCCCCGGCCCAGTGCCGTTCGGGATAGTATCCTTTGCGCACGACGACGGCGCGCGACTTGACGGCCCCGGCGCCGAGCACGCCTTCGATCCGAGCGATGTCCTCGTCCTCCAGTTCCCACGTCGTGATCAGCGCGTCGTCCGGCTTGCCGTCGGCCCGTTTCTGGTATTGCCGTCGGCGCGCCCGGGGGTACTCCATGAGCACGTCGAAATCCGCCAGTTCCTGGATGTCGGGATTGAGCTTGTACAGCGCCTCCAGAATGGAGGTCTTACCCGCGCCGTTCTTGCCCACCAGACAGGTCGTCGGACAGATCGTGAATTCCCCCGAGTCCTCGACACAACGGTAGTTCTTCACCTGAAGGCATCGCAGCTTCATCTCGTTATCCTCCAACGACAGCCGACGCAGTCTCGGATGGCAAGCCGCCATCATGTCGAGTTGATGCTACCAGGAATTATGCGCCCCGTCAAACGCTGCGGGCCGGTCGAGAGCTCCGCTGACGCGACATGCCTATGAGAACTCTGAATCATTGGCATTATCGGTCAAAACATTCTTGCCCGGCGGGCGTATTTAGGTTAAAATGCCCAATGGATTTCAGTGTTGAGGGTGTAAGTCTCACGTTGGGCGTGAGCGGGCCTGTGGGAGGGCTAAACGCTTCTGTCCGAGCCATTGCGAGGCTGACCTTCCGAGAAACCCACCGGGGGAATATGTGCGGTCAGACCTTCGCGATGCCGGCGACACTGATATTGAGTGAGGTGGTTCTGTACGTGCGTTTGGGGGACATATCCTGATTTCACATTAGTTCGTCGTTCAGCCTGGTTCTCTCTCGGTTTCTGGCGGTCTGCCGCTGGATGCCGGGTGAGCCCTGCGTTTCGGTGGAGGCGCCCGAGGAACGCGCCCAGGTTGAGAAACAAAGGATGGTTGGAGTAACGGAGTAAGGAGAAGACATGATGAACTGGCTGAGAATGCATGGAGTATGGGTGTGGGCCGCGTTGGCAGGCGTCTGTTTGGGCGCATCCGCCTCTGCCGACGAGCTATGGGCTTGGGGGGCGGATTCATCTCGGCAAATCAGCAATCTTCCCGGAGGCGCCGATTACGTGACTGTCGCGGCCGGAGATGTGCACGGCGTCGCGCTGGATTCCAAGGGCGCGGTCGTCGCGTGGGGCCAGAATGCGGACGGTCAGCGTGACGTCCCACCCGGGACATACAAGGCG
>JANQFY010000011.1 GCA_028277585.1 Sedimentisphaerales bacterium
CGTGTGGGGCAAGTTCCTCAACGCGGGCCAAACCTGTGTGGCGCCTGATTTCATGCTCGTGCATACGAACGTGAAGACGAGGCTGATCGAAGCGATGAAGGCGGCCGCAGCGAAATTCTACGGGGACTCGCCCCGCGACAGCGCCGACTACGGCCGGATCATCAACGAGCGCCACTTCGATCGTTTGGCTCAGTTGCTGACCGATGGCGATGTGGTCATGGGTGGGCAGACCGATCGCGCGGATCGCTATATCGCACCGACGCTGATCGAGAACGTCAAGCCGGATTCGCCCCTGATGGCTGAGGAGGTGTTTGGACCAATCTTGCCCATATTCGAGTTCTCTGATGTTTCGGAGGTGGTCGAGCGGATCAACCGACGGGCGAAACCACTGGCGCTGTACGTCTTCTCCCAGGACAAGGCCTTTCAGCAGGCGGTCATCAGCCGGACCTCGTCGGGCGCCGTGTGCGTCAACGACGCCGTCGTTCACCTGACCGCCTTGGGTCTGCCCTTCGGTGGGGTCGGGGGCAGCGGGTTCGGGCGCAGCCAGGGCAAGGCCGGGTTCGACGCGTTCTCCAATCCCAAGAGTGTCTTCACGCAGACGACGCTGTTCGACATACCCAAGCGGTTTCCACCTGCGGACAAGCTCGGCCTCAAGCTGTTGCGGTTCTTGCTGAGATGAAACTGATGCGGCTTGCTCGGAGTTAGGACCGCCTCAACAGAAAGACGATGGGATGAGTGACTCGATGATGGAATATCCGGACTCGAAGCCGATCTACGACAAGCTCGATAAGCTGCTGAGCCTGCCTCCGATCGGGATCGAGCAGGCCGCCATGGACCGGTACCTGGAGTATTTCGAGATGCGTTGCGCCAAGTCGAAGGCGATGATTGCTGAGGCGCAGCAATTCATCCCCGGCGGCGTCCAGCACAACCTGGCGTTCAATCACCCGTTTCCGCTGGTCTTCGACAAGGCTGAGGGGGCGTATCTGTATGACATCGATGGCAACCGCTACATCGATTTCCTCAAAGCGGGTGGTCCGAGCATCCTGGGCAGCAATCCGTCGGCCGTGCGCGAACAGGTCATCGAGTTACTGAACCATTGTGGACCCGTCACCGGGCTCTTTCACGAATTCGAGCTGAAGTTGGCGCGGGAGATCCACCGGCACATGCCCTGGGTGGAAATGTTCCGCATGCTGGGCAGTGGGACCGAGGCGGTGATGGCGGCGCTGCGTGTGGCGCGACTGGTCACGGGCAAGAAGAACATCATCAAGATCGGCGGCGCCTACCATGGCTGGTCGGACCAGATGGTCTATAGCACGAAGGTGCCGAACACGCGGCGGTTCGAGGCCCACGGCATCCCCCGGGCGTGTGTGAAGCACACGTGCGAGGCCAAGCCCAACGACTTGGTGTCACTCGAACGCGTGCTGCGCCGGAACCGGCTCCTGGGTGGGACGGCGGCGGTGATCCTCGAGCCGGTCGGCCCCGAAAGCGGAACCCGGCCGGTCGATCGGGACTACAACGCCGAAGTACGAAGACTGTGCGACCGCTACGGCGCCTTGCTGATCTTTGATGAGGTCGTGACGGGCTTTCGCATCGGTCTGGGCGGCGCTCAAGGGTACTTCAGCGTACGTCCCGATATGACCGTCTTCGGCAAGGTCATCGCGGGCGGCTATCCGTCGGCCGGCGGGTTGGGGGGCAGCAAGCAGTGCATCAGCCGCATGGCGGCGGGCCTGCAGAGCGGGCTCAAGAAGATCTATTGCGGCGGGACCCTGGCGGCTAACCCGCTCAGCGCCGCGGCCGGGTACTTCACGATCAAGGAGATCGAGCGCACCGGCGCCTGCGAGAAGGCCGGCGCCGCAGGCGACCTTCTGACACGTGGCCTGCAAAAACTGGCGGCCAAGCACGGCTTGCCCTTTGCCATCTACAACCAGGGCTCTATTTGCCATCTGGAAACCGTCGGGGCGATGTTCGTCAACATCGACCTGATGCGCCCCTGGACGATCCCCGGCGCGATCAAGCAGGCCAAGGCGCGGAAAGCAGTCATGGAAGCCTACGGCGCCGCCTACATGGCTGAGGGGATTGTCACGCTGGCGGGCAGTCGACTCTACACCAGTTTGGTGGACAGCGACGAAATCGTCGACGATGCTCTGGGCCGGTTCGAACGGGTGTTTGAGAATGTTGACAAGAGCCACCTGACCTAGGGATCGCTCATATGGATTTTGCGGAACAGAGACAGCAGGTATGTGACACGGGACGCAGGTTGCTCGAATTGGGTCTTGTTTCGGGAACCTGGGGCAATGTCAGTGTCAGAGCCAGCGAGGAGACGATGCTGGTGACGCCCAGCGGGGTGGAATACGAGACGATGACGCTCGACGACATCGCCCAGGTCAGTCTCAAGGATGGCTCGCACATCGGTCCCAAGCCCTCCAGCGAGAAGAACCTGCACGCCGAGATCTATCGATTGCGCAAAGACGTCGGCGCGGTGGTTCACAATCATGGCTGTCACTCGTCCACGGTCGCGGCCGCGCGGCGCGAGGTGCCCGCGATTCTCGACGATCTGGCGCAGATCGTCGGACCCAGCGTGCGCGTCGCGGACTACGCCTTGCCCGGCACGAAGAAACTCGTGCGCAGAACGATCGCCGCGATGAAGGGGCGCAACGCCGTATTGCTAGCCAATCACGGCGCCGTCTGCGTCGGGCGCGATCCGACCGAGGCGATCCTGTGCTGCGAGATCCTGGAGAAGGCGTGTCGCTCGTTCATCGAGGCGGAGTTCTTGGGCGGGGCCAAGGAGATCAATAAGTTCGAGGCCTGGATCATGCACCAGTACTACCTGAGGAAGTACGCCCGGAAGAAATAGCTTGATGACCGAGAAGACCTATATCCTCAGCTTCGATATTGGCACGACGGGCAACAAGACGTGCCTGTTCGAGATTGGCGAGACGATTACCCTCATGGGCAGCGCCCTGGGCGAGTACGACCTTCACATCGGGCCCAACGGTCAGGCGGAGCAGGACGTCGAGGATTGGTGGCGGGCCATGTGCACAACGACTGCTCAGGTTCTGACCGAGACGGGTGTCGCGTCCTCGGCGATCAAGGCGCTGTCGTTCTGCAGCCAGATGCACGGCCTGATCCTGGTCGATGCGGAAGGGCGTCCCCTGCGTCGTGCGATGAGTTATATGGACCAGCGGGCGCAGGGCCAGTACGGCGCAGGCATCGCGCACGGGCTGAAGATCAGCGGCTTGAACGCGCGCAAGACGCTCCAGTCTCTGCACATTTCGGGCGGCGCGTCGGCTAGCGTGAAAGACCCGCTCTGGAAATACCTTTGGGTCAAGGAGCACGAGCCGGAGGTCTTCGCCCGCGTTCACAAGTGGCTGGATGTGAAGGAGTATCTCTTGCTCCGCTGCACGGGCCGTTTCGTGATGACGCACGACTCGGCCAATGCGACGTTCATGTACGACAGCCGCGCGGGGCGTTTCGAATGGAGTCGGTCGCTGTGCCGGACGTTCGGCGCCGACATTCGTCATTTCCCCGAGGTGGTGCGATCGACCGATGTGGTCGGCACGCTGACTCCTCAGGCGGCGTCGGATCTGGGGCTCTCACCGGAGACGCAAGTCTTCGGGGGCGGCGGGGACGTGACCATGACGACCGTCGGGGCCGGCTGCGTCGAGCCGGGTGACACGCATGTGTACATCGGCACCTCCGGCTGGGTTACGCGCGTCCTCGACAGACGCAAGGTCGACTTGCGGCACTTCATCGGATCGATCATGTCGGCCCGCCTGGGTGCATACAACTACGTCGCCGAACAGGAGACGTCGGGCAAGTGCATTGAATGGGTCAAGAACCACCTCGCTCTCGACGAGATCGGCGTCTTTCTGGAGAAGCGAACGGTTCTCGACGACCCCGAGAGCACGTATACGAGCCTGCTGGATTACCTGGGGCAGACCATCGCTCAAGAGCAACCCGGTTGCGGCGGGGTCATCTTCGCCCCCTGGCTACATGGGAACCGCTGTCCCTTCGAGGACCATTACGCCCGCGGCATGTTCTTCAATATCGGCCTCGACACGGGCAAACGCAAACTGATCCGGGCGGTGGTCGAGGGCATCTGTTTTCACAAGCGATGGATGCTCGAATGCATCGAAGCCAAGACCGGGCGCTGCGATACGGTGCGGTTTGTCGGTGGTGGGGCGATTTCAGATGTGACCTGTCAGATCCTGGCCGATATCCTGGGCAAGCGTGTCGAGACTACCGCGTATCCTCAGAACGCCGGCGCGATGGGCGCTGCGGCCCTCTGTGGTGTTGGGTTGGGGATCATCCCGTCGTTTCACGATGTGCCCAGATCCATACCGACCCGCGCGACCTTCACGCCCAACGAAGAGAACGCCGCTGCCTACCGGAAGAACTACCGCGTGTTCAAATCGCTCCACGCCGCCAACAAGTCTTCCTTTGCTCTGCTGAATCGCTAGGGCAGAGATGGCGGCGCATCAACTCCTCGTCGTTACCGCGTGAGTCTTTCGATATGCCCCCCGGCGTCGATTCAGGTCGGACGACATCTGTTGACATCGCTTTCTGAGTTCGGAGAGAATGCTCGTGCCTTCGTATTGCTCGATGAGGCTGTTCTTCTCGCCCGAGTCTTTCTGGAGATCGAAGAGTTGCTCGAATTCGGGGGCTCGACCTCCGAATTCGACGTGCTTCTCCGCGTAGGGAGCGATCCCGTCGTACATGCGGATGTACTTCCATCTTCCTTGGCGAATCCCCTCGGAGAACGGTGTGTCCCGACCCGTATAGAGGTTCTCGAGAAACAGTGCGTCGCGCCATGCAATTCGCGCGCCTCGCACCAGGGGGACCAGGCTGCGCCCCTCCATCTCCTCCGGCGGGTGAACACCGGCGTAGTCGAGGATCGTGCTGGTGATGTCCAGGCTGGAAACGAGTTCGCTGACGGTCCTGCCCCGCAGGGTTCGCGGCAAGCGGGGATCGTACACGAAGCAGGGGAACTTGGACGCCAAATCGTAGAGTAGCGCCTTGCCGCCCATGCCGTACTCGCCCATCAGCAGGCCGTGGTCGCTGGCGAAGATGATGACCGTGTTCTCATGCAGTCCTTTGCGTTTGAGGGTCCCGAGCATTTCGCCCACGACGTTGTCGAGCCCCGTGATCTGCTGATAGTAGCGAACGTGGTGCTCCGTGCAGGTCGTGCGGTCGTAGTTGTACGAGTACGTCCTGTTGCGTCCCTTGTCCTGATCCATCAGTCGTTCCGGGATGTGCCGATACGGATCGGTTGCTGTCTCGGCGGGAATCTCCACGTCGCGGTCGCGGTACAGGGCGCCGTAGACCGGATGGTCGCTGAGTTTGGGGTTTTCGCTGGCCGGCGCTTCCCACTGGTGCATACTGCTGGTCTGCGAGCCGTGCGGGACTGAGAAACTCACCGACAGGCAGAAGGGTTCGTCTTGCGGCGCTGTATCGAGGAAGCGCGTAATGCTCTCACCCATGATGGGCGTAATGATCTCCTCGTCGGAATCGTGATACGCCTTGCAGTTGGCGGCAGACTTCGGGAAGAACCGGGCCCAGCCGTCATGCCCGCGCCAGAAATCGAACCTCTCCGCGGCGTTGCCCCGGAACGTGTAGTACTCGACGCCGAATTTGCCGATGAAGCCGGTGTAGTAGCCGCTGCGGCGCAGCAGGGCGGGATAGGACTTCTCCCATTGGGCGTCGTTGAGTTGGTAGGACGAAGTGAAGCCCACTCCATGGACGCGCTCGTGCATCCCGGTAAACAGCGACGCGCGACTGGGCGAGCAAGTCGGCTCGGCGATGTAAGCGTTGTCGAAGCGGACGCCCTGCGCGACGAGTCGGTCCAGGTGGGGCGTCTTCACCCAAGGGTGCCCCATGATGCCAAACGTATCGTCCCGCTGATCATCGGTGAGCAAGAAGATGATGTTGGGCCTCTCTTTGGAACCGCTCCCCCGAGCCCGCCGGCCCGAACACACCAGCCCCAGAGCCGAACACCCCAGTCCACGTAGAAACGCACGTCGATTGATCACCATATCCATCCCATACGATGGGCTATGCCCACTGCCAGTCTATTTCAAAGGTCCGCTCTCAGGTCTGATCTTCTTCTTCTACACTCCTATTTGCTGAGACATCGCCACGGGCACGATGAGCGGGAGGACGCCCTTGAGTCAACATGAGCACCCTCGAGAATGCCATCATATCGTCTCAAGAGAATACCGGATACCTTCTATTCCCGGCTGTTCGTCGACGAGAAAACCTGTAGTTTCCGTGGAATTCGACTTGACCTGGCCGGACCGAGCCGACCATATTGAGCGATGAGACACCCGCTGATGTGAATACGACGAGACAGAATCCAGGAAGATAGGGCGGTTACCTTTCGGCATGAGGGCCGTCATTCTGCACAAGACGAGTGCGTCAGAGGACGTTATGTGCGGACAGGCTTCCACAGCGCGGCCAGCAGTTCAACCACTGCACCCGACGGTCCGCGGCCGATCCCCGCCCGTTACCACTCATGGCGACGGTCATCGGCCCGCCCGAACCATCCAGAACAACAACGACTGGACGATGACGGGAGCCTTCTCTGGCGTCTTTGTCCAGGTCCACAGCCACACCATTCCGAAAGGAGAAAGACATGAGCACCAAAGCGAAAGAGGCGGTCAAGGAGGCCCCAGGTGGTTCTTCGTCCGCCGAGATCGACGCCTACGTGAGAAGTCTGAAACACGTGGAGCAATCCCCTGAAGCTGAATTCACCCTGCAATCCGCCGAGACCCGTCCGGAAGTCGGAGGCTATGTGTGCAAGACGGAAACCTTCAAAGGTTCTCCGGCGTTCAACACTTTCATGGTCTCCCCGAGCAATGTCGACGTGATGTACCCAGGGTCTCTATTGAAGGGGCAATCGGTCATCGATAAGACCTACACGCCCAGCAGCATCGTGCCGGGCCCTCTGACCTTGACCGTTAACCTGCGGAGCATCGATGGTGTGATCAGTCGAACCATCGAAGAGCCCTCTTTCTCCGCCGTGCAATCCGCCATCCATGAGATTCTATCCCAGAACATCACCGGCGATGCCGGCGCCCAGATGTCATGGAGTTTCGACAGCATCTACTCGAAAGCACATCTGAAGATGAAAATGGGCATGGAATTCGATGTCGCCGACATTGCCGGCGGTAGCGGGAGCTTGGGCATCGACTTCACGGCCGACACCAAGAAGGCGATCGTTCAGTACCGGCAGAAGTACTACGATGTCATCATCGACGTGCCTCGCAGCCCCGCCGACTACATCCACCCCGACGTGAACCTTGACGCCGTCATGGGGATCTTTAGAGATGTTTCCCCCATGTATGTGTCCTCCGTCAGTTATGGGCGCTATGTCCTGTTTTCATTCGAGACGAGCGATCTGTCCCTTGATTTGGAGCATGAATTGAAGGCTTCCATAAAGGTTCCTGTCGAGGGCGTTCCCGTGAAAATAGGTGGGAGCAGGAAGCTAGAGGCCGGATTCAAATCAGGGAGTCTAAGAAGCAAAGCCTATATTCTAGGGGGATCCGGAAAGCTGGCCAGCAGGGCAATCAACAGCATGGACGCCCTCCTGGAATTCATCGCGACCGGTGGGACCTATTCGAAAGACTCCCCGGGCAGACCGATATCATATAACTTGCGCTATTTGTCGGACAACTATCCCGTGCAGGTTGTCGATGACATCGTATACACCAAGAAGCAATACTCCAAGATCTGCAGTACGTACCGTGTCAGCGCCGTGTCGTTCGACCTGAAGAGGCTGAAAGGGCAGTGGGCGGCTCTTCCCCAAATCGATCTCTACGGCTGGCTCACCGCCAGAAGCTCCGCCAGCAGCGGCGAGAAACTCGTCCTTTGGCACAAGAACTTCGTCGACTCCTATCCCGTTCGGGTCGGAGACACGAAGAACATCAATCAGTCGGTAGACGTGACCTTCGGCGCCCTGAAGCCGGAAGCTCGGAAACAGGCCTATATCGATATAGGCATGGACATCAATGCCCGCTGGGCGTTGTTCTTTGAAGAATTCAACCCACGCGGCAAGAGGATCTATCTGCACGGCCTGGCGGAAGGGGAGCACACGGAGTCGATCAAGACCCAATGGCACGAATTGACCATTACCTTTCAGGTAACCGCCATCAAGTGAGCCGAACGCGTCGGTGAGATCGAACAACCTCACACAACAGCAAATGCAGTCGACGCAGCAAATATGGGGTTGACTTTCGACGTCAGGTACTGATTGCCGGAGTCCGGCTTCTCCACAATGCGACTGCGGTGGACGTCGATGGTTCGCCTGGATCGGTGGAGCACCTGGGCAATCTGCGCACTGCTGCACCCGACGAGCACGTACTGGAGTACCTGTTGTTCCGCGCCGGACGGCGGAGGCGCGGTGCCCGGGGGAGGCCCGTCGCATCAACCGCCTGACCGGGAGGCCTGATTCCACCGCAGGCCCTCGCCGGTGCTCTCTCAAGCCGGGTTGTCTTATGCACCGGTTGGGTTCGGTCACCATTACGAATGCAATAATCGTGCGTTACCATCGCGATTGTCCGGCCCCGGTCTCGGTGGCAACCATCGTTGAGAAGACTCGCGTCTTCTGCGCAATTGGACTTGACCATCTCCGATTGAGCCGGTCACATTGACAATCGAGACACCTGTGGATGGGAACACACCTTGACGGAGTCCGGTCAGACGAGGCGCCCTTCGTTTGACGTGCGAGTGGTCTCCCTGTACGAGGTACGTGCATCCGGGGAGACACCGTGCGGACTCCACATGGAGATCGGTCTGGACACTGTTGAACGGGCAACCTGCGCCCGTTGCTTGTCTTGAGGCGGCGGGCGGGGCCGACCCTGCGAAACGCTATCCATTGATCTGGATTGTGGAGGTGAGCAGTTATGAGAGAGATGAGACGAATGATTCGCGTGTTGGGTATTGTCGTGTGCCTGAGTGGGGTCGCCTTGGGAGGGCCGATCCTTGATCTGAACGACTTGGCCAAGCTGTATTCTGCGGGGATGGATCCCAGTCTGAGTGGTTTGGTTGGCAACCAGACCTGGCTGTCAGTCTGGTATTACCATCAGGGACCGTCTGAAAGCCGTTATGATGCGGGTATTCACAACCTCATGATTATGGAACGCAATTCCATTCCGGCCGATATCGCCTTGCAGGGTTTCTGTCTGGAATCTCCTATGTGGTGGCCCTCCTCGCCCGGCGACGCACGGTACGGTGGCCCGTATCGAGTGGAAGAGCTTCAACACTCGCAGTCCATGACCTATGCGACACCCCACGAGCCGGGGGATCTACTGTTTCTGGGTGAGGAGAAGGCGGCTCAACTGACGCATATGTTCGATCGATACTGGGGCGCCGATATCGGTGCCGTAGATGCGATCGGGGTCCAGTTGGCGGCTTGGAAGGTGGTCCATGAGGATCGGGTCAGGATCATTCACGGCTGGCCGGAAGAGCCGGAGTGGTTCACCCGGTACCTGGAGTGCCATGCCTTTGCCCTGGGAATCAGTGCGGCTGATGGAATCGTGCCGGGCTACGCGG
>JANQFY010000023.1 GCA_028277585.1 Sedimentisphaerales bacterium
GTGTGGACCTGATCGAAGGTGACGCGGCGCAGGAACCGGCCGGCGCCGTCACAGACATAGAGGTTCGTCACGTCCGTCCACCAGCAATCCACGATCTGCATGCAGCGTGTTGAGTTGAAGAGGATATCGCCATTGGGCAGGTAGGCCGGTTCGTTGTCGGCAAAGCCCAACCCGAAGGTCAGTTGTCTGACCTGGCCGCTCTCCAGGTTCAACTCATAGATGTGAAAGTCGTCTTCGTAGGCGGTGTCACGGCGTGAGAATACAATGCGCTTCCCATCGTGGGAGACGTCCGGGTCGCGGATCAGGCCGTCCGGCTCGGTCAGCAAGGTTCGCGTAACCACGGCACCATCCGGCGCGACTTCCAACAGACAGAGCGATGCGCCCATGCGCCAATCGGAATTGCTGCGCTCGCGCTCGGGGAACTGTGCATCGGTGGGGTTCTCCGTATAGGCGTAATGGCTCCCCCCCAGATTGTAGTGTTTCGTGTAGACAATCCGTGGGTAGGTCGCGACCAGGCGGCGCAATCGTTGGGCGCGGCGTTGCTTGCATGCTTGCACGTACAGCTTTTGCCAAGCCGGGTCGTTGCCGGGTGCGCCTTGCTCCTGAAGCCGGGCCAGTCGCTGGCGCAATGTCGCGCCGCGACCTTCCGCTGCGAGCTCATCCAGAACCTTACGAACCATCACGATTTCGATTCGGGCATTGCTGTCGTTGCGAAAGCACGCGGCGACATCCAGCCCATGGTCCTGCATGATCCAGTCGGTCTCGATTTCACGGCGTGGCGCTGCCTCGAACCGCTCGGACGACATCTCGGACAGCCGCAAGGCTCCGATCGGACGTCCGAGTGATGAGCCAATACAAAGGATGAGTACGACGGCCAGTACGACTGACGTGTGGTGCACTACAATACGTTGCGTGTGTTTCATTACCTTTGGCTCGCTTTCATCCGCTGGCGCCGGCGGGACGTTTGATCGAGAGAATGCGTCAGTTGCGCCGCGTTCCAAGCACAAGGTCCTGGTCGGCGACGGCGGCGTCTAGCTCTTTCGGAAGACGGCGACAACGTTCTCCACTTCGACGACAAAGAGACGATTGCTCCCCTCGAAGTCGACCGGGATGGCGCCTTTGGGGTTGAACAGGACTTTGTCGTACTGCATTAACGGGATTTCAGGCATCGTCTCGATCTCCGCTGAGATAGAGACGATGCGGCCCGTGATGGTCGGGATCTCAATGTTGTCCGGCAGCTTGATGCCGCCCTTGGTTTCCTTCTTGTCCTCGTCCTTGCGAATCAGAACGCGCTTGCCGATCGGCTCAACCGTTTCGAAGGACTGGCTTTCGGATTTTTCCTGCTTGGCCATGTACACTGAACCTCATATCGTTTATGATGCTGATTACCTTGGTGCATTATAGCACGGCGTTGCTTTTTGAGAAGCGCCGCGTTTGTCGCGAAGGGCGTCGCGAGCCGAGGTGACACGGCGCAGCATTTGCGCCAGCGAGACCGTTTTTTTAGCATTTAAGACTTGACAAACGCGAGTTTATCTGTACACTACTGCATACCATCGGAGTTTCCCTTCAAGGGCTGCCGAGAACATCAACGGCGACACACCTCGGCAGGTAACGGAGAAAGATAGGGAATCGGAGGTTATCACTGCCTGTCTTCATCTTTACGATGAGGAACTGTTCGACAGGATGAAGGGCAGGCTGAGTCAAGGGTGCGGGTAAGCCAATTCACCTGAAGCGCGAGTCGCTGTCGTCAATCAGCCCTGTGTGGGCCCAGCGCGATGCGGCCTCGACATGTCTCTTGATTCAGCATGTGTCCCTTCCGGAGGGTGATGAGAATGTACTCGGTTGACAGACCGAGGCCAGGCTCATCGTTGTCGGACGACACGTCCGCCTTGGCTCAGGCACGCCTACGGAGCCGGTCTCGGAGATAGTAGATAGGACGCATAGAGTTTGTCCATCGACTCTAAGGGTCCGTCGTGAGAGAGGGTACGGGTCTCGTACGGTGCGGGTCTCGCCCTGTGGTGACATTCTAAGGAAACCGGGAAACCGATATGTGGTTGGAGTGCGCGCCGACGGAGACACCGTGACGGCGCGAGTCACGAGGGGATGGCGTCCCGCGTGACAGTGTATGAAGTGCCTCGATTAATAGGGATATACGTCTTGGATAGGCCACGGAACGCGGGGAGAAAGGAGGACGTCGCGGTCCGGCTGATGATCTGAGCAACAGGAGCAGGAAGTGACCTGGGGGAGGAAGGAGGTAGAGCGCACCAGGGTTGGAAGCCAAATGGATTTACGCTTCGACCGTCAATTCGGGATTGACGGTCAGAGAGAAGCCAAGAGAGAGAAACACCTATGGGAAAGGACTCTAAAATGGTAAAGGCAATTGCAGGATCGATAGTCGTTGCACTTCTTGTCACTTCGGGTGCGGTCGCGCAGATCAACGTGCAGACCCAGAACTGGACCTTTGGTCTGACCAATGACATCAGCATGGACGGCGGGCCCGGCGGCTCCGACACGACACAGGGCATCGGGACGATCAGCGTCCAGAACATCGGCATCAACCCGGACATGGGCGGCACCCCGACAGTCACCGCCGCGCAGGGCGTTGGTGTGGCTCTGTTCCAGGCCGGCGCGGTGCAGACGGATGGCGCCCCCACCAGTTTGGACCAGGACCTGAACGTCACCGGCGTCGGCGTCGTGATCGACGGGGTCGGTTACACGGGCCAGGTTCAGATGGTCGGCGACCTGGCGGGCCCCACCGTGCAGTTCGAAGGCGCCACAGTCACGGGCAGCCAGAATCTGTCGAAGGAAGAGGGCTCGAACGCCGCAACGGAGGGTGTGAACATTGCGGTGAACGCCATGGGTCAGACGGCCGCCAACAACTGTGCTCAGGGTTGCCAGGGATCCATCATCATCGGCGGGTCGCACTCCTCGCTCGAAGGCGCCGCGCAGTCGGAAGGGACAGTCGGCACGAGCATGACGGCGACTGTCACCCAGTTGCAGATCGCCAACAATGAGCCCCCGGTGGCGCCCTGAATAGATGAATGAAGCACCGTTCGGGAACGATCGGTTCAGAAATCTGCAGACTTCTGTAGTGTTGTTCACTCGGAGGGAGCCTCGTTGGCTCCCTCCCTCCTTTTGGTGGGAATTGCCGAAAGGACTGAGACGCGCTAAGGCAAGATTCGGGACCCGGGGCGGGAAGCGACTCGTCGGAGGGCTTGCCGGGTCGCTAACCGAAAAAAAACTTTTCCGGCGGTAGTCCCACGGGCGTTTGGTTTCAACGATTTTGCACTCCAGAACTTCCGATAAGATCGCGAGGGGCTGGCTTGGGTGTGTGTTGTGTAAGTAGCTGTCAGAAGTTGAGTTCCGGATTCATCCCGCGCTGGGCGGTTCGCCTGGCGTCGCCCAAGAAGAACTGAACAATTTCCGAACTTGACAATTTCGGACGTTGTACTATTCTGGGACGTTGAGAGTGGGAGTAAGTGGGCTGGCAGAGAACAGCCCTGATGATGGTGACAGCTTTTGACGATAGCCTGCCTTACGAACACCTATCTCGCCCGAGCAGAACGGTTTCCGCTCCGAACGAAGGAGGTTGATACCGGGTAGTCTGCGTCGACTGTGCGGTCCTTCTTCGGAGCTTACGGTGGCTCCTTCGGAACAATGGAGAGCACAGATTAAGGAGGTGCAGAGATGCGCACGCGAATTGGTTTTCTTATTTTGGCAACAGCTGTCATTGCTGTCGCAGCGGCCCCGCCGGTCGCGGCGGCCCCGGTCACGATGTCATCCGTCGGCTCAATCGGCCAGACACGAGTCTTCCGTGGTGACCTCAGTGGCATGGGGCTGACGACCCTCGATTCACTTACAGTTACCGGCGGCTCCAGCGGCGGCGAGAATGGTGTCTTCTCCGGATTCGACCTGGACTTCATCCTGCTCGATATTGACGGGAATCTAGGTACGACGGGGGATCAGATCCTCCCGACGACGGCGACGACCGTCACTCAGGGCACGATAGTACCTAGCGCGACATACGTACCGACTGCGGCGCATCCGGGCCCGCTGTTCGGTCTGAATGTGGACGGCACCATCGACTTCGCCACGGCGACGGTCGGGACGCTCGATGCGTCGTACGGCAACCCCTTGGCAGTCGACACGAGTGACGGCTGGGTGACGCTTGGTTTCGACGGTTCATTGAACGCCGCATTCCCCGAGACGGCCATTGGAGATTCGATGTTCTTGTTCCTCGGCGAAGTCGGTGTCCCGACGACCGAGGGCATCAACGCCGACGTCCGGGTCCCCGACACACCGGTTATTCCGGCACCGGGTGCGCTGATGCTCTGTGCCATGGGGACATCGCTGGTCACCTGGCTGCGGTCACGCAAGATGGTGTAAGCCGTTTCGGGTGATACGCTGTCCCAAGCAAGGGCCTGCTGAACAGACGATCAGGGTCCGGGGAGAGATGTCTTTGGATTGCGGAACGATCTGGCTGGGAAGAGCCCGACGAAGACCGAAACAAACTTGATTCGTTTGCCTAGAAATGAAGGGAGCCTCAGGCTCCCTTCATTCATTTCGTGTGTCACATGGGACAGGGCTGGCGCGGCCAGCATGTGGCGACCGATCTACTCTTCCGTCGCGGCGGCTACCTTAGCCTTGGCTTTGGCTTTGCCCTTCTTGGGCTTGGTCCGCCCGAGCAATTCGTCCGCTTTTTCGCGTGTGTCGGGCGGCCACTGCCCGGCCGCCTGCAGTTCCTTGAGATGATCGAGCTGCTTGATACTGACGATCGTCCGGCAGCGCGGGAAGCGATTGCAGCCCATAAACGGGCCGCGCTTGCTCTGGCGAATCACCAGTTCGCCTGACTTGCACTTGTAGCACTTAACGCCGGTCGGCTCCGGTTTCGGCTTGGGAGGCAGCGGGTTGCCTTCCTTGTCGAGCCGCAGCGTCGTTTTGCATTCGGGGTAGTCACTGCATCCCAGAAAAGCCCCGTAGCGGCCGCTCTTCTTGACCATGGGCTTCCCACAGTTGGGACACTTGTGCTCGGTGACTTCCTCTTTCATCATCTTGCCTTCCCGATCGCAGGGGCAGGCGAACTTGCAGTCGGGATAGGTCGAGCAGCTCAGGAAACGGCCGTTCTTGCCGAATCGGTAGACCAACGGCTTGCCGCAGTCGGGGCAGTCATAATCGCTGGGCGTCGATTCGGCTTTCGCGTGCGTCATCTTCTCCATCGCGACGTCGAGATTCTCTTTGAACGGCCCGTAGAAGTCGCTCAGAACGCCCTGCCAGCCGAGATGCTGCTCTTCGATCTTGTCGAGTTGCTCCTCCATATGCCGCGTGAAGGCGATATCCATCACGCGCGGGAAATACTCGCTCAGCTTGTCCGTGACGACCTCGCCCAGATCGGTGGCGTGGAACTTCCGCTCAAGCTGCTCGACGTAGCCGCGGTCCTGGATAGTACTGATAATGGGGGCGTACGTACTGGGCCGGCCGATGCCCTCCTTCTCTAGCGCTTTGATGAGAGACGCTTCCGTGTATCGCGGGGGCGCCTTGGTGAAATGTTGCTCCGGCTTGATGTCCACCACGCTGACCTGCTGACCGATCTCAAGGCTCGGCAATTGCTGTTCGTTCGACGACGTCGCCCAGACCTTGGTGAAGCCGGCGAAGGCCAGGATGCGCCCACTGGCCTTATAGTTGGCCGTGCCGCCGCTGGTTTCGGTCGCGATGGTCAGCGTCGTGACGTTCCAGCGAGCCGGCTTCATTTGGGACGCGACGAAGCGGCGCCAGATGAGATCGTAGAGTTTGAACTGCTCGTCGTTCAAGAACTCGCGAATTTCGGCCGGTGTCAGATCGACATCGGTGGGCCGGACCGCTTCGTGGGCCTGCTGCGCATCCTTCTTGGCAGTATAGATATTGGCCTTTTCCGGCAGGTAGTCCGCCCCGAACCGGTTCTGGATATGGTCCCGCGCCTCAGTCAGCGCCTCGGGCGAAAGGTGGGTGCTGTCCGTTCGCATGTACGTGATCAGACCGAGTGACCCCATCGATCCGAGGTCGATCCCTTCGTACAACTGTTGGGCCACGGACATGGTTCGCTTGGCGGTGAAACCCAGCCGGTTGGCAGCCGCCTGTTGCAGCGTTGAGGTGATGAACGGCGCCGACGGCCGCGAGGTGGATTCCTTCGTTTCAATATTGGCAATGCGGAACTGACCTTGCTGGAGTTCCCGGAAGACCTTAAGCGTATCAGCCTCGTTGCTGGCTTTGAACTTGCTGTCGCCTATCTTGTGCAGCTCAGCCTTGAACGCCTGACGCTGGGCCAGCCATTCGCCCTGCTGGACGAGAGTCGGCCCCTTGTCCTTTTCCGATTTCGGGGTGATGAAATCGATCCACTCCTGGTGGTAGTCGCTCTGCAGATCCTTGGTGAAGACAGCCGGAATGAGCCAGTACTCATCCGGTTTGAAGGCGCTAATCTCGCGCTCCTTTTCGACGATCATCTTGACGGCAACGGACTGAACGCGCCCGGCCGAGAGGCCCCGCGTGACTTTCTTCCAGAGCAGCGGACTGATCTGGTAACCAACGATCCGATCGAGAATCCGTCGCGCCTGTTGCGCCATGACCTTGTCGGTATCCAGTCGGCCCGGGCTGGAGAACGCCTGCTTGATCGCGGACTTCGTAATCGCGTTGAAGATGACCCGATACGTGCGCTCGGGCGGAAAGCCAAGGATCTCGCCGAGATGCCAGGCGATCGCCTCCCCTTCTCGGTCAAGGTCAGTTGCCAGGTACAGGGTGTCGCATTTCTTCGCAGCCACTTTGAGAGAGGTGACGACCTTCTTCTTGCCCGGCATGATGTCGTAGGTCGGCTCGAAATCGTTCTCGATGTCGACGTTGATGCCTTTCGAGGGCAAGTCTCGGACGTGGCCCATTGAGGCGGTGACCTCATAGTCGGGCCCCAAGTACCGATTGATGGTCTTGGCCTTGGCGGGTGACTCGACGATGACCAGCGACTTTCCTGTATTCGATTTCGTCATGGGTGGTATCGGGCTTTCATAGCTAACAGGACCACCAGGGACACCATGGTTATCGGTCGCTGCGGCACTCTGTCCGAGCGCCTGATGTTGCGTATGTACTCATCCTCGCACCGGTGGGTTCGCCCTCGGTTCCAGGTACGTGACTTCCTTATCGGCCAATTGGCCGACATAATTTAGAATTGGTCTCTTACTGAGGAGGCGCCGCTCTGTCAACGAAAAAAGTCGTGTCGGAGGCGCGATTAGGAAATAACGGAAACCCAGGAGGCCTGGGAGGCTTGGTGGATATGGGGCACAATACGGCCAGGAATGCGTCTACGCAGAGTTGCTGTGCTCAGAGCAGGGCCGTGCTGAAATATCGCTCCGCGCGATCGGGCAACACGGTTGCGATGTTTCCCGCAATGGTCTTGGTCAGTTTCCGGGCGGCCCAGACGTTGGCGCCCGAACTGATGCCCACCAGCAAGCCGAGATCGCGCCCGAGTTGGCGGGTCGTCTCGATGGCGTCCTCATCCGAGACCTCCACCACGGAGTCGACCATAGAAACGTCCAGGACATCCGGTATGAATCCGTCGCCAA
>JANQFY010000218.1 GCA_028277585.1 Sedimentisphaerales bacterium
CGCCTTGCCGTGCATATAGGTCATGACGACCCCCAGCACCAGCATGAGCGTGAACATCCCGAGATAGGCCACCAATCCGCTGTCGGCCGCGTCTTTGAAGAGCTTCTCGCCCAGTGGGTTCAGGTCCTCCGGCAGTTTGCAGCCGACGTAGCACAGCATCAGCAGTACGAATATGAATACAGAGGCGGTGACGTGCAAGCCGATCAGACTGCCTTCGCTGAGCTGACGATAGCTGGCCGCCGCGAGACTGCCCGCGACCGTGAACAGGAGAACGATGACCGCCCAGTCCCCCTTCAGGACGTTCACCGGCGCGGTCTGGTTGGGCACATAGCGCTGAAACATATCCGCCATGTGTCCGAGGAATTGGTAAGTCAGGCCGTAGAGAACCATCCAGCCCAGAATGCAGTAGAGCACGACTACCCAGCGCCGGGGCAGCCGCATCATCAGATGCCAGACGACGAAGGGCGTCAGCGCGATAAACGCGTAGAGGTACCCGCCGTGAACGTTGGACCAGAACACGATCAGCGGGACGATCAGCCAGATGTAGAGGGCGTTGCGGTAACTGGTCAGCGCCAGGATCAGAACGAAGGCGGCGACCAGAACGTTTGAGAAACCGGCCGGACGAACGTCAATGAACGAGCGGCCGATAAACATGGCGAAACAACTGGCCATCGCGGCCAGAACCGGATCGACGCCCAGCAGACGCGCCGTATGGTAAATGCAGATGACCGCCAGGATGTAGATCGCGAACTTCCACACGATCAGGGCGTTGTAACAGGGCTCCTCCTCCGAGCCCAGGGTGGTCGCCATGCGATAGAAGATCTCGTGGGTCAGCCAGTTCTGATTGACCCAGCCGGTCGGGTGCCACTTCTGGACGGTCTCGAGCCCCAGGGTTTCGGTGATCCGCTGGGCCCAGCCGGGCCAGTTTGCCACCTCCTCGGCGGTCGGGCCGGCCTTGTGCGAATTGGCGCTGAAGGGCTCGACCGTGTCAACCGGGTGGTTCGTGAAATGCCGTCCACACGCCATCGCGACCCAGGTGTCACCGGCCGCGACCATGTGCGTACAGGTGTAGAAAGAGAAGATCAGCATCGCCGACCAGCCGATAATCACCGGCCAATCGCCGAGTTTCCCCCGTTTATGCGTCTCGAGTAGTCCGCCGCTCTGACCCGTGCCGTTTGTCGTCATTCGCACTCTTTCAGACAGTTTAGGCTTATAATATCGTCGAAAAATACGTCTTTTCTAGTCTATCGTCAAGAAGACATGCCCGCCTGTTGTCGTTTGTGGAAAAGTATCCGCAGAGAAGGCAACGAGAGGCCAAACCACGCCAAGGCGCCGTTACCGTCAGGGGATCTGCGTTCGCGGGACCGCGTTACTGTCACAGACGTTCACATCGCGTGGGGGCAGGTTATTCTGATCGGTCATGGCTGCAGTCGCCAAGGGATCATTGATATCCGAAGCCAACCGAGGTGGGCGACCGACCGGGGCGAGAAACTGAAGCAGAACCGAAACCATGAGGACGATGATCGCTGCCGCACCGACATAACGAAGGACCCTGGGCCGTCGAGTAATAGAGGCGTTTCGGAGTTGCCCGGTGGTGGCGGCAGGCACGGCCCCCATCAGCTTCTCCCGGAGTCCGGCCGGAGGCGCGACACGGCTCAACTGCCTGAGTTGATCCTCAAACGACCGCGGCACACTGCCCTTTCCATTGCTCATAGTTGTTCCTTTCCAGCCATCTGGCTTCGCAATCTTCGCAGGGCCCGGCTCGTCAGCCACTTGACGGTCCCGGAGGGCTGCTCCAGCACCTGGGCCATCTCGCGATAACTCAGCCCCTCGATGTAGTGCAGGACGAGCACGGCGCGGTCGTCCGCATCGAGTTCCGCCAGCGCCTGACGCATATGCACGACCTCCTCAGCCGCAGACGCCTCGACTGCCGGATCGACCACAGTCTCCGACGACGGTTTCTCAAACCCGCCGGCGAGCAACTCCCGGCGCCCCCGACGTCGATGCGCATCCACATGAGCGTTGTAGGCGATGCGATGCAGCCACGTCCTGATCGAGGCGCGTCCCTGATAGCGACCGATAGCCGCCCACGCCGACGTGAAGACGTCCTGCGTTAAGTCTTCAGCCAGGCTCGACTCGCCCGTCAGGTACAGCAGGAACCGATAGACGGACCCGTAGTGGGCGTCGATCACGGCTTCGTACGCCTCGCGGCGACCCTCGCGAAGGTCGGAGAGAATCCGCCGCTCAGCTCTGTCTCGCACGCACACCTCCACACCAAGACACCGACGCCGCCAGAGTCACACACCCTGTTCGTAGACATAGACGCTCGACCAACGCTACCTGTTGGCGCATCGCGTCAGATATCGCCGAAAAGTATGGTTTTTCGTCTTCGTCGTCAAGAAGACCCACCCAACGTGACCCAGGAACCGCCTGGCAGCGCAAAGCTCCCACGTCACAGCCCCTCTCACACGCCCTTGACAGGCCCTGAGCCGCCTGTCACAATGGTCGATGTGCAACAGGCAGAATGGGACGACCGCCTGGAACGGGACAACGGGCGCGGACAACAGACTTGGCTCTGAGGGCAGCGTTATGGCGAGCGGGAGCAATTGTCAAGAGGACCCATCCAACTGCTATGACGTCTTCATCTCCTACAGCAGCAAGGACAAGGAATGGGTCCGGGGCGAACTGCTCCAACGCATCGAGCAGGCGGGCCTGAAGGCCTTCATCGACTTCCGCGACTTCACCCGTGGTGCACCCAGCATCAATGAGATGCAGCGTGGCGTCCTGACGTGTAGAAAAACGCTCGCCGTTCTTACCCCTGCGTACGTTGAGAGCGGATGGGCCGAGATTGAGAACATCATGACCCAGACCCTCGACCCGGCCAATCGCGACCTCCGTCTGATCCCCCTGCTCAAAACGCCGTGCGAGAAACCCCTGCGCATCGCCGCCCTGACCCACATCGACTTCACCGACAGCGCGGACCTTGACCTCGCCTGGAGGCAACTCCTGACCGCCCTGGGCGCCCCGCCGGAGCCGCCGGAAGTTGAACGGCCGGGTCGCGATGAGTGGTTCTTGCCCCATCCCTACCCCATGCCCCCCAACTTCACAGGTCGCGTCGACGAGCGCCAGATGCTCACCGACTGGCTAGACGAGGAAGCCCATCCGCTACTCATCCTCCGCGCCCTGGGCGGGTTCGGCAAGAGTGCCCTGACCTGGCACTGGCTAACCCACGACGTCAACCCCGAAGATTGGCCCCGCGTCGTCTGGTGGAGCTTCTACGAAGGAGACAACAGTTTCGAGCATTTTGTGACCGACACACTGGACTACCTAAGCGGAGGGAAGATCCAGCCGGGAGAACTCTCGGCCAAGGATGCGATCAGAGCACTGCTCACCTTCCTCCATCCGCCCGGCACACTTCTCATCCTCGATGGCTTCGAGCGAGCATTGCGCGCTTTTGGGGGGCTTGACGCGGCCTATCAGGGCGACGGAACTCGCGAGCCTGACGCCAACGACTGCGACTGCATATCACCCCTGGCTGAATTGTTCCTCTACAACGTGGCTCTGCAACCCAGCCTCCATTCCAGGGTCCTGCTCACCACGCGGCTGTGTCCACGCATCCTGGAGGCCAGAGGAAGTGGGCTTCTGTCCGGGGCTCACGAAAAGGAACTCAAGCAGATGCAACCTGCCGACGCCATCGAGTTCTTCGGCGCCCAGGGCATTCGCGGCACACGGGCCGAGATCGAGCGGGCGTGCGAACCTTACGGCTATCATCCCCTCAGCCTCTCTCTTCTGGCCGGCTGGATTGTGCAAGATCTCCAGCAACCGGGCGACATTGCCGCCGCCAAACGCCTGGATGTAAATGGCGATCTGGTCCGGCGCCAGCATCACGTCCTGGAGCAGGCCTATGACAGTTTGGCCCCCGAGCGACGGAACCTCTTGTCCCGCATCGCCTGCTTCCGCTCTCCCGTCCAATACAACGCCCTCAAGGGCCTAGCGGAGTCGGCAGAAGAATCCTCCACCACCCTCGACGCCGACCTGCGTGATCTGGTCTCGCGCGGCCTGCTCCACCACGACACCAAGGAGGCCCGCTTCGACCTGCACCCCATCGTTCGCCGCTATGCCTACGACCGCCTGTCCACCCCCGACCGCACCGCCGCCCACACCCACCTGCGCGACTACTTCGCCACCGTACCTGAGCCTAAGGAGGTGACGTGCCTGGAAGACCTCGCCCCCGTAATCGAACTCTATCATCACACCGTCCGCGCCGGGCAGCTTAACAGTGCACTCACACTCTTCCGCGACCGCCTTCACAGAGCCACCTACTATCAACTCGGCGCCTGTCAGTTGATCATTGACCTGCTGCGCGCACTCTTCCCCGACGGCGAAGAACACCCGCCGCGTCTGAAGAGCGAAGGCGCCCAAGCCTGGACGCTGGCTGCCCTGGCGAACTCCTACAGTCTCAGCGGCCAGCCCCGCCGCGCCGAGTCGCTGTATGAACGGCAGGCTACTAGCAGAGAGAATGCCGGCGACAAAAAGAACCTCGCCGTAGGTTTGGGGAACGTGGCTATGCAGCAACTTAACATCGGATCGCTGCGGGCCGCCGAGGCCAACCTCCGCCGCAGCATCGCGCTGTGCCGGGAGACCAAGGCAAGGCGCGGGGAGGCGATTGGACATCGAGAATTGGGCCGGTCGATGGCTTACCGCGGTGCGTATACTGAGTCGGAGACCGAACTAGCGACGGCGATTGCCATGTTTGAGGACCAAGGGGAGGTT
>JANQFY010000448.1 GCA_028277585.1 Sedimentisphaerales bacterium
TCGGCGAGATACGTCTTGTCGGTCGCTTTGTCGAAGAAGAACTGATTGACGTATCTCGCCGAGATGAAGCAGCGAGCCGAAGACGTGGGCGTCCGCAGCCTCCTGATCATGGTCGATCGGGAAGGCGCGCTTGGGGCACCCGATGCCGCCCAGCGAGCCGAAGTGGTCCGCAACCACCACAAGTGGGTCGACGCCGCCAAGTTCCTGGGGTGTCACTCGATTCGCGTCAATGCCCAGAGCGATGGGAAGTTGAGCTTCGACGAGCAGATGAAATTGGCGGCCGATGGGCTGCGACAGTTGACCGAGTATGGCGCCGAACAGGACATCAACGTCATTGTGGAGAACCACGGGGGACTCTCCTCGCATGGCAAGTGGTTGGTTGGTGTGATGAAGCTCGTCGATCATCCGCGCTGCGGCACCCTGCCCGACTTTGGCAATTTCGCGATCAATCGTCGCGAGAATGAGTGGTACGACCGCTACGAAGGTGTGACCGAACTGATGCCCTTCGCCAAAGCCGTCAGCGCGAAGGCTCACGCCTTCGACGACAGCCGGCCCTGGGTATCCATCGACGAAGGTTCGAAGAAGGAAACGGATTTCCTGAAGATGATGCGCATCGTTCTGGACGCCGGGTATCGCGGCTGGGTAGGCATCGAGTCCGAGGGCAGCATGGATCAGTTCGAGGGCATCCGAGCCACCAAGGACTTGCTGGAACGCGTACGCACCAGGCTGACCCCCGACTACACATAGCCGCAGCGGTCCCATCAGGGAACGCGAGGATAGCTAGAACGACCGGACGCCATGTGCAAACATGGTGTCCGGTCATGCATCCGTCAATCGTAAGCTCAGGCCGTTCTGGGCAAGGCTATCGCGAGCGCTCGCGGGCTGGTTTCTCGAAGGACAGTGAATCGCTTGCCGCTCTTCTTGCAGAGGCCTTTGACCACGTGCATAGCTGAATGGCTATTGACGCGTGTGATGAACATGACGATATCTGATTGGCAGACGACGTTTTTCAAGACCTGACACCCCCCGTGACAGTCGCCATTGTGAAAGCAGAATCGCGCGCCCAGGCCCTCGACGACGCGCCGATAGTGAGGCTCGAGACGGTCTAGTCCCCCAATGACGGCCACACGCAGATTGTCCAACGAACACGGCGAACAATCGGAGCACCCGACAGGCGCGTTGGGGGCTGACCTCTCAACAGCACAGGGAGGCGTGGCTTCCTCGTCGGATTCACAACTGACCACCGAACACCCAGGGGATCGCGCATCGGCTTCTATCGGCCGCGGACGCGCTTGCTCCAATTCGTGCTCGAGCATGCGAATACGGCGACGCATTTGACTTTCCCGCTCGGGCCGGGCCTCGAGATCCGCTATCTGACGCTGCTGTCGATCACACGTCACTTGCAGCGCCATGGCGCGCTGTTCCGCTTGCGCCAGTCTCTTGCGGAGATCCTCCGTTGTGCTCTGGTGCTTCTCCAATCGGCACCGCAGTTGTTGAAGCTTGCGTTCTGTGGAAGCTAACGCGCCGGCATCCTCGGCCGCCGTGGTGATTCGGCGTTGCGATTCGCGAAAGGCCGCGTAGGATACGCGATGGACAAGATAGACGCCGTGATGCTGAAAGGTCGCACGCGGATCGGTCAACAGAGCCCAGATGATACCCGCCGGCTCCTTCTCGCCCCACGGTTCCACCTCGTTAACAAGTTCACTTTCGCTGGAACAGGTCATATTTCGCACGACCCTGACGATACCGGCAAATCGCTCGTTGAGGAACTTGTTCAGGCGCTTCGGAACAACTCCACGCTCTTTGTGGCAGGCCTTGTGCAACAGATAGAACCCATACGCAGTGTTCAGAGTGGCCTTGCTGCTGTGCAGATCGTACTTGCGACAGAGCTCGTCGATCTGCTTGCCATCAAGGGTGAGTCCCAACACCGTGCATATGGCAATGCAATCCATGGACCAGATGTGGCTGTTGCGATTCTTCATACGAAACCTCTTCTTCTCATCCAGCCGGGGCGGGGCTCCCATCCGGAGATGGCTTCCTTCAAAGACTACCGTCCTATGACGACAATGTTCTCAGCGTCGTTTCTGCACAGCACCAATCGCTGTTCGCGAATCGCGACCTGAATGGGAGTCCCTCCGGCGTCGATTGCCTCTACCTGTATCAAAGCCCCCCGCCCCAGCCCCTTCTCCGTTAGCCTTCGAGAGATGTAACCGTTCCCCTTGACAACCGTGATCACACCTTGTTGACCCGCTTTCAGGTCGGCCACGGTGATTTCCAGGGCATCCACTTCCGTCGCTAACCGTTCGAGTCGACTCTGCTGGGCAAAACTCATCACCCGCTCACGGCAATCGGTCGGCAGGCTCTTGATGAACACATGGAATTGCGCCAGTCGATCCACGACCACCGGTGGAATGCCGTGCTCCAAGCGACAAGCCCCCTGATCAGCCGTCGCTTCGTCCACCCCAAGCAGTTCGGCAAGGTGGATCCTCAGGATGTGGTGACGACGAGCGACTCGCGCCCCCGCGTCGAATCCTGTGCGGGTCAGTGTAATCACTTCATACGGCTCGTATCGCACATATTCCCGCTCCGCCAGGGCCTGGAGTGCCCCCGTCACCGAAGAGACTCTGGCGTTCAAGCGCTTGGCGATCTCGCGGGGGCGGGCTCTCCCCGTAGCCGCGACCTCCCAGAAGATTACCTCCAGATAGTCCTCTAGACTCGCACTCAATCGCCTGGCTGCAACGTGATCCATCTTCATCCCATGCAAGAGTTCATATTGTCTGACGTCACAAGCACCGTGTAAGGCCACCGCCGTCGAGTAGAATTCCGCGTCGGTGAACCGAAGGATATTCCTTTCGAAGGCTAGGTTCTCCCTGGTCCGGCCGCAATCCGGACGAACGACCCGCGTTCCGTTCGGCCGCCCACCAACTTCGGCGATATGGCCTTGACGTGACAGCGGAGTTCTCGTATATTTAGCCTTGCCTAATACTTGTAGTCAACACAAATCTTTCAATTAGCGTAGAAAGCAGAAGGAAGAGCAATGCGTAAACCAAGTCATCGGATCCTTGTCGTGGGGTGTTCCTGTCTATCGCTCTTGCTGCTCATGACCGGTTGCGGGGTCATCGGGCCGCAATCCGAGAAGCAGGGAACAGATCCAGACATCGGTCCGCAATGGAGAGTGTTTGATACGGCAACCGGGCAAGAACTGCCCTGGAACTCACTGGTTCAGGCCACCCAAGAGGCCGATGTGATCGTCGTTGGCGAGCAACACGACAATGCCACCGCTCATGAACTCGAACGACGTCTGACGGCTGCACTGCTAGCCGACTTCCCGGCCAGCGCTATCGCGATGGAAATGTTCGAACGCAATGAACAGGTACTTGTCGATCTGTATCTGGACGGCCGCATTCAGGCTGAGACGCTGGTCAAGATCACGGATTCGGCCAATTGGGGCGGCGGAAGAGACACCTGGAATTCCTGGTATCAGCCCATCGTCGACTGTGTTAAGGAGCATCGCGACCAGGGCGCCCATCTCAAGGCGGCCAACTGCCCCCGTGCCTTCGTAAAACTGGCTCGACTCGAAGGATTCGATGTGTTGGCGGCCTTTGAGGGATGCCCGTCCGAACTGGTCACCGTGCCGGATCCGGATGTCAACGATCTGGCGTATCATGATCGCTTCGTTGAAGTTATGACCAAGGCCTCAGCGCCGCACTCGGCCAAGGCGTCCAAGAAGACCAAGCGGCCCAAGAAGGCAATGCCTGCCAAGAAGCCCCCGTCGGGGATGGCCCCCTCCATGACGCTGGACCCCGAAGCGTTCTTCCGAGCCCAACAGACATGGGACGCCAGCATGGCTCATTCCGTCCTCGAGGCCAAGGAGGTGCATCCGAAGGTGATGCTCTTCGTCGGCGAATTTCACATGGCTTACGAGGGCGGCCTGATCCGCCGCATACAACATGGGAACCCCGATCTCGACCTTGTGAGCATCAGCCTTCTTCGCTCGGACGATTTGGAGCTTAAACCCAAAGGCCGAGATCGCGCGCACTATGTGATCTACACATCGGACTAAGTACCTTGGGAATGTCCAGCAGCCCGCCCCGAATAGAGGAGGCCGCTATGTAGAACACCGTCAATGAGTGTATCGAGTCAGGCAACCCAGTCAGCCAATGCCAACCAGGGAGCAAGCGAAAGAGGTCCTTTCCTTGCTCCTTCTTGTTTTGTGAGGTCACCAGAACATGAAAGATCAAGTAAGGAGGCGAAGTATGAAGAAGAGAGCAAAGGCGCCATTCACTGGCCAGGTTCTGAGGGAGAACTCAATATCGCGGGCAAGGCATGCAAAGAGCCCAGCTTGGGTATGTCGGGATCGGTGGATCTGATCTGCGTCGGAATGAGAATGCAAAGCATCTAAGGAGAATCCCCTCAATGGCAAGTGCAATGTTCTACGTCAATGACGTCAGGGTCAAGAAGTGCAGAGGGCAACTGGTGCTCGCCGCACGCAGAAGGTGCCCCCATGGTGGCGTGTTCGATGAGGTCTATCTGACCATGCCCGAAGAAATGGCCTCTCTGTTCAATCAGGTTGAGTCTTGTGACCATGCCGATTCTCCTGATGCTCGCCCCAAGAAATCGGCCCGTTTCGAGGATCGCTTCAAGCGGTTCTCATCAGACAACTGAAAGACGCCCATGAAAACAGAGATGAAAGAACGCAGGAACAAATGGGCCGGGATGGCCGGTGACTTCGAAAAGCGCGTCGATTACGTGGCGGGCAAGCGGAACATCGAAGCGATTCAGGAGACGCTGGCGGCTCAGCCCCTCTGCGGAGACGTGCTGGAACTGGGCTGTGGCAACGGCACCTATTCCTCGAACCTGGCCTCGCGAGCTGATCACCTCCGCGTCACAGACGTGTCCGAGCAGATGCTCACGGTTTGTCGGCAGCGGTTAGGACATCTCGACAACGTCACTGTCGAACAGCAGGACTGTTTCTCCCTGTCCTATCCAGAGGGCACGTTCGACGCCGTGGTTATGGTCAATCTGCTGCATGTGATTCCGGAACCGGAAAAGGCGCTGCGGGAAAGCCGGCGCGTCCTGAAGGACCACGGCGCCCTCATCGTCGTCAGCTTCACGACCGCCGGAATGAGGTTTCATCACAAGATCGGAATGATCTACCGCTATCTGCGTGCCTTCGGCAAGCCACCTGCAGCGGCTAGAACACTCACGCCAGACGGCGTCCGATCCATGATGGAACACGAGGGATTCGCCGTTCAGGACGCCCGGTTACTGGGCGTCACTACCAAAGCGGTCTTCGTGAGAGCATGTCGAACAAGTCGGTTTAAGGCATCCGCGAAATGAGCACGCTATCGCAGCTACAAAACTACATGGGCTCAAGAAGACTCTTGCTGCCCGGCGCGCTGGTGTTGTCGGCACTGAGTTCACTGATGGGGATGTTGCCCTTCATCTTCATCTGGCTGATCGTAAGGGAACTCTTGAGGTCGGACATGAATGGTTCGCAGGGGATGGTTCATGCCTACGCCTGGTGGGCCATGGGGACGGCCATCGGGAGCGTCGCGGTCTACTTTCTGGCGCTAACCCTGTCACACCTTGCCGCTTTTCGCGTGGAAACCACTATGCGCCGGGCGGCCATGCAGAAGATCGTGCGTCTGCCGCTCGGTTTTTTCGATCGTAACACCAGCGGAAGGATGCGCAAGATCATCGACGACAATGCCAGTATCACCCATTCGTTTCTGGCCCATCAACTGCCGGACCTGGCGGGAAGTCTGCTGGCCCCCCTCGTGTCACTGGCACTGGTCCTTGTGTTTGACTGGCGACTCGGATTGACCTGCCTAGTGCCTATTGTGGCTTCCTTGGCGATCATGGGATTCATGATGGGCAAGCGAGGACGCCACTTCATGAAGAGCTACATGAACTCGTTGGAGAGCATGAACACCGAGGCGGTTGAGTATGTGCGTGGCATTCCGGTGGTCAAGGTCTTTCAGCAGACGGTCTTCTCGTTCAAGAGTTTTCACAACAGCATTATGCAATACAGGGACATGGTGTACCGATACACCCTCATGTAGGAAAGGCCGATGACAGTTTATACAGTCATCATCCATGGGTTTGCCTATGTTCTGGTTCCGGTCGCCATTCTGTTGATCGGTCATTCGGGCAATCTGCCCGAGACATTACTGAACCTCTTCTTCTACATCCTGATCACCCCGGTCTTTGCCCAGAGCATCATGAAGAGCATGTATCTGAACCAGGCCATGGGACAGGCGTTGGAGGCAGTGAAGCGAACGGAGGAACTGACGAATGCGCCCCCCCCTGCCCTTCAACGACACCCCGACCCCGATGTCCCGTTACAAGATATCATTTCATGAAGTCTCGTTCGGCTATCCGGGCGCCGAACACAAGGCCATCGACAGCATCGATTTCACCCTTCCTGAAGGCAGAACCTACGCCCTGGTCGGCCCTTCCGGAGACGGCAAGACGACCATCGCCCGACTCATCCCCCGCTTCTGGGATGCCGACTCCGGGCAGGTGACCATTGGAGGAATCGACGTAAAGGACATTGCTCCCGAAGAACTGATGCGAAACATCTCCTTTGTATTTCAGAACACCCGACTGTTCAAGACGACGTTGCAGGAGAATGTGTGTTACGGCCATCCCACGGCGTCACAAGAAGATGTCGAGGCTGCCCTGGAGATGGCGCAGTGCCGGGAGTTAGTCGACAGACTTCCGAACCGTCTGAATACAAGAATAGGCATTGACGGGACCTATCTATCGGGCGGCGAACAACAGCGGATCGCCCTGGCCAGGGCGATTCTCAAGGACGCCCCGGTCGTTGTCCTGGATGAAGCGACCGCGTCACTCGATGTCGAGAACGAAACCAAGATACAGGCTGGGATTTCGGAACTCATCAGAGACAAGACCGTCCTTATCATTGCCCACAGGATGCGTACGGTCGCCAATGCCGAGAAGATCGTCGTGTTGGACAATGGTAGAGTGCTGGAACACGGAAGCCCCGACCACTTGAAGTCAACCAACGGAGCATTCGCCCACACGATCGAAAGACAAATGCAACCCACCCCTTGATCGGGTTGGCTATCGGGGAGCAGCATAGAAGATCACTCTGGCTTCCTTCTGGCCCAGAGAATCATACCCACGTCCCCCACGTTCGCCGCACTGAGTGCGCTTCGCGGATACCGGGAGATGTCCCCCCACTTGCCCTTGCGGGGATACTGGCTGAAAGGGCATGAAGCGGGCGCTCCGGGCGTGGTACACCCGTTGCAGAAGAGAATGTCTATTCAGCTAGGTCGCCTCCGAGATCTATCGATCACCCTGCTCGTGTCATTCGAATTGGCTCACCCTGTCCATTAGAAGACTGTACCGGGCATCATTCGCGTTGTCGTTGGCAGAGACCCATAGGGGTGATCCCACTTCCGCCCTGCGCATTAACACGCGCCATCGTCTTTTCGACAAGGTCGTCCGGGCAGGTTTCGACTTCGCAGCTATCCAATGGGCCTAAGGATTCCTGAACGGCGGCGCAGAAATCCGCAGCCTCGGGATTGTCGGCTATTAGTTGCCTACCGTTATCGAACTGCTCGGAGGTAGCAATGCCCACACAACAATCAAAGATCAGTTCTAACTCATCTCGCCTGAGAGACATTGCTACCTCTCCTGTCAGCCAATCTGCGCCAGAGGCGGACCGGTGTCGTTACGGCGTTGTTTGATTGGGATCGACAGCCTGCGAGGTAGTGATGCTATCAACAAATCCCGACATAATAGAATCAGGCCCCAGATAGGCGGCCATCAGCCGACAGGATTCCAGAGGGGCCAATGCACCGTTCCAGTTGTCGCAGAGACATTGATAGTCCGCGTAGTCCACGACGCCGTCACGGTTGGTGTCGGCTCGCTCACAGTAGTCGTTGTCGATAGAGGCCTCGGCGTTCTGCCAATGATAGGCCAGACTGACGAGGTCCAATGCGTCCACGACTCCATCAATGACGATGTCCCCCTCACCGGGATAGGTGTTGAAGACCACTGTGAACGGCTCAGAGGGATTGTAGGTGTTGCCGTCGGCCAACTCATCAACCACCTGCCAGGTGACCCAACGCAGAGCCGTGCCGTCATCGGCCTGGTAGGACAGATGCAGGTGGGCGTTGTCGCGCGCAGCGTGGATTTCGCTGTAAGAGAATCCCTCGCCGGCCTCGTCGAGGGTGAAGGTGGGCATGTCTTTGTGGACAACACGCATGCCCTCTGACAGGGAAATGCATCGAAGGGTTAGGCTGTAATCTTCCTGTGGCGCCCCGGCAAGGACGTGATTGGGACCGTAGGTGTAGGGCTCGCTGGTCACGATGGATTGAAAAACGTCGAATCCCGGTTCACCCAAACGATAGGGGTAGTCGGTGATGAAGCTGGCCGCACGCCGGAGCGGATAGTAGGGATAACTGTAGGTGCTTTCCCCGCTGTTGCGGTATTTCTGCCAGCTACTGACGAATAGGTCATTGTCGTCGGCTGTACCCCAGACGCCATCCGGGTTGCAGCCGATGATGAAGTGGTCCAGGGGGCACTCGGCCCACAGGTTCCCATTCAATGACAACAGGAGCAGAAGGAATGCATAAGTGGATGTTCTTTTCATGATGGAATCCCTATTCAAAGATATCTGACGGCCAACTCGGGGCACTCTCTGGAAACCAAAGGCACTCCTCAGGCCATTGATAGGTCTGTTCGATCTTCAGGTCTTCTGTATGACCGTCCACGAAAAGGTAGTTCGATGTGCCGGTGTGACGGTCGTAGGCGATGAACTGCTTGGCATAGTCTATGGAACCCTCCCAGGTCTCGGGGTGGATATGGTCTGCCTGGTTGAAGTTGTCCGTGTCCGGAGCCTCACTGATCCAGATACAGGATTGGGGATGACGAATCGACAAGATGCGGTTGTACCTATTCCACCCCGAGCCGTAACGATAGTGGATCGGATCGAGCAGGGCATTGACGGAAAAACTGGAATAGCGACGGTCGGTTTGCTTGGCCAACGGTTCGTCCCAATCCACGAAGTCCCTGGCCTGATCCGCGGGGCAATGCAGGAGTAGTTGTTCACGGGTGAAGTCATTGAGGGTATGCAGCCAGAATGCATTGGGATCGTCGGGATTCAAGTTACAGGTACTGCGTGGCAGGCGATAATCATAATCCGGCAGGTAAACCTGCAGGGCCAGGCCGATCTGACGCATGTTGGCCTGGCACTTAATCTTGCGGGCCTGCTCCCTGGCCCGACCCAGTACAGGCAGAAGAATGCCCATCAGAACAGCGATCACCGAGATGACCACCAACAACTCAATCAAGGTAAAGGCGCGTCGCCGCTGCGTATGATGTATGTTGTCACCGGGATGTCTTGACACATCCCAGTGACAACCTAAAACACTGTCAAGAAACCCGTCAAGAGAAATCATGGGTTGGACTCTCCATTCCATGGATGTTTTCCGGAACAATGATCGTCTTCCTCATCCAGGGCTCCCAACAGACTCCACTTGGTCGGCGTACCGTGGATTGGGTCGACGCCGGCACGCGAGACGAAGCGTCCCGCGTACCGATGTCTCCTGTCTTTCCCAAACTGTAGCTTACTCCAGGTCCTCCGGATTCAGGATTTCATCGCCCTTGTCCACGCTATCGTCGAACAGCATGCCGGAGTAGGAAGTGACGAAGATCCAATCGGTTCCTTCCTTTACGGAGAAGCCACTGCCCAGATTGACGGCTGCCGCATCGACATCGACCGGATAGACCGTGTTGTCAGACAAGACAAAGAGGTGCTTACCCGTGGCGCCCACGCTCGCGGGCGCTCCCGCGGCCGGTGTGGGGATGGTCGTCACCGATCGGAAGGTCGCCGAGGAGGGATCGACATCGACGACGTAGAGCAACGGGAGGTTCATGTCGGAGAAGACCGCCGTGCGTCCATTCTTGGAAAGCTCGAACAGGCCGTGCCCCTTGCTCCAGTCGAGGGTGGCGCCAGGGATGGTGATTGCCTCGATCGTTTCGTCCGTCATGTTGATGAGGAAGAATCTATCGGTCTCCGCGGGGCCATCTTCTACGGTGTCATAGGCAGGGCCAACGGCCACGGGTACCCGACCGGTTGGATCATGATACATAACGTAGGTTCGTATCGTCGCAGGACCAGCAGGATAATCAAGCCGCCCCGTCTTGGTCCGGGAAGCGATGTCGACCACCTCGATTCCCTCATCGACGGCGATAAAGGCCCGATCCGTAGCAGAATGATAAGCGTCGCCGTGGGGGACGGCTCCGACGGGGATCTCTGCCAGCACGGTGTCGGCAATCGGGTCAATGATTCGCGCCCATTGTTCTTGAATGTGAACGCCGACCAGGTAACCTGCATCGGTGATCAGCGCGCATGAGTGCGGGGAGCCATGGCTCGCCGTCGTTACATCGCCGGTCACCGTGTCGATCAAGGTGAAGCTCTCGGTGTCGTCGTTGGCAAAGGCCACCGTCTTTCCCACGCGAGAGAAGCCCATATGTATGCAACCTTGACATTCTGACGTCGCGAAGAACTTCTTCGGCGTCACCATGTGGCCGTGGTTTCCATGGTTGAGGAATCCGGCGGTGAAGCCCATAGCCTTATTTCCCTTGCCCATCCAGAAGGTGCTCTGCGGATACGACGGAGTGTACATGACCTGCGCATGGGCGTGGATGGACGCCGTAAAGGTTGCGCGCTTTGTGCCACCCTCGGAATGGTAGGCCGTGAGGATCTCGTTCTCGGCGTTGTATCCCCAAACCCATGCGAGCGGAACCTCGAAGTCGGAGTGGCTGTCGTCATCGTCATGATCGTGACCGGCGGGAACCGGAGCCTCACCCACAATACCGGTCTTCCCGAAATTCTCGGTGACAATATTCATGTCGTTGACATCGACGACTCCATCCTTATTGACATCGCCCAAGACCGGTACGATCACCTGCTTGGCAAAGACGATCGTGGTATCTCCCGAACGCAGATACTGCCCGGAGGCATCGTGGACTGCTACGGTCACCGAGGCCTCGTTGTCCGTGTCGTCCAGCCAGAAATAGTAGCCCATGTGGAGATGTATACCCCAGGCGTTCTTGTCGCCTAACCAGGCCTTTTCCAGATCATAGGTGTCGCCGTTAGCCGTCAGGACCGCGCTGTCGTCGGGCAACATGAAGAAGAAGTCATCCTCATCCAGGTTGTCACTGACGCCGACCCGTTCCAGATAGAGTTCCCAGGCGGGGACGGTGTCGGCGTCCGCGCTTTCGAGGTTCCAGGCCCCCTGGGGACCGTGAGCCGAGTGCCAGCCGTCAATATGTTCCTTACCGTCCTCGGCAAAGTAACCGCCGGCTTTGGAGTATTGGAAGCTGCAGGTATAGAGCTTCTTGTTGGGATCGTCCGGATTGACGATCGGCGACTCACCCTCCAAAACGGGTGACAGCAGTAGAAAGGGGGAGCCGTCGGTCTGCGACCAGTTAGGCCAGCCCGGAGTGGCACAGGGATGGACCGGGGGCAGAGAGAAGAACCACAATTGGCTGTCATCCGTGGGGTCCGGATCGACATAGCCCGCACCCGGCGTATCCCAACTGGCAGGACGCCACGTGGGATTGACGCCGATATGCGTATGGGCGTAGGGGCATTCAGCCAACAAGGGGTGAGAGGATATGAAGAACGCACACAGGGCAAACAACAAGACGGAGATATTGAGCTTCATCTTTATCATACTCCTTCCGTATTTCATCTCAATAGTGAGTGAAATCCAGGAAACCATGCACAACGAATAATGAACGTACCAACACGTATACCCGTGACACAGCAGACGTGTAGACTATGGACAGGGCACCATTACCCTTCATAAAGCGGGCAGTGGCATACCAGGCATGCCGACAGCCACTGCCCACTCTTGTCATCAACAGATCATCCAATCGTCTTCCGGTCCGTTTAGTCCTTCTGGGGACCTGTCGTAATAATGGTGATCTCCCCGGACTCACCCAAGGGCCAACCCATCGGGCGAACATCCACGAACCTCAAAGTCACTGAGTAATCAGCTACAGGAGCATCGGCCTCGACCCACAGCACCGGGAGAAAGGCGAGGGTATCACCCGCTCCGACGACATAGCGATCACCAGGATTCGAGAGAATGGAGAGATCGGTGGAGGTGCCAATATTCAGCTCCGGAGACTTGGAAACAAGTTCCACAGCAATGACTGCACCGGCGAGCGACGTATCCCACTTCTCTCCGTAAGCATCCGTGCCATGCAGCATGAAATGTTCGGGTGTGCCCTCCTCAAAGGGGAAAAGCTCGTGGACAGTGCGAATGTCCAGATCGCTGTATATTTCATCATCCCGTGCTCCAGTGGTGAACTTGCCCTCATAGATCCCTGCGCCGGCCTGTAGACTCAGAGGGGGCTCCACTCCCATGCCCATTTCATCGAACTGTTCGGGAATCGTATTACCCGTCATCTGGACCGCTTGTCCTTCATTCAGGAACGAGTATACGCAGTGATTAACCACAGTGGGGTCATCGACATCCCCGGTATAGCTCCAGCATCCCATGGTATGAAAGTGATTGTGTGACGGGTCGTCCATGGCGTGAGCATAGAGAAAGGTCAGGCGGTTTGCGTTCGGACTGGGAAGTCCACCGAAAAGACTCCAGTCCGATACCGTCGGGGTAGGATCGACCGCAATATAGTAATGCTTCATGGCGGCCTGAGAAGAGGCGGCGAAAGACGATAGAATCGCCAGGAAGGCGATGGCGTGGATGACACGTCGACGACAAATCATGTGTTTCTCGTTCATCTTGTTATCCCTTTCTAGAAGTTCGAAACTTCTACTTGTAGTCATGGTCGAACAATACTCTCTCTTAGCGCATCGAAGTCGTGTGCGCCCGATCTACGGGCAGACAACCATTGCGGATGCAAGCACTGCCGCGAACGTGAACAGAACACCGGTGACATCGCGGCGCTCTAGGAGCCGTGCCCCGCCGTTCGCCCGCATCTCTGGAGGCTTCGTGCGCTATTGCATATCGGTTGTGCTATGAGATATGAAGAAACGCCGAACTAGGTCGGGGGAGCCCGTGGCCGTGAAGGAAGGGAGCGATACGAGTTGTATCGTTGGTAGGCCGTCGCAGGTGCAAAACTCTCGACGGAGGTTAATTCGGGTATCTGATTGGGGCGATCAAGCAGAATCCGATTGGCGATCACGCTAAGTTGCCAACAGGTGATGCAGCGACGACTGTCATGACCGTCTTCCTTCTGGCGGTCAGGGCTGGTCGGTTCCTGGTGACGGGAATCATGTGAACAACTGGACTCGCATTGATGTGCATGGAGATGGAGCGCGAGTGCCACGCCGCTTGAGACATACCCGAAGCTCAATGTCGCCAACATGCAAACAAGATGTCTTGCAGGTTTCTTAATCACTTCAGGTGCATCCCGCTGATTTCAGCCTGTTCTTAACGACACTTAATGGGTCCGAACAAAGCCGGGATCAAGCGCTCTCACTCCGCTTCTGGCCTGGAGAAGCCGACATTCGGCGTATCTGGGGATTTTCTCGCTGGCATCGCACTTGGCCAATTCTCCGGGAGGCCATAAACAACCAAATGGCTAGCTGCCCTATAATATGCTCACGCATTCTGAAATACCAGCCAATTCTGCAACTTAGTTGCATATTGTCACCACAAAGTCCTGCCCTCGTTCCACTCACGAAACGCATACGTCTACTGATAAGAAGTCGGGAATTGAACGTACAGGAGTCTACACGAGTTCTTGAAGCAGGGAAGCATACCCATGATCTGCATATACAAGCGACCGAACAGGTTCAATTCGATCACGGTCTTGAGGAGTTCCCACTTCAGGGCCCCGCAGGGCAGCCTGAGCAAACGGTCCATATCGTGATCGCTTGCAGGCAGTTCCGTTTTCATTGCTTTCCCTCTCTTCAGATGCTGTGTTGCCAAGCATCCGACTCCGTTGGCTCTCACCTCTCAAGAAATCGCCCATAGCACCAAGCAACAGGATGCCATTATAACACCAAAGTTAGGGATGCCTAATTAAATTAGTCACAACAACACAAATTCTCCTCTGACGGGAATCCGCATTTCTCATATTCCTCCATCTGCAGGTTCCTATCTCGCCGGTCCCCACCCATACGGTGAGCCTGTTCGAAGGATCGATGGCCACACAGCCGATGGAGAACGAGCCGTAGTTGTCGAAAACCGGCTCCCACGTCGTGCCTGCGTTGACGGTCTTCCAGACATTGCCTGAGCCGGCAGCCGCGTACCAGACGTTGGGACGGATAGGATCGACGGCAATATCGGCGATCCGATCTGACAACATCGCCCTTCTTGCTCTTCCAGGGATACACTCACCTGTTCATCTCCAGGGGCTGATATCTCTGACCTCATATGGTTACCATGAGATACCATTGTGCCTCCTGAAATCGCTTGACGTACGTCGGAGTTGTCGGACGCCATAGCCCCACAGACAAGCCGCAATGATTAGTTGCTCACCGAACCCACACGTTCAGGTCTCAGATCGAGTCGGATAGCGTCCCGTTCCCGTCCGATCGGCCCGCAGAGACAGACGCCGTGACAGGAGGGGGTGTGTTTCTGTGGTTCCGCTGTTGATGTCATCAAGTGGTGATCTCACGTCATTGGAACGTGTTGTTCTGATGACAGGGGCTGATTTGATCATCAGTTCGCCGACACAGTGTCGGCGCCCGTAATGTACTCCACAGGGCCTTGCAGATGCACAGCGACCTTCCCTTCGTACGATTATCCTTGTCACACCGGCATTGCAACTGGCCGCCGATTCGCTATGATGCGGTCTGTGCAATCATCAGATAGAAAGGGAAGAGACATGAGCATTCTCGAACGGTGTCAGGGCCGTTTGCGCATGACGGTCGCGATCCAGCATCAACCTATGCGCATGAGATTCAGCGCCCTTGTATTCACAGCGTTGGCCGTGTCGCTGGTGACATCAGCAACCAGCTACGCGAGCGGGCCTCAGATTGTCCGGTCCAAAGACCCCGTCGACCTTGTCGACCCGATGATCGGCACTTCGAGTTCACGGTGGATGCTCTACCCAGGCCCCAGCATGCCGTTTGGGATGGTGAAGCTGAGCCCCGACAATCGAAAGCACGCCTGGAAAGGTGGATACGAATACAACCTCGAGAACATCATGGGCTTCAGCCACATCCATTCGTGGATCACGGCCGGACTGCTGGTGATGCCCTCGGTGGGCGAACTGAAGACCGTGCCGGGCACTGAAGAAGATCCCGACAAGGGGTATCGCTCTCGATTCCGGCACGAAACGGAGGTCGCCTCGCCCGGCTACTACGCCGTCACGTTGGACGATTACGACATTCGCGCGGAGTTGACCTGCACGACCCGCACCGGGTTCATGCGCTACACGTTTCCGCGGTCTGACGCCGCCAGGATTCTGTTCGACCTGAAATTCCCCGCCGAGTTCAAATACGACGTGCAGTGGGCATACATCCGCAGAGTCAGCGATCGGGAAATCGAAGGTTTCTCGAAGCAGCGAACGCACGATGGGTTCTGTAGTCTGCAGAACGAATACGTCGTCCATTTCGTAATTCAGTTCGACAAGCCCTTTCGGTCCTTTGGCGCGTGGAACAGCAAAGGTACTCAACGTGATACGTACGAAGTCCACGGCGTGGACGATGTCGGCTGTTTCGTCGAGTACGACACCGACCCCGGTGAAGTCATACAGGTCAGAACAGGTCTCTCGCTAGTGAGCACAGACCAGGCGCGACTGAACCTGAGCACGGAGACGAAACCCTTCGGCTGGGCGTTCGACGCCGTGCGCGATCATGCGCGGAACACCTGGAACGATCTGCTCGGCACAATCCAGGTGGAGGGAGGGACCGAACAGGACCGGGTCAAGTTCTATACGAACTTCTATCGATCCTATGCGGCCCGGACCATCTGGAGCGACATCAACGGCAAGTACCTCGATATGAACGAACAGGTCTGTCAATTGGACGATCCCAACTCGCCCGTCTTCGGCTGTGACGCCTTCTGGAACACGTTCTGGAACTTGAACCAATTGTGGGCCCTTGTGACGCCGGACGTTGCAAACCAGTGGGTCGCGTCGCTGCTGGAAATCTATGACCGTGGCGGCTGGCTCCCCAAAGGACCGACCGCCGTCGAGTACTCGAGTATTATGGTAGCGTCCCATGAGGTTGCACTGATCAACAGCGTGTTTCAAAAAGGCATTCGCAACTACGATGTGGAAAAGGCATACGAGGCCATTCGGCACGTGCAAACGACGCCCGGCCGGGCCCATCCCGGCGGTGGACTGGTGGGCAACCGGCAACTGGAGCCGTACATGCGACTGGGCTACGTCCCCCACGGTCCAGGAACAACGAAGCACCACTTCGGCACGAAGGAAGAAGGGCCCGTCTCAAACACATTGGAATATGCCTTTGACGACTGGAACGTCTCTCAGATGGCCAAGGCGCTGGGCAAGGAGGACGATTACCGAGAGTTCATCAAGCGAGCGCACAACTACAGGAACGTGTTCGATGCCAACACCGGGTACGTGCGGCCGCGACTCGCCAGCGGAGAGTGGGCTGACGCTAAGAGCAGGTACGGCGACCAGGTGCGCCACGATTCCTGGGTTGGCATGGGATTCATCGAGGGCAATGCGTGGCAATACACGTGGTTTGTTCCCCATGACGTCGGCGGTCTCATCCGGCTGATGGGAAAGGAGGAATTCAACCGGCGACTCGAGCAAGGATTCGTTGAGTCGAGCAAGGCCAATTTCAATGCCACCGGCGATCTGTACGCCCACTATCCGATCAATCATGGCAACCAACCCAACATGCAGGCGGCCTACCTTTTCAACTACTCCGGCCAGCCCTGGAAGACACAGCACTGGGTCCGTGAGATCATGGACAAATACTACGGCGACAATCCGGTCGACGGATGGCCCGGCGATGAGGACCAGGGTCAGATGGGCGCCTGGTATGCTATGAGCGCCATCGGACTGTTCGAAATGGATGGAGGTGGTTCAGTTAAGCCGGTCTATGAAATCGGTAGCCCCTTGTTCCGCAAGATCACGATTCACTTGGATCGACGCTATTACCCGGGCAAGACGTTTGTTATCGAGGCGAAAGGCTGTTCCAGGAAGAACCGCTATATTCAGTCCGCCACGTTGGATGGAAGCCCCCTTTCGAAGTGCTGGTTCTACCACAGCGAACTCGTTGATGGCGGCTCACTCGTACTAGAAATGGGCCCAGAGCCGAACCGGTCGTGGGCAAGCGCCCCGGGCGACGCCCCGCCCTCGATGTCTGGATCGTCGGAGTAGGTTATGACCACAATCGACTACGCTGTCATCGTCTGCTATTTCGCCACAGTCATCGGCATTGGCCTCTGGTGTCGACGGCTGGCCGCGCGGAATCTCGACAGCTACTTCTTAGCCGGCAAGAGCATGCACTGGCTGGCACTGGCCATGTCCGGATCCGTCGCCACGTTCGACATCACGGGGACGATGTGGATCGTCACCCTCCTGACGCTCTTCGGCATGAAATCGATGTGGAACCACTGGATGTGGGGGTTCCTGATGGCGGCTTTCTTCATGTCCTACATGGGGAAATGGGTCCGCCGCAGCGGCGTGATGACCGGCGCCGAATGGATGGTCACTCGATTTGGCGACTCCATCGACGGAAAGACGGCTCGCATCTCCTATACCATCATGGCAGTCGTGATGCTCACTGGATTCATCGGCTACGCCTTCCAGGGAATCGGCAAATTCGTCTCGGTCTACATTACGTTCGGCCTGCCCCCCGAAAAGGCCGCCACCGTTGGCGCCCTGCTCGTCTTCGCGATCACGACGCTTTACGTCTTGCTGGGCGGACTCTACAGCGTCGTGGTCACCAACGTCATCCAGACCGTCATCCTCACGGTAGCGAGCGTCGTGATCGCCGGCGTCGCCTACCATCACGTCAGCCCGTCGATGTTGGAGGAGGTTCTTCCAACCGGCTGGACGTCCCTGGCCCCCACCTGGCGGCTGGAGAACGCCGCGCAATTGCCGGAAGCCTACGCCGGATACGAGCTCTTTGGCGCACTGGTCATCATTTGGGTCCTCAAAGGTTTGCTGTTGAACTTGGGGGGACCGGGCCAGATGACTGATTTCCAGGCGTTTCTCGCCGCCCGCGATTCTCGCGACGCCTGCAAACTCGGTGCTGCCTGGAGTGGCTTTCTGGTTGTGCGCTGGGCGATGTGTATGGGCATCGCGCTTCTAGCTCTCACGGGCCTGGAGGCATCCGGCGACCCGGAAAAAGTGATGCCCATGGTCTTGCAGGAGTACCTGCCGATCGGCGTGCGCGGTTTGGTGATCGCCGGCCTACTTGCCGCCTTCATGTCGACGTTTAGCGCCACCGTGAACGCGGCCGCTTCGTATATCGTCCGCGATCTCTGGCAGCCGCTCGTTCGTCAGACCGATCAGAAATCTCTGGTCCGAGCCAGCTATGTCGCGACCGCGGCCGTTGTCCTTACCGGAACGGCAATTGGCTTTTTGTCTGACTCCATTCGCCAGATTTGGGACTGGCTGATGATTGCCCTGGGCGCCGCCTTTGTCATCCCCAACGTGCTGCGGTGGTATTGGTGGCGACTCAACGGCTGGGGGTATTCGGCTGGGACGCTCGCCGGCCTGGCTGGCGCCGTGCCGATCCTGATCCTGACGCTCGCGGGAAAAGCCGAGCCGCCTCTATACGTCACGTTCCCAGCCTTGTGCGGGATCTCGTTGGCTGCAACACTCATCGGAGCCTGGCTGACCGCGCCGACCGATGAGAAGGTCCTGATCTCGTTCTTCCAGACGATTCGCCCGTTCGGCTTCTGGGGGCCGATTCGAAAGCGATGTGGGTTGATCGAAAAGCAGCGGAACGCCCCCAACGAGAGCCTGACGCTGGCCGTGGTCAACCTGACCCTCGCCAGTGTCGTGATCTTGGGCTGTTATCTTGGACCGATGTACCTGGTGGGGCATTGGCACACTCAGGGTCTCTGTGCGTTGATCGTAGCCGGCGTCGCGAGCGTGGCATTGTACTACACATGGTATCGCAACTTGCCGCAACCGACATGGCGGCCCTCGAATCCGCAGCGGTAATGCTCTTGATCACGGGGCTCGCCAGGATTCACCAAGAGCGATGAGATCGCCCCCACGATGCATAATCACGTAGCGACGGGTCGGTGCGGAACACGCCGACCGTCACGCAGATCGCACCGCACAAGGCTGTCGGTAGGGCAAAACCCACCATGCGGAAGTGTCCGATCGATTCAAGACACAGGCTGAGAAACTCCCCTTCTACAGGTCGTCGTCGAGCCCTTCGAATAGATCTTATCCCTCGATTAGGAAGGCAGGGGGAGGGTCCAGGCAACGACCAGAAGGGTTCGACCCTGTAACAACACCACTGCTCTTGCTCTCTTTGGGGAAGTTCTCGCCAGTTCATATCCAGTGGTTGATATCCCCGACCTCACATTGACACCTAGAGATTGGATTTGGGGCCCAAATGAGTGGCGGATTTGTCGGTTCCCAGATGACCCTAAAACCCCTACACCTTTACCTTACACACCGTTACGCAATGTCGCTCGTGTGTACCCCGACAACCGTCAGCCAGTCGGCTGTGTGGCAATCGTGGGTGAGTGGCCTTGGACTTGGGCAGGGTCCAAACGGGCGGGAGTCGCTGCGGGGATTTGCGCTCGATTCACCGCGTCACACGTTGCCTCTGATGCTGCCCGCCCGCCAGCGAGGTCACCACGAATCAGACGTTGTCTTCACTTTACAGGCAAGACACAGACGAGATACTACAGCATGCGGCTTGGGAATTCCCCATCGCGAGAGACGACACTGTTGGATTGGGCTCCTAAGAAACTAATTCTCCAGATTGCAGGGAGACGATGGCGTAACCCATTTGTTTAGCGTGCTTCTGGAGCATTCTCATGCGTTGCCTGTGGTACTG
>JANQFY010000022.1 GCA_028277585.1 Sedimentisphaerales bacterium
CGGCGTTCAGGAATCCCTGCGTATCCCGACGGAGACTCCCGAGGCCTTCATCTTCGGCGAGGGCCATCTTGGCGCCTGGTTGAACAATGGAAACATCGAACGCGCTGTGGCGGGCCAGATCGATGATGCGCGGTTCTACAATCGCGCCCTGTCCTACGGAGAGGTCATGACCCTGGCGGGACGGACGACGCCGCTCTATGAGGAGTTCTAGGCAGTAGATGCAGATGCCGATCAGGCGGCTGATGGGCCGTCTAGGCAAGGCGTCTGTTTCTGCAGACCAGTGAGTGATCCGGGGGGCAGGGCAACTTACGTTGCCCTGCCCTCTCTTTGTCGTCCTTGAGGAGGCGACAGTATAGCGCAATTCTAACGAACAGAAGCCCTTGTCGAAGGGACGCTTCTCTGGTAGAAGTGGAGTGTTCGAAAGCGTTCTCTGCTGAGACGGTTGGTGCGGTTACAGCGTTTGTCATTTGGCTCGGCCTAGTTCAGGCGGGCGGTGGATCGACACATTCGGTGGGAGTTGCGAACGGTGTGCGGATTCATGAAATGCCAGCGGGAGGACAAGACCGCCTGTGGCGGTGCGTGCCGATTCTCTCATCCCTGCAGTACCTTTTTGTTCTGTCCATTTCCTGGCGGCGCCTTCGCGCGCAGACGACGGCAGACCAGGGCGAGAGGCGATCATAGGTAATGGTCAAGTACTGTCCCCGCGCGTCGCAGGGGCATTGAATACGTAACGTCCGGGTTCTATGAAGGAGGATTACCATGTGTAAGAAATCTTCTGTCCGAGCATCTCGTATACCCCGCTTTCTATGGCTGGCGGCGTTCGCCTTCGCGTGGACGATGGCCGGGACCGGCGGCATGGCCTTCGGGCAGGTCGCCGGCGTGGACGATCCAGCCGACATGGCCGACACGAGCGGCGACATCAAACGCATTGAGGCCTGGGTGGAGGACGGCAACCTGAATCTGACGATGACGGTGCACGGTGTCTTCGCGCCCTCGGTCGGGGATACGCCGGCCGGCATGACCAATCGATACTACTACCACTGGCTTCTGGACACGGACAACAATCCCAGCACCGGCTATCACAACTCCGAGTACGAAGGCAACGCCACGAACCTGCAGAATCCCATCGGCGTCGATATCGTGGTTCAATTCGGCTGGCGCGATGGTAACACCAACGGCGTGTACGCCTACGACCCATTGACCGAAGACGAGTTCTTTCAGGACTACGAGTACACGATCGAGGGGGATACGATCCACGCGATCATCCCCTTGGTCGATTTGGGATTGACCCCGAACGACATCATTGCGGTATCCGCGTTTCAGGAAGGCGCCTCTGACGGCTGGAGTGTCGACTGGATCGAGTCGGCCGTGCTGGCTCTGACGGTCACCAAAGCCACCAATCCTGTCCCGGCGACAGAGAGCGTCGACATCCCGCGTGACGTGACTCTGAGCTGGAAGCCCGGTGCGTCGGCCGCGACGCACAACCTCTACTTCGGAACGGATGGGGTCGACATCAACGACGCCACCGTACCCACGGAACAGGACCTGGATGTCAATTCCTTCGATCCCGGCCGTCTCGATTTCGGCCAAACCTATTACTGGCGGGTGGATGAAGTCAATGGCGCCCCGGACTTCGCCGTATTCAAGGGAGACCTCTGGAGCTTCACGGTGGAGCCGTTTGCCTATCCGATCGAGGACATCATCGCCAGCAGCAATGGGATCTCCGAGGAGGGCGCGGGGATCGAAAAGACGATCGACGGTTCGGGTCTTAACGCAGCCGGCGAGCACTCGACGGAAGCGACCGATATGTGGTTGGCCGTTCCCGGCGACGATCCCCTCTACGTGCAATACGAATTCGACGGGATCTACAAGCTGCACCAAATGCTCGTCTGGAACTACAACGTCCAGTTCGAGTTGGTCCTCGGCTTCGGGGTCAAGGACGTGACTGTCGAGTATTCGACCGACGGCGCGGAATGGACGATTCTGGGCGACGTCGCGTGTGCCCAGGGAACAGCCTCATCCGACTACACGGCCAACACGACCATCGATTTCGGAGGCGTGCCGGTCAAGTATGTCCGCCTCCTGGTTAGTAGTGGGCAGGGTCTGATAGGCCAGTTCGGCCTGAGTGAGGTTCAGTTCCTGTACATCCCCGTCCAGGCCCGTCAGCCGGAACCGGCCGATGGGCAGATCGGCGTTTCGGTTGCAACGACGCTGGCCTGGCGAGCGGGTCGCGAGGCCGCCTCGCACGACGTATCCATGGGGACCGATCCTGATGCACTCACGGCGGCCGGGACGGTCGATGCCCCGATGTTCGAGCCCGAGGTTTTGGATCTCGAGACGACCTACTACTGGAGAGTCGACGAGGTCAACGACGCCGAACCGCTTGGCATGTGGGCCGGTCCGGTCTGGAGCTTCACGACCGAGAGTTGCATCGTTGTCGACGACTTCGAGAGCTACGACGATGAGGAGAACCGCATCTACAGCAGTTGGGTCGACGGCTATCAGATCGACGACAACGGCTCACAAGTGGGCAACCTGGAGAGCCCCTTTGCCGAGCAGACGATTGTGCATGGCGGTGAGCAATCCATGCCCCTGTTCTACGATAACACCGGCGCGCCGGCGTCCGAGGCGGCGTTGACATTGTCTCAGGACTGGACCGCCAGTGGGGTTGGGAGCCTTGTCCTCCACTTCCATGGCGCCGAGGACAATGCGGGACAGCTCTATGTCAAGATCAACGGCACCAAGGTAGCCTACTCTGGCGATGCCGGCGATATCGCGGGGTCCGAATGGATCTCATGGCAGATCGATCTGGCTGCCGTGGGCGGGAACCTGAGCAATGTCAGTTCGCTGGTGATCGGTGTCGAAGGCGCCGGGGCCACCGGGGTGGTATATATCGATGACGTTCAGTTGTGCCCCAGTTCGATCTGACGCAGTTGCCCTTTGTCGAAATTGACCAGGAGGGCCTGGGGCCCGGACCGAATCGGTTCGGGCCCCGTTTCATGCGCCGGGCCCTCTAAGGGGGCTCGAAGGGCATCCAGCAGGGGGGGGCGGGGCAAATCACGTTTGCAATTCAGCCTCTGGCCGGTTAGAGTACGCCCTGGAATGGTATGTCTTGTTGTTACCGAGGTTTCGCAATGCCGGACAAACAGCCGACGCGCGATGAGGCGCTGGCCTTGTTGCAGCAGTACAATGATAATGATGGGCTGATTCGTCACGCGCTGGCCGTGGAGGCCGTGATGCGCTATGCCGCTCGCAAGCGGGGTGCCGACGAGGAGATGTGGGGCGTCATCGGTCTTATCCACGATCTGGACTACGAGCAGTTTCCCGATCAGCACTGCCACAAGACCGAAGAAATCCTCCGCGCGCAGGGCTGGCCCGAAACCTATATCCGAGCCGTGCTGTCTCATGGTTGGGGCATTTGCACAGACGTGGAGCCGCAGAGCGATCTGGAGAAAGTCCTCTATACGATGGACGAGCTGACGGGGCTGGTTGCCGCGACGGCGCTGGTTCGGCCCAGCAAGAGCGTACTCGACATGAAGGCCAAGTCGGTCAAGAAGAAGTGGAAGGACAAGGCGTTCGCGGCCGGTGTGAATCGCGACATCATTGAGAAGGGTGCGGCGATGCTCGGTGTCGAGTTGAGCGAGTTGATCAACGACGCTATCATGGCGATGCGCGAGGTGGCTGATGCGATCGGCCTCGCGGGCAACGTCGCAGACGCAAACTGAACCGAAGTGAATGGACCGAATCCCGCGTGGTTTGGAGATGACCGTGTCATGGATACGACGAAAGCAGCATTTCGAAATGATGAGCGGCAGGTCAACAGGGCAGCGCCCGTGCTGGTCCTTCTGGCCGGTCTGCTCAGTGTCCTGTCGCTCTGGGGCGCCGGGTGCGCCGACGAAGCCAGCCGCAAGGCCTCTCTGACCGAGGAGGAGATTGAACGTTTGACCTACGCGCCGAAGCCGACGCGGGCGGACGTATTGCTCGTCGCTGGGGAGCCGCTCTCTTGCGAGGATGTCATGAACGGTCCTCCGGATCGACGGGGGGGCGGGGTTCCGTTTAAGAAGCGACTGGAAGATTTGGCGGCGGTGGCTACGCTGGAGCAGTTCATGGAATTGGCGCGGCCCCAGGCGCGACTGCGACTCAACAGCCGCATCACGCGCATCGTGCTCTACCAGCGCGCCAAGCGTGAGCTAGGCGATAAGATCGACGAGACGTTGGAGACTCTAACCGAAAAGGAACTGCGGAGTTTCGTACTCAGACACGGGGGCAACAACGCCGAGGCGGATGAAGCCCTGCGGGCGCTCGGGATGAATCGCTCTACATTCAAGGAACTCAAGAGGAAACAGATCCTGTCTGAATACGCCATCACCTCGAAAATGCCCAAGGATCAGCCCATTACCTACCGGGAACTGATGGCGGCGTACGACCAGATGAAGGACCAGGCGTTTGTCCGACCGGCGATGATCCAATTCCGGCTGATCGACCTGGAGGCGGCCAAGGTGGAACTGGCCGATCCGAACGACGATCCCGTTCAGGCTGCGCGGACGTTGGCTGAGAAGTTGGTCACGCGGATCATGGCCGGAGAAGACTTCGGCAAACTGGCCAAGGAGTATTCGCACGGTTTTCGCAAGAGCTTCGGGGGGCTGTGGACGCCGCGCGATCCCGAATCGCTGGCCGAGCCCTATCTTGTATTGCCCGACGTTGCCGAAAAGATCGAGGTGGGCGAAATCGCCGGCCCGATCGACGTCCCCGGGCACGCCTTCATTATGAAGCTGGAGCAGCGGCGTCCCAAGGGGCACCATCCCTTGGCCGACGTTCAGGAGAAGGTCGAAGCGAAGATTCGGATCGACCGGCGTTTGGCGGCCCAACGGCGCCTGGAGGCCGAGGTGGCTGAGCAGACGGCCGTAGCCAACATCGACCAGTTCCTGGACGACTGTCTGGAACGCGTGTATCGCTCCGTGCGTCCGGCGACCCCGTAGTTTGTTTTCGGCTTCAGTTCCGAGGAAGAGATGGACATCATCGCCCATGGTATTGACCTGGTGGATTGCCCGCGCATCGAGCAGATGGTCGAGCGGCATGGCGATCGGTTCGTCAACCGGATCTTCACGCCGGCTGAACAGGCCTACGCCGGCGGTCACAAGAACGTGATCGAGCGCTATGCAGGTCGCTTTGCCGCCAAGGAGGCGATCCTCAAACTGATCGGGACCGGCTGGCGCGGCAAGATTAAGTGGACGGATATCGAAGTAACCAACGATGCCGCCGGGCGTCCCGAGGTCAAGTTGTCGGGCGAAGTGCAGCGGATCGCCGAGCAACTGAAGATCAAACACGTCAGCATCAGCATCACCCACACGGCCAACTTCGCGATTGCCTCGGCCGTGGCGTTGTCGCAGTCTCATGAGACCGAATGACTTCGATTGTATCGTTGTGGGAGGGGGGCACGCCGGGGTCGAAGCCGCCCACGCCGCCGCGCGGATCGGCGCTCGGACCTGTCTGATCACCCTGGGCAAGGACACGATCGCCAAGATGAGCTGCAACCCGGCCATCGGCGGCCTGGGCAAGGGACAGATCGCTCGTGAGGTCGATGCCCTGGGGGGACTGATGGGCCTGGCGATCGACGCGACTGGCATCCAGTTTCGTCTGCTGAATCGGTCCAAAGGGCCGGCCGTCCGTGCGCCACGCGCCCAGGCGGACAAGTACCTGTATCAGCGGTTCATGTGTGAACAGCTCGAAAGGACGGAGAATCTCACGATTGTCGAGGCGATGGCGACCGAGATCCTCGTCGACGGTTCACAGGTTTGCGGGGTGCGATGCAGCGATGACGAGACCTACTCTGGACAGACAGTAATCGTGACGGCCGGTACGTTTCTGCGCGGCTTGATGCACACTGGCGTCGAGCAGTCGCCTGGGGGGCGACTGGGCGAACCGGCTGCGAACGAACTTTCGGCGAGCCTGGAATCGCTCGGCCTGAAGCTTGAGCGTCTCAAGACCGGCACGCCGGTGCGGCTGAATGCGGCGACGTGTGACCTGGACGAACTTGAGATTCACCATGGTGATGACGATCCCGCGCCGTTTTCGTTCATGACCGATCGGCTCGATCGCCCCCAGATCCCTTGCTGGATCACGTACACCAACGAACGGATTCACCAACTGATCCGGGACAACCTGGATCGTGCGCCGCTGTACACGGGGCAGATTCAATCCACGGGGCCGCGCTACTGCCCCAGCATCGAGACCAAGATCGAGCGTTTTGCCGAGAAGGGGCGTCATCAGGTCTTCCTCGAGCCCGAGGACGAGGCCTGTACGACGATCTACTGCAACGGGATCAGCACGTCCTTGCCGCGCGACATCCAGGAGCAGATGCTTCGCCTCATGCCGGGCACGGAGAACGCTCGGATCGTCCACTACGCCTATGCGATTGAGTACGACTACAGTTCTCCGGTTCAACTTCGGTCCAGCCTGGAGACACGGCGAATCGGGGGCTTGTTCCTGGCCGGTCAGGTCAACGGGACCAGTGGCTATGAAGAAGCGGCTGGTCAGGGTCTGATCGCGGGCATCAACGCGACGCGTCTGCTTCGGGGACAGGAACCTCTCGTGTTGGGCCGCGACCAGGCGTATATCGGCGTTATGATCGACGATCTGCTCACGCGGGGAATCGATGAGCCGTATCGCATGTTCACGTCACGGGCCGAGCATCGGCTGGCTCTGCGCAGCGACAATGCCGATCGACGTCTAACGGAGATCGGTCATTCGATGGGGGTGGTCGATCGAGATCGCTACGATCGGTTTTGCGGGAAGATGAGTCAGGTCGAATCGTTGCGCCAGTATCTCCAGACGACGCGCCGAAGTGGGGAAAGCCTGTGGGAGGTGCTGCGCAAGCCCAACAACGAGTTGGCCGAAGATCTGACGGTCGAACCTGAAGTCCAGTCGGCCGGTTACGGACGCGAGGTCCTCGAGGCGGTTACGATCGACGCCAAGTATGAGGGGTATCTGGCGAAGCAGCGGCGAACGGTTCAACTGCAGCGCAAGCTCGACGGCAAGAAGATTCCGAGCGGGCTCGACTATGCGGCGGTGGAGCATCTGCGCGTGGAGGCTCGCGAGAAGCTGTCGGCCTTCAGGCCGGCAACGTTGGGGCACGCCTCGCGCATCAGCGGCATCACACCGGCCGACATCACCGTCATTCAGGTCCATCTGAAGAAGTACCACAACTCAAGGGCGGCGCGCGACTGAAGAGACGCGGCGTGCGGTGGTGACATCATGTTCGATCTATCGGACAACACCTATAATAGAGGTCTGGCTCGCAACGAGCGGAAGTTCAAGCTGTGGCGCTCGGCTGGACTGCTGCTGACCTACCGGTGCAACGCATCCTGCGAGTTCTGCTACTACCACTGCACACCACAGAAGGGCGGCCTGATGCCGGTCGAAACGTGCATCGCCGCCTTGCGCTCGCTCAAGGAGTTGGCGTCAGAGGCGGCCAAGATTCACCTGACCGGCGGCGAGCCGTTTCTGTATTGGGATCACCTGATGGCGATCCTGGAGCAGGGACGCCGGGAGCGACTGGGCCCCGTCGATCTCGTTGAGACCAATGGCTTCTGGGCGACGAGCGGGCGATTGGTTGACGAGCGGCTTCGTGCGCTTCTCGATATGGGGGTGCAACGCCTGAAGATCAGTGTCGATCCGTTCCACCAGGAATACGCGGATCTCGAACCTGCCAGCCTGCTGGCGCGCAAGGCGGTCGAACTGCTTGGAGCCGACAACGTTCTAGTTCGCTGGGAGAAGTACCTCCGTCAGCCGGTCGACATGAAGGATCTGAATCCCGCTCAGCGAGACCAGGCCTATATCGAGACGTACCGGGAGTACCCGTTTCGCTTCGCGGGCCGATCCGCCGATCATCTCGCTTCTCTGTTCGCCTCGAAGCCGGTCGAGGCTTTCGCGGACCTCAACTGTCGGGCGGATTTTCTCGGCGCCAAGGGCGTCCACATTGACCCTTACGGCAATGTCTTCAGCGGCACGTGCAGCGGGATCATCGTGGGCAATATCAACGAGACACCGCTTGAAGAGATGTGGAAGCGATTCAGCCCAGACCGCAGCGATCTCATTGGAACGCTGTGCGAGCGGGGGCCTTGCGGCTTGCTCGAACACGCCGAGCCCCTGGGGTATGAGCGTCTCGATGCTTATGCCGACAAGTGCCACCTCTGTACGCACGTTCGCCAGTTCCTGCGAGAATGCGACTCTGAATCGCAGGTAATCGGCCCAGCCGACAGCTATCGCTGAGTCCTCCCCTGAAGAATTCTCCAGAAAACCGGAGATTCTGCTTGACGGAATGTTACGAGTGTAACATTAATAGTGTTACATGTGTAACAGTAAGGAGTGCGACATGAAGACACCGAAGATTTCAGAAGCGGAGTGGGAGGTCATGACGGTCCTCTGGGCCAAGTCGCCGCAGACGGCCAACGAGATTGTCGAGGCACTCTCGAAGAAGACGCAATGGCAGCGTGAGACGATTCGAACGCTCATCAATCGGCTCGTGCAGAAGAAGGCGGTGGGCTTCGAGAAGCAGGGCCGGCAGTACCACTACCGTCCTCTGCTCGACCAGGCTGAGTGTATCAAGGCCGAGACGCGATCGCTGCTCAAACGGTTTGGCGGCGCTTCCATTGAGCCGATGCTCGCCGCCTTCGTGGAAGAACGACGCCTCTCCAGCGAGGAGATGGGGCGTCTCAAAGATCTCCTCGGTGGTCGCAAGTCGAGCCGGTGCGGCAAAGGCAAGAAACGAGACGGTCAGCGGCGGGAGGAATGACCATGGAAACACTGAATGCGGGCCTTTCTCCGCTCCTGATATGGTTGCTGAGAACCACTCTGCAGGGCAGTCTGCTGATCTGTCTGATCATGCCTCTCAGGTGGGCGCTGGGCAAGCGGTCGCTGGGGAAGTGGCTGTTCTGTCTCTGGTTGATTCTGCTCGTACGATTGTCCTTGCCCTGGGCCCCTCAGAGCGGCCTGAGTTTGTACAATGTCGCGCCAGCGCGTCACTGGACGCAACCGGCGCCCGAGACCATACCGGTTGACGTAGGCGCGGATGTCGGGGCGGCTCAGGAACCGCTGGGGTCCGAGAGCGTCGAGAGGATGCCCCAATCGCCGCCAGGGCGGTCAGCAAGCGAAGCGTCTGAAAGCGAACGGTCATCATCGTCGCTCTTTGACCTGGGCGCCGGTCTGTTCGCCATCTGGGCGAGCGGGGCAGCTCTTCTGGGGATCTATGTCCTGACGCGCAATCTCCAACTCTGGCTGGCGATCCGGCGCGAACGTCCCGTGACCAGCGGGGAGGTCCTCGATCTACTGGAAGACGGCAAGATGGAGATGGGCGTCCGGACCCTTGTCGGCGTCATTGTGACCGATCGGGTCAAGACGCCCGCTTTGTTTGGCTTTGTGCGTCCGCGCCTGCTCTTGCCGCAGGGTGTGCTCGAAGCGCTCTCTCTTGACGAGCTGCGCCACGTCTTCCTACACGAACTGGCCCATCTGAAGCGACGCGACATCTACTTCGGCTGGTGGATCGCACTGGTGCAGGTACTGCACTGGTTCAATCCGCTCGTCTGGATCGCCCTGCGGCGCGTGCGGGCCGATCAGGAGATTGCGTGTGATGCGCTGGTCCTGTCGTACCTGGGGCCCGACGAGCCTTCTGAATACGGTCGCACCATGCTGCGTCTTCTGGAGCGATTCTCGCAATCCCAGTATCTGCCCTCCGTGGCCGGTCTGCTGGAGGACGCGTCCCAAATCGAAAGGAGAATAACCATGATAGCCCGGTACAAGACAGACTCACGGAAGATGGCGGTGCAGGCCGCCATGGCCCTTGCCGTGCTGGCCGCCGCTACGCTAACCAATGCGAGAACGCACCTCGCTCTTGACAGAAAGGTGCCTCCGGGGCTGCAGAAGAACCTCATGGTCTACTATTCGTTCGACCGTGACGGGGGGACGAGGGCGGTGGACAGTTCGGGTATGGACTTTCATGGCGTTGTGCAGGGGGCCAAGTACTCTGATGACGGCTACTCCGGCGGCGCTATGTACTTCGATGGTGAAGACGACATCATCCGCATCACGCCGGAGCTGAGCCTGAAGGCGTTCACCGTCGCCGCCTGGGTCAAGACAGAGACGACGTCCCCGAACAACCGCCGCATCTTCATGCTGGATCAAGGCAGAGAGTACTTCGCGTTCGAGACCAACAGCCAGGGCGGGACGGCGCTGGGCATTGCGGGCGGTTCCCACGATGGAGCCGTAGGGGTTAGCGAATACGCATGGCGCCTTTCTCCCGAGAAGTGGACGCATGTGGCGGTCACATTCACCGGCACAGAGGTACGCCTGTATCGCGATGGCGTGCGAACGGAAACCGGTCTTGTCAGTGAAGAACGTCTAACGGGGTCGGCCTACGTCGGGGGCAGCCGCACTCACAATGGACGGTATTGGAGCGGTCACGTCGACGAACTGGCTGTGTTCAATCGTGTCATGACTGACGGAGAAATGCAGCAACTCCATGCGATGACAAGCCGACGGGTTGGGCCGAGGCCAGAGACGCAACAGGGCTTGGAGATCGTAGCAGATGGCGGGGCGCCCATTGCTCTGTGGAGATTCGATGGCGATGCCCGCGACAGCATTGGCAACCGTCATGGCACGGTCAATGGTGCGACGCCGACAAGTGGTGTTTCGGGGCAGGCCTTTGCCTTCGATGGACAGGATGACAACGTGGTGGCCGGCAACGTACAGCTGCACTCCTTCAGCATCGGCGCCTGGGTCAGGACGGAGACGACCTCCGTCAACAACCGGCAGGTATTCGTTCTGAGCAACGGCGTCCAGGGTTACTCGTTGCAGGGCAATGCCGGCCGAGGCGTGGGCGTGGATGTCGCCCCACATAGCGAGATGAACGAGTACCACTGGCAGTTCGTGGTAGGCAGGTGGACCCATCTTGTGCTCACTCATGATGGGAGGAGGTTTCGAATCTTCGAAGATGGTGTCCTCACGCAGGAGGCGAGCATCCTGACCGAAGGCGTCCGGGGGACAGTCTATATCGGCGGGTCGGACATGCATGATCGGGGATATTGGAAAGGTGCTATCGATGAGGTCGTTCTCTGGGACCGACCTTTGAGCGAGTCCGAAGTGAAGCGCCTTTTCGACTCCTATCCATTGGCTGCCGAACGGCCCGTGTCGTCCGGTGTTCCTCAGGCAGATGGCTTGGAGGGGCGCTGGCAGGGCGTGGCAACTGACAAGCCGGAGGACGGGACCTCTACCGACGACCTGACCCTCGATTTGCAGGTCGCTGATGATGGTCAGGTGACCGGAACGGCCGGGGGTGATTTCATCCGGTCCACAAACAGGTCTATCGAGAACGGCCGGATTCAGGGAGAGCAGGTGGTTTTCGATGTCTTCCATCGCTCCGGCATACGCATGCGTCTCCATCTCGAGCTGCGGGACGGCAGGTTGCACGGGGAGGGCTTGCCCGTCGACTCCGATGGGGATCGTTGCGACATCATACTGGAACGCGCCCGTCGCCGTCGTTG
>JANQFY010000047.1 GCA_028277585.1 Sedimentisphaerales bacterium
AGCCCCTGAACGATAATCATGGTCCCCAGTGTAGCGATGAATGAGTTGACCTTGACCTTTGTCACTAGCAGACCATTGGCGAGGCCCACTGCAGCGCCGGCGGCTGTCGCCGCCAGGATAGCCGTTGCCCAACCGGCCTGCGATTGCAGACCGATTGTAACCAAACCTCCCAGCGTCACAACCGACCCAACGGACAGATCGAGTTGACCACCGATCATCACGATCGTGAAGCCCGTCGCCACCAGGGCGTACAGACTCGTGGCCTTGAAAATCGACATGACGTTGTGCGCACTCGTGAAGTTGGGCGCCGTCCAGGCCAGGACGGTGAAGACCACGGCAAGCATGAGGTAGATGCGTTGCCGCGCCAATTCGTGACGTAGCAACGAGAAGGACAGGCGATCACTCGTCATCACGCCCTCCCCGTCGGGCGGCATACGCCATGCCACCCACGACAATGACGAACAAGACGCCCTTGGCAATCATCTGGTCGAAAGAGCCCCAACCGGCCAGGGTCATGATGTTCCCGAGCAACCCGATCAAGAGGACGCCCCCAACGACGCCAAGCACTGTGCCAACGCCCCCTGTTAGAGCTACTCCTCCGATGACGACAGCGGTAACGGCGTTGAAGTCATAACCTTGACCGTTCGTGAAAGTACCCTGCTTGCTAAGCGAAGCCAGTAGGATCCCTGCCAACGCCGTGGTGAAGGAAGAAATAAGGAAACTCAGCAGGATCACCCTGCGAACCGAAACTCCGCTGGTCGCCGCTACATCGTACGCGGAACCGGTTAGCTGAAGCTGATCGCCGAAGCAGGTACGGCGGGCGAGCAGGTGAGCGACAGCAGCCAGAACAACGAGCAGCAACGTGATGCCAGGCACGCCCGCCATCTCACATCGTGACAGGTTCACGAAGGCATCACCGGCGCCCGTCGTATAGTCGGGATAGACCTGATTGCCGCCGGTAGACCAGCGCAGCAGTCCGTCCAACATGAAATTCATCGCCAGAGTCCAGATGATGGGATTGAGGCGCAAGTACCCAATGAGAAGGCCGTTGGTCAATCCGACCAGCAGACCTGCTCCCAGACCACAGACCACAGACCCTACGATGCCGAGCCCCAGCGTGCTGACTGCAACCATGCCGGACAGCGCCATGATCGCCGGGATGGAAAGATCGACGTAGTGACCGCCGTGAGTGATGAACATCACACCGACAGCGACAATACCCAACAGCGTTACCGGCCGGACGATGTTAAGCAGGTTCTCAGAGGTCAGAAAATCGGGCGAGACCAGCGTACCGACGAATAGCATCAGGAGCACGACGATATAGATGCCAACGCCCCCCAGGAGACGCCGGAGCCACAGAACTTCCGGTCGCTCGTTAGCCGTCCGATCGCCACGCGCGTCAGTCATGAGGATTCGCCTCCCGATCGGCGTTCGCCGCCAGCAGTATGGCGTTTTCCGAAAGCTCGACCTTGCTCATTTCGCGCGTGAAACGACCTTTCCGCATAATCATCACCCGATCCGCCAGAGCAGCCAACTCCGGCAGATCGGAAGAGATCAGCAGAACACACTTGCCCTGGTCAGCAAGCTGGACAACCTTCTCGTGGATGACCTTCTTGGCTCCCACATCGACGCCCCGGGTGGGCTCGTCAAGGATCAGCACCTCCGGCGCCGTGGCCAACCACTTGCCCAGAAGGACCTTCTGCTGATTGCCTCCGGAGAATTGAGCGGCCTGGCGCTGAGGCTGAGCGGGATGAAGTTGCAGTTGGGCCGCCTGGCAGGAGAACAGTTCCTTCCGTTGCCGCCGGGCGAGCAAATGACCACGCTTGGCGTGCACAGCGTTCGCCGTGTTCGTCAGCGCCGAGAGTCTCAGCGCCAGCCCTTGTCGCTTCCTGTCTTCGGTCAAGTACGCAATGCCCTGCCTCATGCAGGCGCGCATGGAGGCCGGATCGACGTACTTGCCGTCAAAAATCATGTCACCACTATCTACCGGATCAACACCGCTGAGACCTCGCGCCAATTCGGTGCGTCCCGCTCCAGCCAGACCACCAATCCCCAATATCTCGCCGGCGCGAACGAAGAAGCGAATGTCGTGAAAGAAACCCGCCCGTGTGAAGTTACGCACCCGAAACCGTTTCCTACCGGGCTCTCGCTTGCGTTCGATTTGAGCCTGAGTGGCAGGCCGCCCGATCATCATTTCCACCAGCGTCGGCGGGTCGACGTCGGCCGGGATCACGGTGGCGATTTTTCGACCGTCGCGCATGACCGTGATGCGATCAGCGATCTGATACACCTCGCTCAGGTGATGGGAGATGTAGATGATCGTGACACCCCGCTGCTTGAGGCGTGCGATAATCGCAAACAGACGTTTGACCTCCGCCCGACTCAATGCCGACGTCGGTTCGTCCATAACCAACACGGCCGGATCATTGCTCAGAGCCTTCGCAATCTCCACCAGTTGGGCCTCGTGTTGACTGAGCATCTCGACAGGCTGCATAGGGTGCGTATCGAGCCCCACCTGCTCGAGATAACGTCGCCCCTCAGCAACCATGGTGCGTCTATCCAGGAAGAATCCTCTTCGGGGCAAACGCCCTGCCAGGACATTCTCAGCCACACTCAAAGGGCCGGCGAGACTCAACTCCTGGTAAATCATTTCAATGCCGTGTGTCTTGGCCTGAGCAGGTGACGAAATCCTCGCCGCGCGGCCGTCGACTTCGATGATCCCGGTGTAGTCGGCAAAGGAACCGGCGAGAATCTTCATCAGCGTGGATTTGCCCGCGCCGTTCTCACCCATGACGGCGTGGACCTCTCCCCGCCGAACGGTCAGATCCACCCGGTCCACCGCCAGTGTCCCTGGGTAGCGTTTGCTCACCTGCCGCAACTGGAGAATGGGATCGTCAGGCATGGTCGATTCAGTCCAGGTGAGAGGCCTCTTTCGCATCCGCGCGCCGATCGCCGACGGCGTGAACGGAAGGCCGCGTCAGGCCGTCGATAACAACATCATCGCGTCGAGATTCAGGAGTCACCGTTAGAGCAGCCAGGCTTCCCTGTCGTATGCTGCCTTCTACGATCGTCTTCTGCGGCGCGTGCAGCTTGAAATCTACATCCCACGCCTCGGGCCAGGCGGGCAGGAGCCGGATCTCGCCGCCAATCGTTTGCATCAGCATCTCCTGCAAGCCGATCATGCCGCTGCCGCCCCAGTTGTGGTCGGGCACCCAGTCGTGCCCCGGGCCCCAAAACGTGGGGAAACGCCGGCCGCTATCCTGCATCTTCCGCGTGTTGTAGTCGGCAGCCGCCTCGGTCATGCCCATGCGAGCGAAGAAGATGCCGTCCTGGTGCCAACTGACGACCATGTTCTTTGGGAAAGTCCCATGCTCCCAGGTACGCTGAAACAGCTCGATCGCGTCGGCATCTTGCAGAGCGAAGCGATTGAAGGGAAACAGAGGATAGAACTGAGGGCACTCCACGTTCTGGTATTTCTCCCACGACCAAGCCGGCTTCATGATACGCACGCCGTGCACATCCCCGTAGCCATAATCGGGAATGCGATCGAGAAGGCCTCGATAGTACTTCCGCTCCTGCCGGCCCATGAATCGGGCATCCAATTGCAGCAGGGAGTGGGCACAAGCCTGTAGCCCGGCGATCACGTCGCTCGGATTCTTGGCGCCTTTGTACGACTCACAGGACGTGGAGGGATAGATCACGAGCTTTCCATCATCATCCAGCGGCCTGCCCGCCCTCTTCTCGTGACGCATCTGGTAGTGAGCATCGAAGAAACGTACGGAACCATGAATGAAGGGAAGATAGCGTGTGATGTCCGCTCCAGTGAAGCGGTGGTATTCGAGAATCATATAGGAGAATTCGAGTTGAGCCTCGTAATGATAGATGCAGGCCCCGTTGACCTGAACGCCATGCTCGAAATCTCTGGGCCGTTTTCGTGCGACAGCATCGGGGTGCTCCCATCCCCAGGCACAAGCGATCGGCAGACCGAAGTTCTCCATCTGTTCGGTGAACAGACAGCCTTCATGGCCCCAATAGGTCTTGACCCGAGCCGTCGCGTTCGGCAGAGCGCGACGGTAGAACTCAAACTGCGGCTTCATGAACTCAAAGTCGCCTGTCTTGAGCATAGGCCAATACACCAAACGCTGGTTCTGCGCAGTGAAACTGCCCCCGCCCCAGGCTCGCCAATCCGGGGTATAGACGCGTCGTTCCTCGACGAGACTGGGATCGTAGGTGAAATTGCCGCCATTGAACTTGGTGGGGTATTCGCCGTAGGCATTGCAGGCTAGTTGATAGCGAAAGAGTTGGTAGTTGCGCCCGAGTTGCCAGGCCTGCGAGCCTGGATTCTTCGGGTCAATGACGAGCCAGCTGCGTCGCCAGAATTCATCCCACCACAAGCTTGTCTTCTCGCGTGTCTGATCCAGAGATGGGGTCGTAGCCCGCGCCTGTCTTTGCAGACCACTCTGCCATTGCTCCAGAGTCTCAGTTTGAGCAACGTGTGTATAGACGCAGAGCGAGTGCCGTACCGCGGGCGTCTGAGATTCCAGCTTCCACGCCTTGAAAGGAGTAAGGACATAGCGGCCCTCGGCGGTTCCGGCCGGCACGAATCCGGGGCCCGTCATCAGCCCCCCGAATGTCCGGCCTTTCATCGTATCAACCATCGACTCCTTGACCGAATCAAGACCCTGCTGCTGCACCATGAAATCGAAGAGCAACCGATCGTCTCGATTGCGATGATAGAATAGGATACCATTGTCCTCGTGACGGACTACGTCTCGGTACTGGACAACCTTGCCCGGGTAGCGATCCCAACTGAAGCAGCCGAATCGACTCTGCTTCCCACCATCGGGCAGTTCCCGGTCATGATTGCGCCAGCTTTCATAGGCTGCCCCCACAGTGATCGGGCGGTCAGACTCGATGTCCACGTGTATGACCGGACGATGGACCTCCACCCACACATCGAGCGAGGTCTTCAGCGAACCGTTCTGTCCAGTTATCCGGATATGCCCTTCGCGCAGCCTCAGTTCCTGTTTGAAAATGGCACCCTCGGCGAAGGGAGACGGGTCCAACTTCAGGCGCATGCGACCGAGTTTGTGATACTCATTGTTCTCGTTGAAAGAGCCGCTCCGCTGCATGTAGAGCATCACATCACCGTTCTCCACCCACACATTCAGACCGATATCTCCTCCACCACAAGGCATCGATTCGGCCGAACTCGCGCTCTGACTATCCCACACCACGTTGTAGTCGTTCAGCCAATCCAGATTTTCGTCGGCCGGTGCGACAGCAGTCGCACAGATCAAACATGCCAACATGCCGAGAACGGATCTCATCTGTCTACGCCTCCGTGCCATGCTCATCCAATTGCAGGGGATACTGCCCGTATTCGCGGACGAGTTTCACGATGTAATCATAGGTGTGCCCTGAAACGCTTGCAGAGACGGAATGGTCGGACTGGAAGATCAGCCCTCCGTCCTTCCCGGCCTGCAGCGTGCGCAAGACTTCCCGACGAATCTCGGCCTCATCTCCGCTCTCCCAGACCTGGATGTCACTTCCACCACAGAAGCCAATCTGCTGACCGTATTGCCGCCGCAGTTCCCCGACATCCATGCCAGCCTTGACCTCAAGCGGATTGTAGGCCTCGATACCCAGCTCAATGAAATCCCCGAAGATCTGCTTCACGTTGCCACAGCCGTGATAGATAACGAGCAGACCATTCTCGTGGGCCAGGTCCACCATCGCCTTGACCCACGGCATGAAGTACCGCCGCCAGTAGTCCGGTGCGAAGAACATCCCACTCTTATAAGCGACATCGCCCCAGATGACCAGCCCATCCAACAGGCCCCGGCCGGCCTCGATCGTCGCCCTCGCACAATCCAGATAGAACCGGCCGATACGGTTGATGCATTCGCCCATCCGTTCAGGATAGAGCCCCATCCAGAGAAACGTGTTCTCCTGGCCGATCAGCCGCGTCAGGCATTCCGAGCACTCTCCCATACTACCAAACACGGGGAAATCCGGATGGAGACCTGTCACGGTATCGATCCAGGCTGGACTGTTGCGTTCAAAGCCATCACCAACCCCGGCGATCTGGTTGTCGCCAGCCTCGAAATAGCGTCGTGAATCGAAGGCGTCGTCAAACTCAAAGGCCTCAAGCTTCTCGAACGTATCGGTCTCCCAGCCGATGAATTCCGGCATGGGGCAATCGAACTTCTTGCGCATGATCGCCCCGTATCCGGTCTTGACCACAACCTCAGCACTCGTCTCGGAGACAATCTCGAACGAGCGAATATGAGGATCCATGTTGGGAACTGTGACGATCCAATCCAGGTCGTAGTGATAGTAGGGGTCCGCATCATCCGGGAGTCCCAGTTCGCGGCGCCACCGCTCTTTGAAGCTGCCCCAGAAAAAATCACTGATCGGCACACGGTCCGGCTCCTCGTGCCTAAGCGTCTTTCTCAAGCGTTCGAGCTTCCTCAGCGTGTTGGGCGACCGTTCACGCTGGTTCGATGACGGCTGTACGTCGAACATACCCATGGTCATTCTCCAGAACTAGAGACCCTGTGCTCTGATCTTCAGCACGAACGCATGGTCGCAGGGACGCTGGGCAGGCAGCCGAACACATAGCGCGTCGGCTTCACGCGTCCAGGACAGCTTGTCGTCGCATCCCAACAGGCTGATGCGCTTGATGTCACCCAGAAGCTCGCTGCCTTCGCGCAGCGACCTGATACGCACGACGCCGTCCTCGGGCCAATCCAGAACCGTCGCATAGAGTGTCTTTCCGCGCCGCGTGAAGCGAATCTCCTCGCTGGTGGCATCCTTGTTCTTGTGCTCGCTTAGGTGCCCTTCAACGATCTCCATGGGCCCTTCTCCGAAGACCTTCCAGGGGCGCGTTTCGTAGATCGCTTCGCCGTTGAGATCCAGCCAGCGTCCCATTTCCAGGAGACGTTCTTGCACGGGCTGGGGGATTTTCCCTTCAGCCGTCGGAGTGACGTTGAGCAGTACGCAACCATTCTTACTGACCACGTCCACGAGGAAATCGATCAGCCGGTTGGTCGTCTTGTAACGTGGCTCCTGCACATGACACCAGGCGCCCCAATCGATGGAATCGTCCGTCAGCCAGGGGAAGTCCTTGCCCTCGCTCATGCGCGAACGCTCCAGGTCCAGAATCCCGGCCCCGGCGTGGAAGTCTTTGTGCTTGTAGGTAGCCACCACGTCGCGGTTCCAGGCAGTCGCGCTGTTGTAGTAGTGGGCCAGGAAATTCCGGACCGACTGTTGGTCGAGGATGTGAAGCTTGTTGTCGAACCAGACCAGGTCCGGCTGATACTTGTCCACTACTTCTTTGGCGCGCGACAGCCAGCGCTCGGAAAACGCCGACTCGGGCATCGGGTCCGGGCTCCGATCCGAACCACAGAAGGCCGAACGTGGCGCGGGCGGGCCGTAGAATTCGGCGTTGGCCGGATCGCCCGCATCCGTATTGGGGTCCAGAGTGGGATACCAGGCGTACAACCACTGATGATGCAAGGTCGCGATGAACTTCAGCCCTTGCTTGCGAACCGCCCGCTCCATCTCCCCAACGATGTCGCGTTTCGGGCCCATCTTGGCGGCGTTCCATTCGGTCAGTTCGCTGTCCCACATCGCGAAACCATCGGCGTGCTCAGCTACGGGGCCGGCGAAGCGAGCGCCGGCCTTCTTGAACAGCATCACCCACGCATCCGGATCGAACTTCTCGGCGGTGAACATGGGAATGAAATCCTTGTACCCGAACTCGTCAAGAGGACCGTAGGCTTCGAGATGATACTTGTTGCATGCGTGCCCCGGCACATACATGTAATGAGAATACCATTCCGTCTTGTACGCGGGAACCGAGTACGGACCCCAATGAAAGTAGATGCCAAACTTGGCATCACGAAACCACTCTGGGTCCGGATGCTGGGTAAGGGATTCCCAGGAAGATTCGTATGTCTGGGACTGGGTCGCACAACCCACGCACAACAAACTCAGACAGGCAATCGTCAGTATACGCATGGCGCACTCCTTATGAGGTCTACAAGGCACCCACCGCAAAGATCACTGGCTCTTCGGTACTGGCTGGGGGCTGTATACCACCACGTCTTTCTTGCGGCTGGCCGGCCTAACGTCCCAACTGACCAACTTGCCATCCTTGACTTGCCCCTGGATGGTGGTCTTTCGGGACAGGTGCAACTTGAAGTCAACATCCCAGTCGGCCGGCCAGGCGGGGAGCAGCAGGATCTTGCCCTGGGCTTCCTGCACCAGCATCCGCTGCAGCGCGGTGGAACCCGAACCGAAATGGTCGAAGTCCGGACACGAATCAGGTCCGGCACTGCCATAGAGGGGGAAGCGGCACTGCTTGGACGCGTGCCGGAACCGATGGACCAGTCCGTCCTTGGCCTCGGCGGCGTTGCCCGCATAGGCCCAATGAACCTGATCCTGGGTCCAGCACTTGTAGCCGAAGGCGTTCTTGTTGGTTCGATGCCGCATGGTCCACTCCACGATGTCTTTGGAGCCCAGCCCCAAACCGAAACGAGGGAAGGGAAACACGGGGTAGAGCAGGCCGTTTTCACTGTTCCTCTTCTTGCTCCACGACATCGCAGGCGCGATGGCGGTGCGCCCTTCGATTTCGTGCAGATGCACGGACGGTATCTCCGCTCGGAAGCGGCGCCATTGCCTCCGATCCTGCGCCGAGCCCGCCTGCATCTCCAGCAGTTCATCAAGGCAGTGTAGCAGACCGGCCACATCCGGGGCTGGATTGACGGCGATCCACCAGGTCTCCAAGACCATGGCCGGATCCAGGCGGAGCTTGCCATTGGCGTCTCGCTCATAATGCTTGTCGAAGAACAGAAGAACCTCACGGGCGAAGGGAACCAGGACCGTGTCGCGGAATGGCTCATCTCCGGAGTACTTCACGTACTCGATCATCATGGCGACCGTTTCCAGACCACTGGTGAAGTAGTAGCTGTGGTAGTATCCGTCCCCTTTGTTCTGGCCCGGTTCGGTCTTGGGTGGTTTCCCCGTGCGACCGCAATCTCGCTCAGCCCCAGTCGGTTCAATGTTCTCGCGGTAGTAGGCGCCTTCGTGTCCGAACCACGCCTTGGTGATCGCTTTGCGCACCGGCAGCAGATTCCAGTAATAGTCGAAGAACGGCTTCATGAGATCGCCGTCTCCACTCATCAGAAGCGGCCAGTAGAGGAGACGCTGGTTCTGGAACGTGAAGCGTCGTCCCCAGTCCCGCTCATCCTCGTGCCCCAACCACAAACTGTCGCCGAGTTTGACAGCATGATGACGTGGCCTCCGCGTCGAGTACAGCGGCTGCGTAAAGAGCCCCCCGTTGAACTTGGTCTGGATGCGTCCCCGACTCTGACAGGCCATCAGGAAACGAAAGACATTGTAGCTCTGCGCCGCCAGGGCTCCGCCATCGTTTTCCATGCGTCGGCCGGTAGGCGCCTCCCCGCTGAACTGCTCGCGCTGCCCCGATGGCAGTGTGTTGTCCGAAGCAATGATCCAACTGCGATCCCAGAACGCCGACCACCAGCGACGGTGCGACTGCCAATCCTGACTCACATCAATGGGTCGCGCCGCCTGACGCTCCAGGGTCTCGATCCACTCAGATGCTTCGGGTGTCTGTTTCGCCAGAGCATGAATGCGGATGTCGAACGTCTTGCCGGTCCCCCTAAGAGCCCCGTCTTCCAGTTCCAGACCCGGACTCTCAAGAAGGTTGCCGAACGTATTGAATCGATAGGGGTCAGGAAACTCCGATATCATGTGCTCGACATCGTAGTATTTCATGTCGTCGGCAAAGACGCTACGATCACCCACCGCATAGTACCACAGAATGCTCCCGTCCCGCTCAAGCCGCACGTCCTGAGTGACCTTGTCGATGGGCGCCCTCGACGTGTTGTGTTTGCAGTCATCGATCCGCGTCCAGAATTCGGGAGCGGCGCTGACGGAAACATGCCTCGGCGATTTAATCTGCACGTGGTAAACAGGCCGGTTAGCGTCCGCCCACACACGGATCCTGATTCCATCCGCCTCTATGCGGATCGACCCAGTTTCCAGGTCCAGCGTTTGGCGAAAAGGCCTCGCCGTGACGAAGGGGTTGGGGCTCAGCGACACACGGACACGGCCTGTTTTGAAGAGATCACCGTTGTAGGTGAAAGCGTCGTTCTTCGACAACAGTAGATAGAGAGCGTCGTTTTCAATTGCATAGACGCCCGCGGCGATGTCTCCACTGCCCAGAGGCATCTGACCGGTGGCGTCCTTCGACGGGCTTTCCCAGACAACATTGTAGCGTTCCATAGGCCCGGCCTGCCCGCTCCCGGCGAGCAGAGAGACCAACATCAACAGGACCAACAGACGCGACAGGACTCTTATCGGTAGCAGCACGATCATCTCTTCCATGGTTCGGTTCCTACAGATTGGCGTAAGCTCGACAGTGTATGCTACCTGGCCCACGCCAGAACTCCGAGGAACTGCATCCGGCTCGAGCCGCGGTAGAGACCACACGCTTCATTGCGATGACTCTGGACGAACGGATTGTAGCACATTCCACAGACCAAACAACACCGAGACCCCGCCAGAACCCAAGAAGACGCACGAAACACCAGGATAATCCCCAGAAAGTCATGGACTTTTCACAGAACCAGCCTACACTCACGACATGAGCCAGAACGCGACTGAACCAGCCGGCCTGAGCATTCAGTACTACGCCATGGACCACGTCACCATCGGTCCTTGGTGGGACTACCGGAATGTCACCAGTCCGTTCACGCGTCTGTTCTACGTGTTCAGAGGCCACGCGGTCGTGAGCCATGAACGTGGCGACTTCGAGTTGTCCCCTGGGCGCCTTGTTCTGGTCCCGCCCTTTCTACCGGTCACCTATCATTGCGAATCGCAATGTGAGAACGTATTCATGATCTTCACCTGTCGGATGAAACAGACCACGGAATTCTTCTCGCTCCCCCTGTCTCGCTACTGTATCCCGGCACCTCAAGAGGCCGCACACTACGCCGATCGCTTGGTCGCCCTGAACCCAGGCATGAAACTGGCCGAAGTCGATCCGAACAGCCCCCAATACAACGCCCGCATCTGGCGGGCGCAACAGAGTCGCCCCGAAGCTTCCGCCCAACTCGAAAGCCAGGGCCTGCTACGTATCCTGCTGGCGCCCTTCCTGTCGCACGTAGATCACTCGCACGCCTCGCTGCAGCACCACCGTTTGCGCGCCGTGTTGCGGTATATCGACAAGAACCTCAGCGCGCGACTGTCGCTTGCCCGGCTGGCCGAGATCTGCAGTCTTCACCCCACCTACCTCAGCGATCTGTTTGTCGACATCGTGGGTATGCGTCCCATCCCCTATATCAACCGCAAGCGCATCGAGAGAGCCCAACTTGCCCTCGTCACCACAGATCGGTCGGTTAAGCACATTGCCTATGAGCTGGGCTTCAGCGACCCGAACTACTTCAGCCGACTGTTCAAGAAACTCATCGGCTGCTCGCCCGCCGCTTATCGCGCCAACCACCGCTAGGACTGCCGCCGGCCTATGGCAGCCTCAAGACCGGTCTCTCACTCAACACTCCAGAGAGACATTGTTCTTGAGGCTGCCGCCCAAAGGCCGGAAGATCTTCAGAGAAGTCGTTAGCGCCCCCTGCCAACCTGGGATGCCCCACTGGTAAGACCAATGTCGTCAATATACACGATGCTGTTGCCGCCACGCTGGGGATTGCTGCTATCACCGACACCCAGAGTCAGACGTTCGACATGGCGCAAGTCCACATCGCCGAATTCATCGAAACTGATCGTCCACTCCTGCCAGTCGCCACTGAGCAGTGCTTCCGGATCGGGATGATACACCATGGCGACTCCATCCCGGTCGTCCTCGACGACTACGTAGAGCCGGTCCGTCTCGATGTTGTGATCCTTCTCGATGCTGCCGTGGAAATACAGCGTCAAGGCATTGGCGTCATCGACGCGCCAGTCCTGGTGCTCGGCCTCGAGGTCCTTGTACGCTTCGGAATAGGAGGCGGGCCGGCTGTTGTCGTAGAACAACGGCATGGATTGGAGGCCGGTATGGACGATCTCTCGCTCAGCGAAGGGAGCCGCCAGATGACCGACGACAGAGCCATTGTCAGCAGAACCATACCCGTCGATCCACGTGAGGTAGAGCCTCATATCCTCATCGTTGTAGGCTTCGAAGCTATCCAGGAGGAGTGTGTAGGACGGGACGGGCGAAGCCGGCCCCTTCTCGGCAAAGAACTTAACTTCGCTGAGTCCAACGGCCTCGACGAGGCCCCAATTGTCCAAGTCCGCCAGCCTGACGTACTTGGCGGAGACGCCCGCCAGGGGAACAATCGTGTTGGCGGCGTAGTCCGCTTCGGCGGGAGCCTGGGCAAACTGCACTTCATCCAGGACCGTCCAGTCCACGCCGTTCTCGGAGTACTCTATCGTGGCAACCCTGACTCCCAAGCCCAGCAAGAACTCGAACTTCGCGTTGTAGTTCCACACCCACATTGCTTGTAGTTCGTACACCTTGTCGAACTCATACTGGATGTATACGGGTTCGTCGCCCGGCTCGCCCAGCCACATGTCAGTAGCCCTGGTGGAGTGCGCGCCGTTCGCATTCAAGCCGGAACCGTTGACGGTGTTCTCAGGTCCGGCGTCCTCTTCGGAGATCGCATTGCTGGTGGCACTGATGTTCCGGATCGAAGCAACAGTCGAGATGGGGTAGAACCGGACCTCGCTGAGCCCAACGGCTTCGACGAGACCCCAATTGTCCAAGCCTGTGAGCCTGACGTACTTGGCAGAGATACCGCCCAGGGGAACGATCGTGTTTGCCGTATAGTCTGCGGAGGCGGTGGCCTGGGCGAATCGAACGCCACTCAGAACCGTCCAGTCCGAGCCGTCTTCGGAGTACTCAACCGTGGCATCCTTGACCCCGAGGCCCAGCATCAACTCGAACATCACGTTGTAATTCCACACGTGCATTTCGGACAACTCATACACAGCGTCAAACTCAAACTGGATGTACATGGGCTCGTCGCCCGGTTCGCCTAACCACATGTCGGTAATCTTCGTCGAGTGTGCGCCGTCGGCATTCAATCCGGATCCGTTGACCGTGTTCTCCGGCCCGGCGCCCTCCTCCGAAGTCGTATTGCTGGTGGCGGTGACATTCTGGATCGGATGGGTCATCGCATCGATGCCCTGGGCGGAGGCCACCGTGCTGCCGATCAGAGCAAAGGCCAGTAAGGGCAGTACGTAAGACAGCCCGCCTGATAACGATCTATACCTCGTCATGGGATTCTCCTTTCATGAGTCTTTGCAGTGGATGTCTCGTTGTAACATGGACCGGTCTGTATATAAGAGGGCGCCAGCGTGGCGAACCGACTGTTTTTTTGGAGAACTTTTTGGCTAACCGCGGCGCAAGCGGCTACACCAGGCCGGCAAGGATGACGTGAGATGTCACGCTGACATCTCTGGACACACGAACTCCACAACGATCACCTTCATGCTGCACGAAGTCTCGCCTCCCCCTCTGCAGAAAGGAAGGATGCCTCACTTGATCGTGCGGACCGCCTTGCTTGGAACGAAGAAGCGTCCGGGATCACGTGGGTCGCTCTGCTTGTAGGGCTCTTCGCCGTACGGGGTCTCCGAGGCCCTGACCGAGGTGGCTTGAGCGGGTGTGTAACCGGCCACATGCCCGTCGACATAACCGGCGTTCAATCTGACCGCCAGCGTGCGCGGGTCGTCTCCAACGTCATGATTCCTGTAGGACCAGTAGCTGGAAAGCCATTCGGATTCGGCCACGATCTCGTCGTGCTTGAACGGCTCACAACTGCCGAAGTAACCTCGGTTTCTCCAGTCGTCATAGCCGAAGTAGTCGCAGACCAACAGATTGCTTTCCCCCGCATGCGGCATCAGCGAGCGGGCGCCCTTGAAGGGCCCCAGCGGGCCTTCCAGATAGGCAGTGTAGTTCCAGAGGAAACAGTAGCTGCCGAACATAGGATCGGCGGCATCGACATCTTCCGATTCAGGGTGACACCACTGGTCCGCCTGCTCCCATGCCTGGCGCCAATAAGTGTGCGGCGCCGGGCTACTGGGACAATGGAAGATATCAGCATTCTTAGCGTACTCGGTCAAATAGGCGGCCACGGAACTGTGAGGCATCCTCAAGAGCGGTTTCGTCGTCTTGACCTTGCGAGGGTCCTGCCACCGATAGGTCTGAGCGTCGGCGCCCGCACACAGGGCGACCGAGCAGGGAAAGTCGTCCTCGTTATCACAGGCGTACAGCGTAACGGCAAAGACGATCTCGCGCTGGTTGTGGATGCCGACGACCCGCCGACCATACCGGCGCACCGCCACCAGGGCGGGCATGGTGATCCCTATCACCAGCAGGAGCACCGTAGCCGTTGTCAACAACTCAACGAGTGTAAGACCTCTCCGACTCCTCATTCGACGCACATTGAATCAGATTCGCTTTCGTGAACTCGCGTCCATCATAACAACCATCGTCTCTGGCATCCATTATCTTCGCTGCAACGGTCGGCAGAAAACGACGAATCAGCAAGCCCTTCAAACAGTCATCGCCTGTCGCGTGTATACCAATTTTTCTCCGATATGGCTATTCCTCCACACCACCTTCCTGCGCGGCGGTAAGGCCGATGTCGTCGAAGTAGATGACGCTCTCGCCGCCGCGTTGAGGATTGCTGCTATCGCCGACGCCCAAAGTCAGCCGCTTGACATGATGCAGGTCCACTTGACTGAATTCATCGAAGCTAATCGTCCACTTCTGCCAACCATCGCGCAGCAAAGCCTCCGGGGTGGGGTGATACACCATCGCCCTCCTATCCTGGTCATCTTCAATCGCAAGGTAGAGTCGGTCGGTTTCGGTATTGTGATCCTTCTCGGTACTGCCGCGAAAATACAGCGTCAGAGCTTCGGCGTCATCGACAAGCCAATCCTGATGTTCGACTTCGAGATCCTTGGACGCTTCGGAATAGGAAAAGGACCGGCGGTTGTCATAGAAAAGCGGCATGGATTGCCGACCGCTGTGGACGATCTCCCGCTCGGCAAAGGGAGCCACCAAATGACCAACGACAGAGCCATTCTCAGCTAAGCCGTATCCATCTGTCCACACGATGTAGATCCTCCAGTCGTCATCGTTGTAGGTTTCAAAGCTGTCCAGAACCAGCGTATACGACGAGATCGGCGAAACCGGCGCCTTGCCGGCGTAGAACCGAACCTCGCTGAGCCCAACGTCGTCGACGATGCCCCAATTGTCCAGATCCGCGAGCCTGACGTACTTGGCGGAGACGCCGCCCAGGGGAACGATCGTATTGGCGGTATAATCCGCCTCGGCGGTGCCCTGGGCGAACTGAACGTCACCGAGAACCGTCCAGTCCGCACCGTTCTCGGAGTACTCTATCGTCGCATCTTTGACTCCCAAGCCCAGCATCGACTCGAACATCGCGTTGTAGTTCCACACCCACATTTCCGATAGCTCGTAGGCGGTGTCGAATTCGAACTGGATATACACAGGCTCGTCGCCCGGTTCGCCCAACCACATATCGGTGTTCTTCGTCGAGTGTTCGTCGTTGGCGTTCAATCCGGACCCGTTGACCGTATTCTCAGGCCCGGTGTCCTCGTCCGATATCGCATTGCTCGTGGCGACGACATCCCGGATCGGATAGGCGTACGGCGATACGGTGAAGCTCCACACATACCCCATGGTCACAGTCGAGGCAGGCGGCGAGGTCGTTTCATCCACACGCCAGTAGTACGTCTGGCCTGGCTCCAGGGGTGTCTCCACGTGGAGGGAGTTGGCGTCGTGGGCGGACGCGATCAGCACACCGGAGGGATTCGTGGTTTGAGCTTTGCTGACCGCGTCGAAGTCCGCGCCCAAGTAGACGTCCCGAGTAGCGGCCTGGCTGCCAGGCGTCCAGCTCAGGATCACGGGGACGAGAACATCCGTGCGTCCGTCGGCCGGGTCAGGGTCTGAGGCCGCCCGGGGAATCTCTTCCGCGACCGGCCGGGGGGTCCGGTTGACAAGGAATCGGACCTCACTGAGCCCGGTCGACCCCGTCAGTCCCCAACTGCTCCAGATCTTGAGCCTGACATACCGGGCGGAGACACCACCGAGGGGAACGATCGTGTTGGCGGTGTAATTGCCAAGAGCGGGAGCCTGGGCAAATTGGACATCCCCCAGAGCCGTCCAGTCCGTGCCATTCTCGGAGTACTCTACCGTGACATCTTTGGCCCCGAAGCCAAGCATCAACTCGAATAGCACATTGTGGTTCCACACCCACATCTCGCATACGACGTAGACCTGGTCGAATTCATATACAACCCAGGGCGTTTCATCCGCCTCATCGCTGAGCCACATGTCGGCGGCCATGGTTGAGTGTTCGTCGTTGGCGTTCAGTCCGGAGCCGTCACAAGTCTTCTCCGGCCCAGCGTCTTCCTGCTCTGAACTGGAGGCCGTGGCGGTGATGGGGCCCGGGATCTGATCCACGAACGGCAGGCTCGCCTGGGCCGTTCCTCCATAGCATCCCATGTTGATCCGCCAGTTGACTTGACTCTGCGCGCCCATACCGGGCGCGAACCCGACTGCTTCTGCGCCGATGTCCATGGACGGGTCACCGCCATCGATGCACGGACTTGTGACGGCATCGCGAACCCAATGCTGGCCCGTGGCGTCGGAATTCCAGCGCGAACCTTGGCTTTGCAGGCGATAGTCGCCCTCTTGCAGTTGCCCGTTCTCCCTACGGCCTAGCCTGACGAAACGCGGGTTGGCCGCCATGATCGATTCCAGCCCCAGTGTCGCCGTATCGGAAGCCAGAATGGCTTGCTCGCCGCCCTGAAGACAGGAGTGAGCCATTTCCAGTGAACCGTGGTCTTGCACGCGGACGGCGTGGGCGCCGTTGTGGTAGTAGAAGATGCAGTTGACAATCGTGGCGATGTCTACGGAAACACCGGTCGCATTGCCGGCGATCGTACAGTTGGTCATGGTTCCTGAGAAACCCTCCACGGCCGGGCGCGATCCACACTCGAACGCAGTCGTGTTGTCCGCAATCAGACAATTGGTCATGCGGCCGCGGAAATCGGTCACTACGCTTCCATCACACGTGCTATTGCCTTGAATGACACAGTATCGCAGCGTGGCCGCAGTCCCATTGCCTGAGATGCCCTCGAACGCAGGCCCCTGGATCTTGAAGCCGGCCAGCTCGCACTGGGGCCCCTCCGTGCCGTCGAATACAATGCTGGCGTCCAGAACTGTTCGCCCGATCTGGGTGAAATCCGTCTCGTGACAGCTCACCAATCGAATGTTGCGACCGGCGAATTCCAATCGGCTGCTCTGAGCGTCGACAGGCGCATAGTGCCCCGGCGCAACCAGAATGGTATCGCCGTCGGCCGCAACTGCCATTGCCTCGAAGACACTGTCGAACGGATGCCCCGGGGTGCCGTCTTCATACGGGTCACCGGCCTGTGGATCCCCGGGGAATGGATCGCTCGGCGCATTGGCATCGACATAGATCACCTTCGTCGACGCCAAGGCGCCCACGTCGAACGGCGATTCCGAGTTCGAGAAGACAGCCCCTCCGCGAACCGTCCCAATTACGTCCCCGTCAACCCCCGCATCGACGTGAGCGACCTTGGCTGCCGCGGCAAGGCTGAGCATCGACAGAACGAGACCAGTCGCCATGAACCGGGACCACGTTGCATGCCTTTTTGTGCTCACCTTCACACCCTCGGTCTGCCCGACGCCGCCATTCGGCGCGGCGACTCAGTCCCAGTCTGACTGCATAAGGTCAAACAACCACAGCGTATCACTTCTTCTCTGTCGTGGCGGCCTGCGACGAACCGATCTGAGCTCCTGGGGACCGGCCGGCCTCGTTCCCAAGTCCCTGATGTATTCGAGCCGCAGTTGCCCCACCTCTCTCTGGCGGTCATAGAGACTGATTTCCCGAACAAGGTCCTGTCTCAAATCAACCGTATAAACAAGCCTCATGTCCCGGCACACCACGGTGACGCTGGCTTGCTGGCCTTCAACCACGCTCTGGGTCTCAAACCGAAGACGATGTCGGGCCGCATCACGCCGGATCGTGTCGATCGAGTGCAGCCCTTCCCAGGGTCTGGGTAGTCCTTCCAGAAACGTTCCTCCAGGAAATTGATGACGGACGCGGCCGGACCTGTCGCGGATCACCGCAGCACTCGGACTGTCCTCCAGGATGACCGAATCTTCGACAACGACGCGCAGCCCAGGAGACACGACACGTCGTTTCGCTAGCACAAACGGGATACGGCCGGTTCCTGTGACCGTCCGACCCCCTACATGCCCGCTAATTCGAAGATGCGCCCAGCCCTCTTTGCGCAGAACATCGCGACGATCGATGATCTTTACATCATGTTGCCAGGGGTTCTGAAAGGCCTGCTCGTCCGTGATGTCGTAGCCTGTCCGAACGTGCGTGAAAGGACCTTCTGAATTCGCGCCCGCCACCACCAGCAAACCTCCCTGCGTCGGGCGAACATACTCCATGGGCGTACCGCTGGATTCGACATCCTCCAGAAACGTCCTCAGGGCGAGACTGTCTGTTGGCAGTCGCATGGTTGTCAAATCAGGGGCGTAGTAGTGGGCGTTCATTCTGTAGACCGTACCGCCAAGGCACGAATAGTTGCCTTCCTCGTTCTGAAACCAGCGCCATTCCGGTTGTCGGCTGTTCGCGGAAGTCCTGATCTGAATCAGCACGGCACCCCCCGATTCAGGCGGGTAGTAGTACCACTGCTGTCGCCCCACCTGAAGACCCTGGGCCGCATCTGAGGACTTCACAGACGGCGAACCGGCGGCGAAAAGGTCCTCGGCGCCGGATCCGTTGGGCGCCAGAGACGTGGCGGCGACCGAAACGCCCAAGGCCGCGACCGCCACCAGGGCCGCCCGCGTCGTCGCCACCGCCGCTAAGGCGGGCAAGCATCCCAC
>JANQFY010000059.1 GCA_028277585.1 Sedimentisphaerales bacterium
CCACCAGCCCGGATGAGTTCAAGAGCGGAAATCCCAACATGTGGGACTCAGGGAGGATTGAAACCGACGCCACACTTCATTTGGAGTACCGTGGCGATCCCAGATCTCGACTCGCCAGAAGTAGCGCGTATTGCTCTTCAGAGGGGCGCCCCGGTACTCCAAATGAAGTGTGGCGTCGGTTTCAATCCTCCCTGAGTCCCACATGTTGGGATTTCCGCTCTTGAACTCATCCGGGCTGGTGGACACCATCACGCGACAGGCCGTCTGTCCTTGTCCTCTCTCCCGAGAAGACACGACCCACGAGAATCGCGGTCGGGCGACGTCGATATTCGCCGGGTTCTCTGTGTATTCGCAGAGCAGCCTTTCAAATCCGACGCCCCCCGCAATCGAGGATGCGAAACTCAATATCAGCAGCAAGACAATGGTGCCGTGTCTCATGACCTATCTCCGACCCTTGTGCCAAGCGACTTCCACGAACGTGCCTCTCACAGACCATAACACGCCGTCGGGTGCGCATCAAGCCAAGTGACGCTACGTCGAAACGGATATTGCCTTGGCTGGGCCGACGGGCGTATGGTAAGTTAGAAACGTTGTGGCAACGGCGAGGTGGATGACGCTGACCGCGTTCGACGGCGCGGTTGCAGGTACGAGTTCAATTGACAGGCTGATAGAGACGAAGGTCCATGGATACGATTCGCGAACGTTTGGCGTCTTTCCCCCGGCTCAGAAACTCACTGCTGCCCACCCCGGTTCATCGCTTGGATCATCTTTCGGATGAGCACGGCGTGGAGGTGTTTTGCAAGCGGGATGACCTGACGGGTTTCGGGTTCGGCGGCAATAAGACGCGGAAGTTGGATTTCCTGTTGGCCCACGCGCAGAGTCTCGCCTGTGATACGCTGATTGCGATTGGAGCGAATCAGTCGAATTTCTGTCGGATGGCGGCTTCCTACGGCATGGCGGCCGGGCTGGAAGTCCATCTCGTTCTGGGCGGTGCCGAGCCGGAGACTCCTACGGGCAACCTGCGACTCGATCATCTCCTGGGCGTTCGATGTCACCATGTTGATTCGACCGACTGGGGCGACTGGGCTTGCGCCGCCGAGCGGCTTGAAGAAGAACTTGCGTCCCGAGGAAGGAGAGTGTATCGCATGCCGGTCGGGGGCTCCACGCCTCGCGGCGCTCTGGGGTACGTCGACGCGTTCGGGGAGATCCTGAGGGATCAGTCGCGCCTGGACGTGGAATTCAGTGCGATTCTGCACGCGTCCTCATCGGCCGGGACCCAGGCGGGACTGTTGGCTGGGCAGGCCCTCGCCGGATGGGCCGGCGAGGTCCTTGGCATCAGCGTGGCCAAACCCCAAACGGAGCTGGAGAGCGAAGTGTTCGAACTCGCCCACGCGACGGCTGCAGATCTCGGTGCGGCGGTGGAGGCGTCCCGGGTCGCAGTCGATGAGTGCTACATGGGGCCGGCCTATGCCGTCAGGACGCCTGAATGCGAGGAGGCTGTCACGTTGTTCGCGCAGCGCTACGGCATCTTTCTGGACTACGTCTATAGTGGCAAAGCCGCTGCCGCCCTGATCGATTACTTGCGGAAGGGACGCTTTGAGAAGGGCGCCGCCGTGCTGTTCATCCACACCGGCGGCAACGTCGAACTATTTGAGTGATCCTGGACTGCCCCGGCAGAAGCAGCCATCCTGATCTTTGTTGGCATGAGAAAGCGAGGATAGGACGATGCACAGCCGCACAGTGTTTCATCTCGATTGCACGCCCATCATCTCGGAATGTGGCTTCGAATGCGCAAGGTGCGTTCAGGAGATCGAGTCCGCCCTGGGGAGAATTGAGGGAGTTGAGAGGGTCTATCTCGGTGCTGAGCAGGACGAGGGCAAGCTCTTCGTCGAACACGATCCGAACCTTGTGAAGGTGGGTCAGTTGATCGACGTCCTCAAGACGTTGCCCTCCCTTTACGAGGAGTTCTTCATCCCCACCGTAATTACCGCCTGAGCCGCCTGTGAGTGACTGGAGTGCGCGGGCGAATGCCGGCAAAGAAAAAGTCCGGAGCAACCGGGGGGTTGCTGCTCCGGACTGGACTGAGGGCCTGCCTTGGGCTTAAGGCAGGGTACCGTAGCTTGCTATTCGGTGCCATCGGCAGAAGGCAGGGGGCCCTGCACATCAAATGCCGGGAAAACCATAGAGATACCTGAAAATAAGTAGTTTCCACAATTCCCGCCGCTGCCGGCTTCTACCGTGACGACCCGCCGCACAGGCGCGGGGCCGCTCGTTTCGACGCCGGGACGACCTGCACCAGGAGTGTGCCCGTATCGCTCATGGGTTTGCCCCGCACGGGCTTGTCGGTGATCCGTATGACAATGGCTGTCGTCATGACGCGCCGGGGGCGCCAGAGGAGGGTGTAAGAGAGGATTCTGGGTTTGTTGATGAGCCGGACGCCTTCCGGGGCGCTGAGTAGTTCGATGGTGACGGAGTCGCCGTCCGGATCGGACCACGTCCGTGTGTGATCGAGTGATTGACCCAGCTCGACGCGGACCCAGCCCAAGAGCTTGCCCACCACGAGGTTCGGATCGGCCGGGAAGGGACAGTCTTGAATCTGGGGCGAGCTCCCTTCCAAGTCGGACGAGGCCGTACCGAGCGCCAGAGGCAAGAGGATCACCACACCAATTAGGAGACGCGCCACGCTCCGTCCGGCCTTCAAGTGTGCCACTTCGCTAGCATCGTGTGCCATGACCTCAGATAGTCCAGGTTGGGCCCGTTGTCAATAGCCTTGAGTCGGCGCATGAAAAGGGCACAGCCACTGAGGCTGTGCCCTCTGAAAACTCTGGTGTCAAGTTCGCAGATTAGTAGGGCAAATGACCCCAGACGGATTTGCGGAAGGCATCCAATTCAGCGATACCTTCGGTTGTCTGCGGCTGGAAGCCGCCGCCGCCATAGAAGTCGGAGGTCTGGCGGGCCCGCTCGATTGTTTCGGTGGCGCTCCACTTGAGATGGCTGGCATGGCCGTCGGCCCAGGAGACGGTGGTGCCGTCACCATGTCGGACGGGCGGATCGTCCCACCAGGGGCCATAGTTGTAATGGGTGGCAAAACTATCCGGCGTCATGGCGCCTTCGTCGATATAGACCATGCGGTCGGCCGGAGGCGGACTGGATATGTCGTCCATGCGCTTGATCCAAAGCGTTGTTTTGCCGACGCGCCTCCCGACATCCCTCATGTAACCACCGCGAGATACGAATGTGCCGTCGCGGTGCAGCCCGTTCATTGCGTCGACGAAGGCGTACGTGACCGCCTCGTGGCGCAGCCCTGTCGGGCATTTGTATACGTCGTACTGTTGAACGACGGGCCACATGGCGCCGTCGCGAATGGCTGCTCGCTGGTCTTCCTCGGTCACACCGGTATCCCTGACGTTCTGGTTGTTCCAGTTGTCACCCCAGCCGCGCCCGACCCACGCGGTTTCGTGAAGACCGTTGGGGGAGCCTCGATCGATCCCGCCGGCGCCGTTGACGAGCTTGCGATCGTTTTCGTCGGCGTACATGATCCAGCAGAGTGTCAACGTCTTGAGATTGCTCTCGCAGACGACGCGTCGGCCCTGCTCTCGCGCCCGCTTCAGAGCGGGCATGAGGATCCCCATCAGGATGGCGATAATCGCGATGACGACCAAGAGTTCGATCAAGGTAAAGGCGTGTCGCTTACGGTTCATTACTTGCCTCCTTTTCCCACTTGTCCAAGGTTCCAAGCTGGCAACGCTGTTCCGAAGATGACGTACTACCTAGATGCTATCGACCATTATAGTGTTCCATACTAATCCAATACAACCCCAATTTTCCGCCAATAACCGTCTGTAGGGCCCTGAAGGGGCCGAAATCGTCGGTGTTTCGACGCGATTAATCGCTGTTCGCCAAAGAGATAGGGCTCTTGGGCTCACACGTCTGCGTCCTCGTCTAAGTTGCCCAAATTCTTATGTTTGCAGCGTGTTGCCTTTCTCCGTGTGGGGATTTCCGTCTGTGGCCAGTACTTTCGTCTTCGGTGCTGTTCGTTCAGGGGGGACAGGGATTCTCATCCGGCCGATGAAGCGGGGGCTTCCTCTTCGGGCTTCTTGGCGTCGACGTATTTCGCCAGGGCGGCGCCGGCCGGTAAGACATCGACCGACTCGATGGCGGTCAAACGCGCCAGCAGACGTTCGAGATAGGTCGCGCGAATCGGACCCCAGCCTTCCTTGTCGAGCCCGTGCGTGTTGAAAATCAGCCAACCTTCTTTGAGGGCCAGCAGTCTCTCAATCTCCCGATCGATGGCGCGTTCGCAGTTGGCGGGTCCGAAACTCGTGCAGGTGAGTTTGACTTGTTTGGGGTGGGGCCATCGATTGATCGCGGCACCGCCGGTGCGGAAGGCCCGAACGCGAGCGGTCAGCCATTTCTCCAACTGCGGCGTCGAGGCGTTGTATGCGAAGTTGTAGATCGCCTTCTTAGGATCGAAGCCCTTCAATTGCTCGCCGAACACGTCGAGGCAGCGCCGGATCAGATCGACAGCTTCTTCGAAGGGCATCTCCTTGAGATTGGCGTGCCGGTAGCTGTGCGGCATGACCTCATGGCCCCGCTGTTTCAGTTCGTTCCAGAGGACAAAGTCGCCCTTGGGTGATCCGGCGATATACGCCCCCGGGGCCGCGTAGTCGGCGTGGTGCCCCGTGGCGATGACGTTCAGACAGGCCGATAGGTTGAACTTCTCGTAGATCCGGGCGATGCGCCGGGACGACTTGGCGAATCCATCGTCGAAGCTTAGCGTCACGATGTGTTGCCTGCGGCTCTCCTTCTCGGCTGAAACGGCCAGCCGGTGCGGCCAAGCCAGGGTGGCGCTCACGGAACCGACCGTGAGAAGAAACTCTCGACGCGTGCGATTCATAGGCATCTCCTGATCGCCCATTGCTCAATGCGGATCGTTGAGCCGATCATAGCTTTCGCCGTTGAATGGGTCAATCCTCTGTGAAGGCGAGGCGCCGGGAGGAGGCACAAAAGGGGCGACTGCGGTGCAACCGCCGCAGCCGCCCGGTGCTATAGGGTTCTGTCATGCGGGTTACTGTTGGAACATGTTGCGTCCTAGTACAGGAAGAACTGCCCTTGGTAAGTCCCGAAGATGAAATCGGAGTACGTTACACCGGCAGAATTCGGGTAACTGCTGATGTAGGCGCTCTGTGTGTTTCCGACCGTCGTAGTTTGCGTTCCTGTGCCGGCCGGCGTGCTCTGCGACTGGGTGTTGCTGAAGCCGGCGCCGATGTTTCCGGCGCTATACCCGGGGCCAACCTGGGCGCCAATCTGTCCGCCGTAACCGGCGTAGAGCTGCTGCTGGCTATTGGGGTTTTGGCCGGCCCAGGCGGCGAGAGGGATGTACCCACCCGCAACGAAGGCCGACGCCGTCGATGCTGCGATCAAGGTGACCATCCCGATGAAGATCATTCTCTTAACCATCGCTCACTCTCCTTTCTCTCTCGTTAGTGACTCTCTCTGCACAGAACCCCGGCATTCTGTCACGGAAGACAGTTTGCGTTCTCTCTCGCTGCGATTCGGGGAGGCAGGATCGGCGACGGCCGGCACGCGCATGCGCTACGGGGCGGCCCGTTGGGGTGGGGACGTGACAGCGAAGGCGGTGACTCGGGTACGGTTCTGTGCCGGGCCCCATCCTTCCGGTTTGTCTCTGCGAACACCCTGCTCACGGCCTTCCCTGACCTCCGGACGTATGACACTTCCCTTGTGTCGAGACGCTGTGACCCCGGGAATGCAGATGCACTCCCACCATTCACGCTCCACGATACGAGGCGCCGAAGGGGTGTCAATTGTGGTAACTACGTAATTCCGTGTCATCATTTGCAATGAATGACAGGTGGTTCGGGAGGGTGACAGGATCGGACCTGCAGGGCCTTGTCGCGCCATCGGTGGCGCTGCGCATCCAGCCGCCCAAAGCCTCGTTCTGCTACTGCTGGTATTGCCAGGTCACCCCAAACGCATGCGACTCGATTTGCGCATTGCCGGAGCCCGAGACCGAACCGATCTGGAAGCCCGCGATTGTAGAACTCTGAACCGACGATTCGCCTGTTCGGGCGCCAGTCACGTAGCCGCCGTGGGCGCCCGCGGCGTCGCCCGATCCAGGGTCGGTCGTTATGTTCTGGCCCAGGTAGCCAGCGACCAGCAGTCCGCCGGAGGCGATCGGCAGGGCGATTCCCCAGGGTTGTTGGACCACGACGGGGGGACCCGGACTGCTGGTCGCGGCGTATCCCCAGTCGATGTACACATCGGCCAGGCCGGCCGACGTCCAGACGAGAATGCAGACACATGTGAAAAGCCATCTCTTAATCATCGCTCTATCTCCTATGCTCTGAATTTCCCTTGTCCATTTCGTGGAGCCCTGCAGGTCCAGCAATGGCATGGGATCGGGACGGACCAGAAGCAGTCGCTGGAGCGGATCAAGGTGTCGGCGCGAGGGTGGGCATGTGTGGACAGAGTGACAGCAGGCGCACGGATGTGCGAGGCCCCAGCCTCCGAACCGACGTCTGCGAGCAGTCTACCCACGGCCTCCTCGGCCTTACAGGATGCTCTGTTTCCTCGCGCGTTGGAGTTGACAGGAGCCAAGGACGGCAAAGCGTTCTCGAACTCAGATGCGACGATACGAGCCTGGGAACGCCTGTCAATTGTGGTGACTACTTATTTTTGATGTCATGTTTTTCGAGGAATGTGGATGGGGCGGTCGGGGACGCCGGATCGAGGGGCAACGCGTCTAGTCAGGCGCTTCCGTCGCTTCGGGGGCCGCGCCGGGGATCCGCCCCCGGCTCCATTCCTGCAGCCGCCGGAGTCGGGCTTCTCCCTGGGCGTAGTACGCGTCGTTGAGCGTCTCCAGGTGGCGCCGGCGTCGCTCGTCTCGTGTTGCCAGCCAATCAGGCCGTGTCTCTATGATGTCCATCTCGACCATGATGCGATACAAACCGTCGGCAATCAACTGATGGCCCGCGATGGTGGGATGGACATGATCGAGGAGCCATTCCTGGCCCGGGATGCCGTCTTCGGTCTGCTGCTCGATCAGTCTTCGGGCGTCCAGCAAGGGAACCTGGTATCGTGCGGCGATTTCCAGAATCGCCTCGTGCATCGGCTCGACGATTCGCAGGGGGCAGACGTCGTGCTCTTTGGCGCGGATGAACCATTGCTTTGCCTCGGTGGAGCGGCCGGTTCGTTGGTAGCACATCCCGATCAGGTAGAGCAGGTCGGCGTGTTGGTCGTCAATCATCGCGGCCTGTTCGAGCAACTCGATCTTGCGATAGATGTCCGACCAACCCAACTCGCGCGCCTTCTCGCGTAGTTCGATCACTTGCTGCTGTGCTGACTCGGTCAGTTCCGCGTTGAACTCGGACTTGAAAGGGGGACAATCTTTCAAATTCGCGACGGGATTGACCAGAATAATGGGGACCTCGGCGTGGCGGGCCATACGAACCATCGTTTCGAGGTTGTGTCGGAGGTGCTCGATCGTGCTCTGTCGCCGCGCTGGGTCGCGGCGGTAGGCCTCGAGTCCCTCGCGCCAATCGAGTTTGGTTCGCACCTCCGGCGTCAGGACAGTTCGAGACGATGAGCCCGCATCACGCCGGTCGGCCAGCCAGCGGTCGGCCAGGGCGTAGCTGCGCAGATGCAGGAGGGCTCGATGCAGTTGGATTGCCAGGCGCGGCGTCCTTTTCGCTTGAGCGTACGTGCGGTCCTCCAGGAACTCGTTATGTCCTGTGCAGACGATGAAGAGATCGGGCTCATGGTTGAGTATCTCGGCCATGATTGGTACGAGGCGATAGCTGGCGTAGGAAATGCCCCCGCAATTGACGATTTCCCAGTTCGTGGTCGGCTGAGCGGCTTGCAGGTTCAGTTGCAGCCAGGTGGTGAACGATGTCTCGACCGAGTAGGGACGTCCCTGGACGGTGGAGCCTCCCAGGCAGAAGACACGAAACGTCCCGCGTGGTTTGCTCGCGGCGAACGACTGGGGGCGGAAGGCGACCAGGCGTTCGGCTGCGGTCTCGAAACGGTCACCCGTTGCGTCGGGGGCGAACAGTAGGGGCAGGTCGCCGAAGGCGACATACGGGTCATCCGCGCGAAAGGGCGGCGGCGCCACGCACAATCTCAGCACCAACTCCGCCAACAGCAGTGGCGAAAGCACGACGACCATCGCCGTCAGGTGAAAGAACAGGCGACGCCGTCGGTTTCGTTTTCGTCTTGGCTTTGCCGGGTTTCCGTCAGTATTCATTGACACGGGCTCCGTGACCTCGCACCAAATCAGTCCGCACAGCATATCACGCAGGGGGCGAGAATTCGAGAGATCAGTCCGCAGGCCCGAGGGCCGAACGGGCAGGTCGTGGACAGAATCCGCCCATTTTCCTTGATCTGCGGCCCGAGAGGTCTACAATCATTGGTATAGGCGGATTTCTTTGAAGGGAGTGAACGATGAGAATTCTGTCGTGCATCTCAGTCCTGGCGTTCTGTCTGGCGACGCTGCTCTTTTCCGGGTGTGGTCCCCGCCCCCTTTCGACTCCCGCGGACGCCGTGGAGGTCGATCTACCGGTCATTGTTCATCTCCAGACGCGCCATGCCATGGTCACGGTGATGGCCGGTCCGGAAGGGCATCTCTACACCGTCAGGGACCATGAGGGGCGTTTGCTTGGCCGGCATCTCTCCGAACGCCAGTTGCAGTCACGTGCGCCCGAGATTCACGATCTACTGAAGCGTTCGTATGCTTCGGATGAGGGCCTCGATGTGATCTGGGCCGGCATGCTGGAGCATGATCGGCTGGAATAGACGTACTGATTCTGGAGGCAAAGACCATGACCATGCCAGCACCCCATGACGAACCAGAAGGGCACGCGCGCATCGATACGGCGGTCGCCTCGCATCCCCATCAAGAGACGGTGTGCCCCAGTTGCCACAAAGCCGAACTGCAGCACGTGCGTGTGACGGAGTGCCCGAGTTGCGGTTTCCGCAAGGTGGAGTCAGAGGACACGCCCCATTCCTAGGGCGAACGGCCGGCAGGACAAGTCAAGCCGGACCTCGATTCGTCCGATACACACTGTTGCGGCGTACAGAGTGTCTGACGCCGGCCGGCGCCAGAAGGTTGCCTGGACGCGCGCCGCCTTTGTGGACACTGAAAATCGCATTGTTATGGGAGCACCATGGGCGCGACCAAGACTCGAGGGAAAGCCAAGCGTTCCGGGGCGTCGAAGAAGTCGGCCCGATCGGACGGAGATTCCGCCCGATTTGTCGAGCCGGAGTGCAAGGATGCCCGCAAGATAGACAAAAAGTTCTACGAGAAGGAGCTCGCCCGGCTGCAGGTGGAACTGGTCAAACTCCAGGAATGGATCAAGCATGAAGGGCTGAAAGTCGTTGTGCTCTTCGAAGGCCGCGACGCGGCCGGCAAGGGCGGCGTGATCAAGCGGATCATGCAGCGGCTGAATCCTCGCGTCTGCCGGGTGGTGGCTCTGGGGACGCCGACCGAGCGTGAGACGACCCAGTGGTATTTCCAGCGGTATACTCCTCATCTGCCCGCGGCCGGTGAGATGGTGCTCTTCGATCGCAGTTGGTACAACCGCGCCGGCGTCGAGCGCGTGATGGGGTTCTGCACAGAACACGAATACAGCGAGTTTCTCCGTTCGTGCCCCGAATTCGAACGCATGCTGATTCGATCGGGCATCATCCTGATCAAGTACTGGTTCTCCGTCTCGGACGAAGAGCAGGAGCGACGGTTCGAGGCGCGGATCAAGGATCCTGTCAAGCGGTGGAAGCTTAGCCCCATGGACATGGAATCCCGGGCTCGCTGGATGGAGTACTCCAAAGCCAAGGACGACATGTTCAAATACACCGACATCAAGCAGGCGCCATGGTATGTGGTCGCGGCCGACAACAAGAAGCGGGCTCGGCTCAATTGCATCAACCATCTGCTCGGCCTGATCCACTACAAGGATCTGACGCCCGAGCCCATCGAACTGCCCCCGCGCCAGAAGGACAAAGGCTACATCCGTCCCCCCATTACGGATCAGACCTTCGTTCCTGACGTTTACTGACGCGCTCGTTGTTCAGGAGAGAGTCATGGATGGCCCCACTCACGCGCGTATAGTTGTCTTGATAGCTCTGCTCCTCTTCGTCGCGAATCCCGCGCAGTCGGCGCGTCCCATTCATGGGTTGGCCCAGATGTATCCCGGCGACGTGGGGTTGGCGCGAGACCCGAATGTGGTCTTTGTGGAGGATTTCGAAGCGGGTTCGGTGGACGAGGTCGTGGCGCGGTGGGAGAGCGTTAAGAACCGCCAGGGGCTGTCGCTTTCGACCGATAGTCCGGCCGGAAGTCACGGGGGGCACTCGCTCCTGATGACGCACGTGGGTGGCGCCGGGACGGGCGCGCACCTCTACCGACGGCTCACGCCCGGCTACGACAAGCTGCACGTGCGCTTCTATGTCAAGTTTGGTTCCGACTGCTTTCCCATCCACCATTTCGTCCATCTCGGCGGATATAACCCGGCGACGGCCTGGCCTCAGGGTGGAGCGGGGAGTCGCCCCAAGGGCGACGAACGCTTCAGCACGGGGGTCGAGCCTTTCGGCGCCAAGTGGCGTTGGGATTTCTACTCCTACTGGATGGAGATGCGTTCCTCGCCCGACAAGCATTCCTGGGGACATGACTTCATCAACGATCCGGCGCTGAAGGTCGAGCGCGGCAAGTGGATCTGCGTCGAGTTGATGATGAAGATGAACGATCCCGTCACCCAGCGAAATGGTGAGCAAGCGATATGGATCGACGGGAAGCCCTGGAACAAAGATGGGCAATGTGTCAGCCATTTGGGGCAAGGTTCCCCGCGGGGCAAATGGGTCTGGGACAGCTTTCTCCCGGATCCCGAGGGCGAGCCCTTCGAGGGCTTCCGCTGGCGCCGGAACGAGGATCTGAAACTCAACTTCCTCTGGCTGCTTCTCTACATCACCAAGGCCCCGCCGGGTCACGTCAGCAAGGTCTGGTTCGACGACATTGTCGTAGCGCGCCGCTACATCGGTCCGATCCGCCCGCCCGGTTCGTCTCGAGATCGAACTCGGCGATAATAGGCGTGTGGTCGCTGGGCCGTTCGGCTGCGCGCGGCTCCTTATCGATGTAGCACCGTTTGCACATCTTGCGCACCGGCTCGGTGCCCATCAGGTGATCGATCCGCCAGCCGCGGTTTCGCTCGAATGTCTTAGGCCCTCGGTAATCCCAGAACGTGTAGTGCTCCGGACCGGGGCAGTGCAGCCGGAACAGATCGGTGAAGCCCCAGTCCATCACCTCTTCCAGCGCCGCCCGAACGTCGGGGTGATAGCACACGTGCCCCAGCTTCGCGTCCGGGTCGTGAACGTCGATCGGCAGAGGGGCGACGTTCAGGTCGCCTAGCCAGAGGACCGGGTCGGTCGGCTTGAAACGGGTCTCGAAGTACGTGCGCAGTCGCCTGAACCACGCCAACTTGTACTCGTATCTCTCGGTATCAACCAGGTAGCCCTGCGGGACATAGGTGTTAACGATCGTCAGACCATCTACCGAGGCGCTCAGTAATCGCGGCTCATCCTTCGGCTCATCTACGAGGCCAAAATCGGTCGCACCAATCTCCCGAGTCGAGAACAGGGCGACCCCGTTGTAGCTCTTCTGGCCTCGAAAGACATACCGATACCCGATGGCGTCAAACGCTTCCCCGGGGAAATCGGGGTCCTGGACCTTGGTTTCCTGGACTGCCAGCACGTCGGGGCGATTCTTCTCGAGCCAACTGGTGACGATCGGCAGCCGGGCTCGAATCGAATTGACATTGAAACTAGCGACCTTCATGGCACCTCTTCTGGTTCGACTTCAAAGGACATGGCGCAAACGCCTTGGATCATCGTATCAGGGCGGTTGTGCTGGTGGCAAGGACATTCGTCAATGAGGCACTCAGAGAGCGACAAGTGCACTTTCCCTGCAATACTTCCGCGTGCGATCCGACCAATAGCCAGAGAGTGTCTATCATGACAGATCGGGAGATTCTTCCAGGAGTCAAGTATGGTTGTCGTCGAATGCAAGTCGCGAGCGATAGGGGGCAGGTCACGGGGGCGCACAGCAGCCCTCGGCTTCCTGCTGTTTGGGGTGTGCCTTTCGGCATCGACCACTGCGAGAGCGAGCAGCGCACCGAGTCGTATCTCGACGCTGGGACGTTATCAGGGGTACTCAGAGGCTACCTACGATGGGTGGACTCGCACAAGTCGCTATGTGTCGGCTCGAGACGGAACCCGTCTTGC
>JANQFY010000182.1 GCA_028277585.1 Sedimentisphaerales bacterium
GGTTTCTTCTCTAGTAGGCGCCCTGGACGCGCATTCGAAGGCTGTAGAGCGAGTCCATGGCGGTGATGAACAGCGTTCGTCGATCCGGCCCGCCGAAGCAGACGTTGGCGGTCCAGCCCTCGTCGATGGCGATGTGCTCGATCTTTTCGCCCTGGCCGTTGAATACATGAACGCCTTTACCCGTCAGGTAGAGGTTGCCCTCCTTGTCCAGCGTCATACCGTCCGAGCCCATCGAACAGAACAGCGTCCTTTCGGAGAGTGAGGCGTCGTCGTTGATCCTGAACCGGTAGGTCTTCTTGTCTCCGATGTCCGCGACATAGAGGTGCTGACCGTCGGGCGTTCCAACGATGCCGTTGGGCTGGACCAGGCTATCGGCGACGCGGATGAGCTTGCTGCGATCCGGCGTCAGGTAGTAGACGTGTTGACCGTCCTGTTCCATCGGGCCGCGGTTCCAGTAAGGTCTCTTGTAGAGGGGATCGGTGAAGTAGATGCCGCCTTGGGGGTCGAACCAGAGGTCGTTGGGGCCGTTGAGTTTCTTCCCCTTGAAGTGACGGACGAAGATCGTGGGGGTCCCCTTCGGGTCGATCATCCACAACTCGTTGTCCAGGTCGGCACAGGCCCAAAGGTTCCCCTGCGCGTCAAAGAAGAGGCCATTGGCTCGGCCGGGGCTGTCGTGGAAGATGGACAGCTTACCATCGATCGACCACTTGTAGATCTTGTTGTTGGGCTGGTCGGTGAAGAAGACGTTCCCCGCCGCGTCGGGGGCCGGGCCCTCGGTGAACTTGAAGATGTCCGCGCACAGCGTGACCTTCGCGCCGGGGGCGATGATTCCGGTCGGCTCCGACGTCTTTCGCGTCTCTCGCGTCAGGGCGATCAGCTCGATGCCTCTGTTCCTGCCGAGATTGCGGGAATACTGCTTCTCCTGCGCGTTGTTCCAATGCTCGTGGATGCCCAGGCTGGCCAGTCGGACGACGTTGCCGGCATGGTCCGGATCGTAGAACGTCCCCGAAGGGGGGGCGCTCGCCAGCGCGGCTTCGTGGAGATAGTCGTCTCCGCCGGGGCGATGGGCGTGTTTCTCGATTGGTTTCTCGGCCCGCAGGAAATCGACACCCACCGAATCGATCGCCACCGGGTCCTGGGACGCAAACAGGCTCGATGTCCAGTCGTTGTTGAAGGGCGCCGACTGGAACCGGCGGGGGACCTGCTCGACGTAGTGAACGCCACCATAGAGACCGTCGATCAGATAGAGCATTGTCTTGCCGCCGATCTCGTTGTGTCCCATCAGGTCCACGAGCGTGCGGTATTCGGCGCTGCCTTTGCTGAAGGCGCTCTTGTGCATATCGTAGTAGGTCTTCTCGTAGGGCAGACGGACCAGCGAACCGTAATGGTTCTTGGCGCACAGCGTGACGCCCGCGCCGGGATGGGCCTTCAGGTTCGCTAGGTTGATCAGATAGTCCGCTTCGGCGAAGCAGGCGGGGATGTGGTCCTGCTCCTTGCCTTCGGGCCCGCAACTCCAGTGCAGCGGCGCGGAAGAAAGCGTCCATTTCTCACGGCCCGCCTTGCCCAGGCAGTCGAGATAGCGTACCTCAGGAAACTGCTCATGGAGCATGTCGTAGTACTCGTTGGGGAAGTACGCCAGACCATCGCCCACGCCGATGTGAACCTGTTGAACGCCTGCTGCTCTGGTCAACTGCTTGAGCAGGGCGGCGATCATCTGCGGCGATGTGTTCATGTAGTCGCGCCACTTCTCCAGTTCGTATGTCTCCGTGTTGATGCTTCCGACCGTTCGGATGAAGCCCACGAAGTTGACCTTGATCGTGATCTTCTCGCCTGGCTGGTAAGGGCGATCGCCTCGCCCTCGGGCTTGGTTGTGGGAGCGGAACAGCATGTCCCAGGCCTTGGCGTCGTCGGCTGCGCCGGTCAACGTCCGTATGGCTTTGGACATCATCTCGTCGCAGACGGCCTGGTCGGTGTGCTCGGGTTGCCAGAGGTGACCATCTCCCGGACCCTCCCAGTCGGTGGCGTCCGGATCGTGGACCCAGACCACGCGGCCCGGATGAATGCCTCTTCCCTCGCCGATCGGTGCCAGCGGATCGGCTTCGGCCAGTACGAGGTCTTCGCTTGTCACGCTCAGCGTCATCCAGATAGCCCCGACACTGACGAGCAGGGCGGTCACTGCCAGAACATAGCGCCGGCTCGCCAGGCTGGTCCTGGCCTTACGGAACGCCGCGATCGACACGCCTAGGCCGAGCACCCAGGTGACGAAGCCCGAGGCCAGGGGCATCGCGAGTCGCTGGCACGGATACAACGCCCGGGAGGGCTTGGGGACCACACGCACGATGAACCAGATCAGCGCCAACAGGCCCGTGATGGGCAATAGCCAGACGAGCCAGGGGCGGGTCGGTTTGCGTCTGAGCGGCCGGCCCGTACGGGGGCAGCGTCTTTCGCCGGGGTCGTCGGGATGATGGGATGTGTGCTTGGCGGTGAATGACATGGGCTCAACCTCCTGAATTCATCGGTTCCGTACAGCGAATTCAACCGGATTGCTATTGTACCGGCCCAACCGGGACAAGTCCCGTGTTTTCGCTGAGATGTGCGTTGGTTTCCCATGGGGCCCGTGGAGCTTGATTCACGTGCCGGGTTGTGGTACACTGAAGGCAACAAGCAGAGCCATCAAGCATGTGGCCGTCCGAGGTTTGGCACCATGGACTACTCTTACTACTACACCTCTATCACGCAAGAGCCCGCGAGGATGTCGTGTCCTCGTGGGCGTCACAGTGATGGAGGTGTCATATGCTTGAGTCGAATGGTACTCGGAAGCGAACCAAGGCTTGGCGTCGCCCCCAGCGCAGCCGCATGATCGCGCGAGCGTGGCGAATTGCCAAGGAACGAGACCCGTCTTCGGAGGGTATTTCCGCCCTTCGTACGTGGGCCCCCTGGCAGGACATCAGGGGGCAATCGCGCAGCGGCCCTGTCACCTGGGCGGATGTCTTTGCCATCCGCGATGACTTCGCACGCCGCAACTACAACGACCTGGCGCGGTGCTCGTGCTCGATGTGTGGCAATCCCAGAAGAACCTCGAAAGAGAAGACCCTACAGGAACGCCGGGCTGACGAGGCCTTCCGAGCCGAGTTGATCGAGTTCGTGCAGAACTCCCCGATACCTGCCCGGCGAATTCAGGGGCGATGATGCAGTAGTAGCAGACTTTGCGGCCCGTCCCTATCGCTCGGTCAGGCTCTCCTCGACCTTCATGCCGAAATGGCGGCCGCCCGTGGTGGTGTGGGCGAGGACCTTGTCACCGGGCTTCAGGTGGGTGACGGAGGTCGCTTTGCCTTCGGGGTCCATCAGGCGGATGGTCTCGGCGTTCTGGAGGACCAGGCTGATGAGATGTCCCTCGGCTTCGGCCTCGATCAGCATCATGGGCCGACGCTCGATCTTGTTGCGGCCCAGATATGCGACCTGGCTGGCGCCTTCGTGGTTGACGAGCAGGACTTCATCGCCCGTCTTCAGGTCCGCCAGGTACTTGGTCTTGCCCCCCGGCGCCATCGTATAGGCGTGCACGGCGCCGGCGTTGACGCGGAATGGGCGGGACGCGACATACGGGTTATCGATTGATTCGGAGTGTACGAGGAAGAACCCCGATGCGGTATTGCCCACCAGCATACCCTCGCCGAGGGTCATCTGGGTACACGTGTCGACGCAGGCACGGTCGCCCATGCCGAGTTGTTTGACCGAGGTGATGGTTGCCTCGACCAGGGCGATCCTCTCACTGATGCCCCGCACGAGTTCGGCGGTCTTCTTGATCTCGTTGATATCCGTGGTGTTGAGCAGGACGCCATCGACGCCTTTCTCCAGGATCTCGACCATGAGTCGGGCCTGTTCGCAGTTGTCCACCTGGACGATGAGGTTCTTGCCCCGCCGGGCGAGGAGGTTCTCGATGGGGATGATTGTCCAGTCGAGCATCTTGAGCACGACGATCTTCTCGCTCGGCACCGCCGCGGCGCGGTCTTCGTCGGCCTTGCCCTCGATGTCGATGAACTCGACGTCGGCCCCAGGCTTCAGGTCGCCCTGCGCCTCGACCGTCTTGATCTTGCCAAACTGACGCACCGTCTCCGTTTCGCCCTCGGGCAGAACGACCGCCTCGGCGCCGCTCTCCAAGGCTGCGATGGCGATTTCCTTGTCATACGGTACCACATTGACCCATAGTCGTTTCATAGTGCCGGCTCCATCACCTCTTGGAGGTTTCGTGGTCTGTTCGTTTTCAACTTTCCGCAGGCCCCTTGAGTGCATCCCATACGGCTCTGATCTGTCTCTTCAACTCGGGGATATCCTCGGTCACCACCTTCCAGGTTCGACGCAGGTTCACGCCGAAGTAGTGGTGAATCAGGACATCTCGCAGGCCGGCTATGGTCTTCCACGGGATCTCGGGGTGGTGGTCACGGAGTTCCTGCGGAACACCCTTAGCGGCTTCCCCGATGATCTCCAATCGTCGCAACACCGCATCCTGCAATTGCACATTGGCCAGGAAATGCGCTTCGTCGCGACCGGCGACGTATTCTTCGATTCTCGCAATGCTGTCGAGAATGTCCTCGAGGTATACGCGAACGTCTCGGGTCATAGGATGGCTTCCTGGTGACGCAGGATGCTGTCGCGTAGGCGGGGTTTGATGGTGTCGTATTCAACCAGGTCGACACGTCTGCCCAAGGCGTCCTGCAGTTCGAGCTTTAGTGCGACGAAATCGAGCAGGCTGATGTCTTCTTCAATCTGGACGAGAATGTCGATGTCGCTCTCGGGTGTCAATTGATCCCTTGCCGCCGAGCCGAACAGCGCCGCGCGTGTGACGCCGTACCGCCGCAGAATGGCGCTTGTCGCCTGTCTGACATGGTCTGTAAGCGGACTCACTTGAATCTCCCGGTCACTCAATCGGTGTTGCTTATACCGACGATTAGACGCCAAAGGAGAGAAGCTGTCAATAGCTTGAACTCACGGTTAGGCCAGGGCTGGCTGGCCGGGGAACCACGCGGCAAGGCGCCCTTCTGGACGCGGGCGCACGTTCGCTCAGTCTCGACCGGGAAAATGAGACGGATTGACAAAGGGGTGGAAATCATCCGGTGCCTCCTGCGACTATCTTAGCAGGAGGGGGAGAAGCAATAGGAGAACGCCATGAATCCACACAGGGCCCCACATACACACGAGGGCGGCGCCGTTATTGGGGCGGTCTGGATGCTTCTCATCTCGCTGTTGCTGTTCTGGCTTCCGTTCTTCGGTCCACTGATCGCGGGTTTCGTGGGGGGCAAGAAGGCTGGAGGTGTCGGTTCTGCGATTGGCGCGGTGTTCTTGCCGGCGGTAGTCCTTGGCGTCTTCCTGTTCGTGCTTGGGGCAGCGACAGGGTTGCCTCTGGTGGGCGCCGTGACCGGCGCGACGGCGTTCCTGGCGGTCGCGGTTGCGGCGGTCGGGCCCTTGCTGGTAGGCGCTATTATCGGCGGTGCTTTGGCTTGACGCGACCGTGAGGGCTCGATATCGTTGTCACCGTGTGCGGTGCAAACCCTAATCTGGTGACATCGAATTGGGAGCTTCAGACATGAAGGCGATACGACCGCGGCGAGCGCAGATCCTGGGTGTTCTTCTAGTGTGCCTGTTCATGGCCCCGCTCTGTTGGGCGGACTTCCTGGCGGGCCTGGCCAAGCCGCATGAGGGGCGCAGTATGCGGGCGACTTCGGCGCATAAGCTGGGGCCCAACCCGCGCGGCTGGGAAGGCGAGCCCGATCCCGATCACAACGGGGACAACAGCAACGTGCAGCCGGGCCAGACGAAGGTCCTGATGGACGTCAAGGGGCCCGGCGTGATCACGCATATCTGGATGACATTCCTGGGACCCGAGTCGCACGCCTGGGCCAGGCAGGGCTCGGCCAACCACCAGGAAATGCTCCTGCGGATGTATTGGGACGGCGCCGACAAACCAGGGGTCGAGGCGCCGGTAGGTGACTTCTTCGCCAACAGTTTCGGCAAGCGCAGCGAGGTCATCAGCCTGCCCGTGGCGGTCGAGGATGCCGATTCCTACAACTGCTTCTGGCACATGCCCTTCCGCAAATCGGCCCGCATAGAAGTTGTCAACCAGAGTGACAAGCAGATCAGCCTGCTCTATTTCAACATCGACTGGATCAAGAAGGATCGCATTCCTGACGATGCACCCTATTTCTACGCCCAGTACCGACAGGAATACCCCGTGCAAAAGGGTGTTGACTACGTGCTCCTTGAGACGGAGGGCAAGGGGCATTATGTCGGCACCGTCCTGAGCGTACGCACACGCAGCCCATCCTGGTTCGGCGAGGGCGACGAGAAGATCTACATCGACGGCGAAGCCAAGGCCTCCATCTGGGGCACAGGAACGGAAGACTACTTCCTCTCGGCCTGGGGGCTCAAGACCACCAGCACGCCGTTCTTCGGGGTGCCTTATTTCGATCAGTGGGGTATCGTGGGAGGGCACACCTCCGCCTATCGCTGGCACGTCACCGATCCGATCGTGTTCCAGAAGAGCATCAAAGTGACGTTCGAGCACTTTGGCTGGATGTCACCCGACGAGAATCCCGAGTACAAGTCACACAGTTGGAACGAGCGGGAGGACGACTACTCAAGCGTGGCGTTCTGGTACCAGACAGGACAGCCAACTTTCAAAGCCCGCGCGCCGCACGCTCGCAAGCGGAAGCTACCTTGTCTGGACCGCATCATCGCGGCCAGGGACTTCACTGAATCGAAGCATCATGGCCCAGGCCCGGCCCGAGCACAGGATCTTGATTGCTACGAGGATGGGCACTTGCTCTTCAAGCCGGAGAAGAAGGAGGACGGCTGGGTGGAGATTCCCTTCAAGGTCGAGGAGAGAGAGCCTTTGCGGCTGCTCCTGGTCATGACCCAGTCCTACGATTTTGGCCGGTACCAGGCCTATCTAAACGGTGTCAAGCTGGGGGGTGTCATGGACCTCTACAGTGAGGATGTCACGACGCGCGAGTTTCACCTGTTGGATTTCTGGCCTGAGCCGGGCCCTTACACGCTGCGACTCGAGTGTGTGGGCAAGCATCGCAATTCAACTGGTCATTTCCTGGGCATGGAATCCATCCGTCTGCGCGAACGCCGACCGCGCGTCAAGGCGTATGGCCATGACAAGGAGAAAGATTGGCGCGACAAGCCGCTGCTCTACCGGTAGGTCAGTTGATACAAGCCTGGGCTAGAGCGGCCGAATCCAGATATTGCGGAATCGCACCGGGTTGTTGTGCGCCGATAGACTCAGGGGCAACTCCGACGGGATCGGCTTACGGTACGCCGGCTTGATTCGGTGCCCCGTAGGGCCGTAGATCGGCTGGTTGTGGTGGACGAGCACCCCGTTGTGCAGGATGGTCACGTGGGCCGGTTTCTCGAGCTTGCCGTCCTGGAAGACGGGAGCGAAGAACATGATGTCATAGCTCTGCCATCGACCGGGCGGGCGGCAGACGTTGACTAGCGGCGGGGTCTGTCCATAGACTGAGGCGGCCTGTCCGTCGGGATAGAGCTGCAGCGTGTACGTGTCGAAGACCTGGATCTCGAACAGGCCCATCAACAGAACTCCGTTGTTGCCCCGGTCCCAATCCTTGCCCACCGGCGGGTTTGGCGCCTGCCACTCCAGATGAAGCTGGCAATCCCCGAACGTCTCTTTCGTTGTCAGGCGGCCCGTAACGGCGACCAGTTTGCCGTCCTCGATCTTCCAGTCGGAGTCGGTCCATTTCGAAAGGTCGCTTCCGTCGAACAGGACGATGGCGTCCGAAGGAGCGTCACCACGTCGCCCTGGCTCGACGCGCCGGGGAACGGGGCGGTCCGGGTCGTGCACATGGTAGCCGCACCAGGGCAGGACGGGCGTGTCTTTATAGCCCACCACCCCTGATCCGTCCTTGGCCTCGACCAGTTTGGCGGCAACGCATGTCGCCGAACAGACCAGCAGAAGGCTCAGACCAACGATCAGGACGATTAACGCAGGGATGCGGCAGCGGTTCATGCTCGTTCCTTTCATGAGTGGTTCCCTCGATAGATTCTCGTGAGCCTTGCCCGGGCGGTCGGGGGCTCGGAGTCACTATACCCCGTTCGGTACGGGCCAACAAGTCGCTTTCATCGGGCACGGCGGGCGGGCAGGTGAGCATTCCCTCAATACTCATGGGAAACTAGCAGGTTTTCTGACTAAATGTGAGGTTGGGGAGCATCCATAGATTGAGATTGATTGGCCTTGTGGGTTTGTGATACGATGGGGTAAGATATGGCGGCGCAATTGTTGGGGTGGTTTCTTACAAGCGTGCATCGGGGGATTTCCTGCCAGATGAAGACTCATAGGGCGGATCGGCGCATAGGTGTAGGTGGCTGGTCCGGAAGACAGCCTGGGGCAATGTGTGCCTTGCTGTTGCTTGTGCTCATAGCGCCAATGGTTTTCGCCAGGGAATCCGCACGCGGCCCGGACGACCCCGTATCCATCCGCCGCGCGGAAGCAAGCGGCTGCGTCAGCCTGTTCGTAGAGAACAAGGCTCCTTATCCCGTGACGTTGACTCTTCGGATTCTGACCCGCAATGGGCGCGTTTCGCGCATCAAGCCGAAAACGGCGACCTACCCGGCCTATTCGGAAACTGAGGCGGTTCGCATTTCGGCCGATGATCCGGGCAGACGCTGGAAGTGGCGCTGCCGATTCAACTGGGTCAAGGGGGGGATGCGGAAGCGCGAGAAGGCGCGCACGCTCTATCGGCTTCCGTTCGAGTCGGGGCGGTCCTATCGCGTGGCGCAGGGCTACCAAGGCAAGCTGACCCATACGGGGCGGGATGAATACGCCGTGGATTTCGCCATGCGGAAGGGGACGCCTATCTGCGCCGCTCGTGACGGAGTGGTGATTGACCTCAGAGAGGATTCCAAGACGGGCGGATCAAGCGAAGAGTTTCGCAACCAGGCCAACTACGTCTGCATCGCCCACTCCGACGGGACGGTCGCCGAGTATCACCATCTGCACTACAACGGTGTCCTCGTCGATCTCGGCCAGCATGTCGAAGCAGGTCAGCGGATTGCCATTTCGGGCAACACGGGGTATTCCATGGGCCCCCATCTGCATTTCGGTGTGTATTCGGCGGTTGACGGCCGCCGGCGGACTTCACACCCCGTCGCGTTCATTACGCGACAAGGTATCATTGACGATCCCGTCGAGGGGACGATCTACACGGCCAGGTGACTCCAAGGGCGCCCTTGTGGGTCATGTTGCGGATCGGGGCTGTGACCGTCCTAGCAGCCGATGACTACGCAGCCGGAAACGGATAGCAGAGTCAGAGCCGCGACGGTCGCCAGCACAATCCATTTGATCTTGTCCATTCGTCTGACCTCCTGAATAGGGTTAGCAGTTCAACCGATCGGTGTTCTCTTAGGGAAAAGGCGGTGATTCGCACCCCGGTAACGCTCGGATTCTGACCTGGGCGCGACATGCTGAACACTACGTGCCGGAATTGCTGAGAAGAGGGTTGACGAGGGAGGCGTTTTGCCTATTCTGTAGCTTTTCACGCCTTGGAAAGGAGTGAGCCAAGTGCAGGGAAGGACGCCTTCTCCGGGCCGATTCGTGTTCGAATCCCCTGAGGCCGAACCGATCGGCAGCGTGCTCTATGAGGAGCACGTGAGACTGACAAGTAAGTCGCGCATGAGCCCTTTCGCCGGGTATCTGATGCCTTTGTGGTACTCGTCGATCACGGCTGAGCATCGGGCGGTGCGCGAGGGTGCCGGGTTGTTCGATTGTACCCATATGGGTGTGCTGGAAGTCTCCGGCGACGCGGCTGAGCCGTTTCTCAACGCCGTAGCGACCAACAACGTCGCCCGCCTGAAGGTCGGACGGGCCCAGTACAGCTACATTCTCGATGCTGCGGGCAACGTGCTGGATGACATCATCATCTATCGGCGGGGCGAGACGGATTTCATGGTCGTGGTCAATGCGGCCAATGAGCCCAAGATCAAGGCCTATTTCGACGGGCTCCTGGCCGGGCAAGTCGTGATCGATACGGCCGATCCGAATCGCAAGATGGAGACGCCGACTATTCGCGACATGCGCGACCCTGCTTCGGGGGCGGATTGCAGAGTGGACATCGCCCTGCAGGGGCCGGCGTCGATTGAGGTGTTGGCCGGGCTTTCGGATGACGCCTCGTTTGTCGAGCGTCTGAGGGAACTCAAAGGCTTTGGGCTTCTGAATGAATCGCTTCAGGACATGGACTGTCTGATCTGCCGCACGGGCTACACGGGCGCGGTTATCGGTTTCGAGTTGTTCGTTCATCCCAGCGACGCCCCGCGGCTGTGGAGCGCCGTACTGGAGGTGGGTGCGCCTCTCGGTGTACTGCCTTGTGGGCTCGGAGCACGGGACAGCCTGCGGATCGAGGCGGGATTACCCCTCTATGGGCACGAGTTGGCCGGTTCGTTTGGCATCTCGCCTTTCGAGGCCGGTTATGGCTGGGCGGTCAAGCTGGACAAGGACTTCTTCATTGGCCAGGCGGAAATGGCTCGGGTCGCTCAGTCCTACGATATGCAGGTCGCTCGATTGGCGCTGCCGGCGACCAAGGGGATTCGCCCCGTTCGCCCGGGCGATCCGATCCTGATCGGCGGGGTCTGTGTCGGCTGGATTCTCAGCAGCGCCAAAGTCGACGAGACCCAGTACGCTCTGGCGTATATCGATCGCGACGGCGCGCAAGAGGGTAATGAAGTGGGAGCCTACTACCTGGCGCGGAGTCCGAGCCAGGTGCAGCAGGGAAGACAGGAACATTTGGACAAGGGACAGCAGGCAGAGGCCGACCTGACGGGGACCGTCGTCGGTCGCTATGAGAAGTTTTGACAGGAGGTATGAACATGGTTGTGGATGGATTGCGTTACACGAAGGATCACGAGTGGGTCAAGGCCGAAGGCGACGTCGTCACCATGGGCATCACGGATCACGCTCAGGAACAGTTGGGGGAACTGGTGTTTGTGGAATTGCCCGACGCCGGCAACGAGTACGCCGCCCGCAAGGAGATGGCGGTGGTCGAGAGTTCCAAGGCGGCCGGCGATGTCTATTGCCCTGTCGCCGGGACGGTCACCGAGGTCAACGATGCGCTGAACACGCAACCTGAATTGATCAACGAGGACTGCTACAAGGCTGGGTGGATCTGTAAGATCCAAGTGGCCGACGCGAAGGCTCTGGACGATCTCATGGACGCCAAGCAGTATCAGGAATATCTGGAGACGCTGTAAGTCGAGCATCTCGCAAGGGGGCATAGCACCATGCCGTTCATACCGCACACCGCACAGCAGCAACAGGAGATGCTCGACGAGATCGGCCAGACGATGCAGGGCCTGTTCGCCGACATCCCCGCCGAGTTGTTGCCCGAATCGTTCAACCTTCCTGACGGCCTGAGCGAGCAGGAAGTCCGCGATCGGCTGGCCGACCTGGCGGGCAAGAATTCCGTCGATCTGACGCTCTTTCTGGGCGGCGGATTCTACGACCATTTTATCCCGTCGGCGGTCTACTCGATCATCTCGCGCAGTGAGTTCTACACGGCTTACACGCCGTATCAGCCGGAACTGTCGCAGGGGACGTTGCAGGCGATCTATGAGTACCAGTCGGCGATCTGTCGGCTGACCGACATGGAGGTCTCCAACGCGTCGCTCTACGACGGCGGAACCGCCATGTACGAGGCCATAACAATGGCCCTGCGGATCACGGGCCACAACAAGGTGATCGTCGACGACAGCGTCAATCCGATCTATCGCGTGATGATCCACTCTTATACAAAGAATCTCCAGATCGATCTCGAAGAGACCCGCTGTGCGGACGGCCTGGCCAATCGGAAGGAAATCCTGGACCGGCTCGACAATCAGACGGCGGCCGTCATCGTCCAGAATCCGAACTTCTTCGGGTGCATCGACGATTTCACCGACTTGGCCGAGGCGGCCCATGAGAAGGGGGCGCTTCTGATTGTCTCGTGCTATCCGACGTCACTCGGAATCCTCAAGACCCCTGGCGCCATGGGCGCCGATATCGTCACGGGTGAGGGGCAGAGCCTGGGGATGCCGATGTCGTTCGGGGGACCTTATCTGGGGTATATGGCGTCGCGCAAGAAGTACGTTCGCAAAATGCCCGGCCGCGTGGTTGGCGAGACGACCGACCGAGAGGGACGGCGGGCCTTCGTGCTGACCTTGCAGGCCCGCGAACAGCATATTCGACGAGACAAAGCCACCTCGAACATCTGCTCGAACGAGGCGCTGTGTGCTCTAACGGCGCTGGTGTATCTATCGCTGTTGGGCAAGGAAGGTCTCAGGGAAACGGCCCAACGTTGCGCCGACAAGGCCAGCTACGCCTATCAGCGTCTCACGGCGATCCCGGGTGTTGAGCCGCACTTCAAGGCGAAGTGGTTCTTCAACGAGTTCGTGCTGGATCTGCCCTGTGAGGCGGCTGACGTGATCGCGCGACTGATAGAGAAGGGCTTCGCCGCCGGATTCCCGTTGAGCCGTTATTACGAGGGCATGGAGAACTCCATGCTGATCTGCGTGACCGAGAAACGCACGAAGCAGCAGATTGGAATGTTGGCCGAGGCCCTGGAAAGCGTTCTATGAGATCAAAAATGAAAAGGCAAAGGCCAAAGATTCGGAATCGCCTTTGGCGATGGTTATCTTCCATTTTGGCTTTTGATTTGTCATTTTGATCTTTGCATTTTGCACTTTGATTTTACCCTAGGGGTGTGCTATGAAGCTGTTGTTTGAGAAGAGCGTGCCCGGTCGTCGCGGCGTCTGTTCTGGGCCGAGTGACGTGCCGACCACGATCAACATAAGCGACGATCTGCTGCGCGACGAGAGTGCGGCGCTACCTGAACTGAGTGAACTGGACGTCGTGCGCCATTTCACGGAGCTGTCCCGCCGCAACTTCGGCGTCGATACGAACTTCTATCCGCTCGGCTCCTGTACGATGAAGTACAATCCGAAGGTGGCTGAGCGTATCGCGAGCTACCCGGGTTTCGCGCATCTCCACCCGTTGCTGCCGCAACTGCGCATGGGGGGCATGCTGACCCAGGGCGCTCTGGCGATTCTGTATGACATGGACATGCTCCTGCGCGAGATCACCGGCATGGCGGGCTTCACGATGCAACCGATGGCCGGCGCGCACGGCGAGCTGACCGGCATGATGATCATGGCGGCTTACCATCGCGATCGGGGCAACAACAAGAGCATTGTCCTGGCGCCGGACAGCGCGCACGGGACGAATCCGGCCAGCGCCGCCATTGCGGGCTACCGAGTCGTTTCCGTCGCCAGTGACGAGCACGGTGTCATGGATATGGATGCGCTTCGCGAAGCCGTTACCGACGAGGTGGCGGGGATCATGCTGACCTGCCCCAATACGCTCGGGCTCTTCAACCCGCACATTCGCGAGATCTGCGATCTGATCCACAGCGTCGATGGGCTGGCCTACTACGACGGGGCCAACCTGAACGCCATTGTGGGCAAGGCCCGTCCAGGCGATTTTGGCTTCGATATCGTCCACCTCAACGTCCACAAGACGCTGGCCACCCCGCACGGGGGCGGCGGCCCCGGCGCCGGTCCGGTCGGTGTCGGTGAGAAGCTCGTCCCGTTCTTGCCCGTCTCCATCGTCGTCAAACGGGGCGATGGGACCTATGCCCTGGAATACGACCGGCCCAAGTCGATTGGCTATGTCGCTCCGTTCTACGGGAATTTCGGCATTATTCTGCGGGCGTACGTCTACGTCCTCATGCAGGGCGGCAAGGGGCTGGCGCGGGTTGCCGAGCACGCTGTGCTCAACGCCAATTACGTCAAGCACAAGCTCCAGGACCACTATGCGTCCGCAGCCGACGGGGTCTGCAAACACGAGTGCGTCTTCAGCACGACCGAATCGATGGCTGAGAACGGTGTTCACGCCCTGGATATCGCCAAGGCGCTGATCGACCGTGGCTTCCACCCACCGACGGTGTATTTCCCGACGATCGTACGCGAGGCGATGATGATCGAGCCGACTGAGACCGAGAGCAAGGAGACGCTCGACGCCTTTGTCGCTGCGATGATCGAGATCGCCGAACTCGCGGACAAGGATCCGGATCAGCTCAAGGCCGCGCCCGTGACGGCGCCGGTCTCCCGGCCCAACGAGACCGCGGCCGCGAAGAACCTCAACATCGCGTCGCTGTGAGCGGGCTGCTGTCGTCTGGACGCGGTTACCGAGGACCACGGGCGATATGCAGACGTCCCTGAGCCATCCGCAGTCTGGCGATGAAGTCGCTCTTTCGGAAGGCTGAGGTCCATTTGCGGATCGTGATCCAGCCGCCAAACCGAATGAGGCGCGCGTCCCACCGCCGGGACCACTTGCGCCAGCCCGATCTGAGATTGTGCAGCGAGAACAGCAGGGCCGGGAAGGACAGAATGCTGGCGGCCACGAGGAACAGATAGCGGAACCGATAGACGCGGCCCATGACCCGCTTGGCCGCGTACTGCATCTCCTCGGCGCTCAACGGTTCGTCCGGTTCAAAGAGCGGGAAGTTCCCGTCGTAGTATTGCCAGCCCACGTCCTCGGTGGGATAGATCCGGTTCTGTCGGTCCAGTCGTGCCCGTAGCTCGGTCCCGGGCAGTGGTACGGGCAAGAGGACCTGGACCGTATCAATGCGCGCCTTGCGGATGAAGCGTTTGAAGCGGCGCACGCGGTCGCGGGCCGTCATGTCGAACGCAGCGCCTTCGGGCAGAGGGTAGCCGAAGATGAACATACCGTGGATCCAGAACCCGAACTTGCGGAACACTCTCACCTGATCCAGCATTCTCTCGGAGCGAACGCCCTTGTGCATGGCGCTGAGTTCCTCGTCGATGGGGGACTCGAAACCGATCGCGACGTGGCGCACCTCCGCCTGTCGCATCGCCGCCAGCAGTTCGGGGTCTTGGGCTCTGTCCAGGCGGATCTGGACGGTCAGACTCAGGCGCTTGCCAATCCGGTGCTGGTACTCCTTGAGCATGGCGCAGAGACGCAGGGTCTCCTCCCGGTCCTGGCCGAACAGATCATCAACCACGAAGAAGCGGCGGGCCTTGTGCGTTTCAACGAGATGGCTGATGTTCTCGATCAGACGTTCTGCCGACGCGCATCGCGGCTTGCCCTTCACGGTGCAGAATTCGCACTTCATGCGACAGCCGCGCGTCCGTTCGACTGGGTAGACCTTGATCCTGGCGTAACGCACCAGTGAGAAGTCCGGTTGAGGCAGGTAGTCGAAGTCCTCCATGGGCGGACGGGGGGACGTTTGAATGAGCCGACCACTGTCCATGTAGGCGATGCCCTTGACCTCGTGGATGCCGGCGTATCCTTGAATGGCGCGCAGCAACTCGCGGATGGTCTGCTCGCCTTCGCCCAGGACGACGTAGTCGATTCCCGATGACAGGGCTTCGGCGATGTTATCTCCGACGAAGTGCTGTCCCCCGGCGATTGTCACGATGCCCTGGCTCTGGTAATACTGGGCGACCTCATAGAGCCGGGGAATCGTACTCGTGAGTCCGCCGTAGAAGCCCACCACGTCGGCCGGACGTTGAGTCTGCATCGCTTCGTGATCGGCGCTGCCGTCATCGCTGCGCGGGCCGAACCGCCCCAGGTTGTTCTCGTCGACCACTTCCGCATCCCAGCCGGGCATTTCGTGGGCGGCTGTGGCGATGCAGACCGGGCCCAGCGCGGTGGTCTTGTTGGCTACGTGGGAGTAGATGTTGAAAGCCGGATAGGCCGGCACGACCATACGCAATCGCTGTCTTTTCATGAATCACCTCAAAGGAAATTCATACGCCGCTGATTCTACTCGGTTCCTCGAAAATACGCGGCCATCCGTTCGGGGGTGTCCTTGAAACTGGTCCCCTCGATCAGCAGTTGAATCCTCTTACGTGTGACATGGCCCGCTTCCTGCATGAAGTCCAGGGCGTTCAGCGCCGCCAGAGAGGGGTACTTCTCTTCGCCCTTGACGATGAGTTCCAGGATCTCCAGCGCCTGGTCCGTCTCGTCGAGATAGCTCAGGGCCTCGGCCGCGACGACCCGGATGTCCGGCCAGTCATCGCTCAGAAGGGTTTCGAGCGTGTCCTTGGCTGGAACCGATTTCTTCTGGAGGATCAGGCAGCCGGTGGCGCCCCAGTAGCGGATGACAGGATGGGGATCGCGACAGGCGGCGATCAGCCTGTCCAGTTCCGCGGTATCGCGTGAGACCGCGCGATCGGCGATGTCTACAATCCGCTCGATAGGATACGCACGGCTCTGGGCGAAGTCGTAGAGCGTCTTCTCACCCGCCAGTCGGTCGAACATGCCCTCGGGGATCAGCCCCGTGTCGCGCATGCGGATCATATCTTGGCGTAGCGCCTTTCTCATCCGCGCCAGCCTGTCAGCCTGCTGGGGATCACTGGCAAGGTTCTTCACCTCGTGCGGATCGACACTGATATCGTAGAGTTCCTCAGAAGGCTTAGCCTGCCAGTATCGGGCTTGGATGGGATTGCATTGGCCCTTACGATAGGCCTGGTACCACGAATCCATGCTGGGCATCACGCGGAACGGATAGGAGTAGTGCTGTCCCCAGGGTCTGTGTGGGCTGTAGTTGCGGATATACCGGTAGCGGTCGGTTCGGATCGCGCGGGCCGTGTCGTAGCGCTCGTCCATGCGCGCCCGGAAGAGGAACACGTGATCGCGCCGCCCCACGGCCTGCTTGCCCAGGAAGGCATGCCCTTCGAAGTGCTTGGGGATCGGCGTCCCCGCCAGGCTGAACACGGTGGGAGGCAGATCGACGAAGCTGACCGGGTCTTCGATCCACTGGCCTGGCTGAGCAGGCGCCACATGGGCCCATTTCTTGGGGAAGCGGACGATCAGCGGGACGCGCGTGCCGGAGTCGTGGATGTTGCGCTTGCCGCGCGGCAGCGCGCCACCGTGGTCAGCATAGTAGAACACAATGGTGTCGTCGGCCAGGCCGCTCTCATCCAGTTCCTTGAGCAACCGCCCGACCTGCTCGTCCATGAGCGTGACATTGTCGTAATAGACCGACCAGTCGCGGCGGACGGTCGGTGTGTCCGCGTGGTAGGGCGGCAAAGGCGCGTCCTGCGGCGCAATCCTTGGCTTGGGAGGCAAGACACCTTGTTTCCGGCGGCGAGTCACCGCCTGCTCGGTGAGTTGCCCTTCGTGACTGAAGCCAATGTTGAAAATCGCGAAGAAGGGCTGTCCGGCCGAGCGATTCTTGTAGTGCGCTTTGTTGCTGCTCTCATTCCAGGCCTGTCGACCATTGCGGACGATGTTGTAGTCGGTCTTCGAGTTGTTGGTGCAGTAATAGCCTGTGCCACGCAGGTACTCGGGATAGAGTCGGAACGCCTCGGGCA
>JANQFY010000189.1 GCA_028277585.1 Sedimentisphaerales bacterium
ATGTGCTCCTTCGGGAACTCGAACCAATTGCTCGTCGTGTAGATCTGTTCCTGGGGCACGTCGTTGAGGCGCCCGTCCTGGTCACGAAGCAGCGCGACCCCTCGGCCTGGATCGAGCCGGTCCAAACGGTGCAGAGCGGCGCGTTGACATTTCGTACGACAGGTGTGGGGCGGCCCCACGATGTGACCCTGGTTCCGTATCATGAACTGTTTGGCCAGCATTACGCGGTCTACTGGCGTCTCACCGATGAGGCCGGCTGGCATCGCATTGAAGCCGAGCGCCGGGCGCGAGAAGCGGCCAAGGCCCGCGAAGCGGCGCGGCAGGCCGCCATCGCGGCGCGCCGGATTGACGGGGTGGAAATCGGAGGCAGCGAGTCCGAGCGGGCCCACGAATTCAAAGGCGACAACACGCAGACCGGCACGCACGCCGGACGTCGCTGGCGCGATGCGGCCGGGGGTTGGTTCGAGTATCGTATGGCGGTTTCGGACGCCCAGCCCACGACGCTGCTGTGCACCTATTGGGGAAGCGACGAAGGGCGGGTGTTTGACATCCTGATCGATGGGACGAAGGTCGCGACTCAGAAGCTGGAACGCAACGAGCCGGGGAAGTTCTTCGAGGTCGAGTACGCCATCCCGACCGAGCTGACCGAGGGCAAGCAGGCCGTTACGGTGCGTTTCGTCGCCCATCCCGACAGCAACGCCGGGGGCGTCTTCGGCTGCGCGATGCTCAAGCCCGCGCCCTAGCCGATCGCGCGCGGCAAATGTCCTTGTATCCGTGGCTCTGAGCCATTAGCATAGGCCCGCGTTCCGGTGCCGACCGGCGGCCGGAGCGGAAACGGACTATGATACGATATGGCGGAGCACCACATACGGAAGGGGCACAGCGCGATGACAATACGGCGACTTACCATTCTAGCGATTCTGTTCCTGGCAACCCCTCTGACGCAGGCCGGCGCCGCCGAGGCGATGCGACTGGCATCGGACCCGGCGCTTTCTCCGGACGGCACGACGCTCGCGTTCGTCTGGCGCGGTGACATCCGGCTGGCGCCGGTCGAAGGGGGCAAGGCGCGGCAGTTGACGATACACGCGGCGTCGGATCGGCAACCGGCGTTCTCGCCTGATGGGTCGGAGATCGTTTTCGTCAGCGACCGTGATGCGGGCAACCAGCTCTACGCGGTATCGGTCGCAGGGGGGACCCCGAAGCAACTGACGCACCATACCGGCGGCTATCGCGTCCAGGACTGGTATCCTTCCGGCGATGCGCTGCTGGTCCATGCCCGCCGGGACTACTTCTGGCGCAGCGCGGGCCGGTTCTTCCGCGTTTCCCGAAACGAACGCAAGGCCGAGAAACTGCTCTTCGACGCCGACGGCGCCGATGGCGCGCTTTCGCCTGATGGCAAGCGTCTGCTGTTCACCCGTGAGGGCATGACGTGGTGGCGCAAGGGGTATGAGGGCGCCAAGGCCAGCCAAATCTGGTTGTACGATTTCGAGTCGCACGCCTACCAGAAACTGCTCGATCCCGAGACCGGCGCGCGGTGGCCCCTCTGGAATCCTGACGGACGCAGCTTCTACTACGTCGGGGCGCGGAGCGGATCGTTCAATCTCTACAAGTGTGATATTGCCACCCGCGCGCGGCGCCAGTTGACCTTCTTCGAGGACGACTCGGTCGTCTATCCCTGCATCTCGCGGGACGGCTCGACGATTGTTTTTCGCCATCTGTTCGATCTGTACCGTTTCAACCCGGCCAGTGGAGCGGCCCCGACGCGGATCGATCTGACCTATCCGGGCGACTCGATCGAGGCGGCCATCGATCGAACCATGGTCCGGGACGCCCGTGACGTCGCCTTTTCCGACGATGGTCTGGAGATCGCTTTCATTGCCGGCGGCGATTTGTGGGTCATGGATACGGAACTGCGTGAGCCCCGGCAGATCACGGCGACGCCCGAGGAGGAGCGCGATCCGGTGTTCACGCCGGAGGGCGATGCGATTCTGTTCGTCAGCGATCAGGGCGGACAGAGTGACATCTGGCGGGCCGAGCCCAGCGATACGGATCTCTACTGGTGGCAAAACGAGACGTTCGAACTCAAGCAACTCACCCAGGACGCCGAGTTGGAGACGGACATTCGCTTCAGCCCGGCCGGCGATCGGATCTCGTTCGTCAAGTCACGGGGCGACCTCTGGACGATGAGCGTCGAGGGTAAGGACCCCGAGCGGCTGCTGCGCTCGTGGGATCAGCCGCAGTACGACTGGTCGCCCGACGGCAAATGGATCGTCTACGCCGTTAACGACAACGATTTCAACCGTGACATCTGGATCATCCCATCCGATGGTTCGGACGAGCCGGTCAACATCTCCAAGCATCCCTATGACGAGTACAATCCCGTCTGGCGGCCCGACGGCAAGGTCATCGCGTTCACCAGCTCGCGGCTCGATCGCGAGGTCGACATCTTCTATGTCTGGCTCGAAGAGGCCGAGCACGAGAAGGGCAAACGCGATCGCACGATCGACAAGGCGATCAAGAAGATGGAGAAGGCTCGCAAAAAGGACAAGAAGAAGGAGGACAAGCCCGAGCCCAAGTCCAAGACCGAGGATAAGAAGGACGAGGACAAACCTGAAGACGAGGGTAAGGACAAAGAGGCGCCCAAGGATGAGGACAAACCCGCCGAGGAGAAGAAGGAACCCGAGAAGCACAAGGACCTGCCCGAGGTGGTCATCGACTTCGAGCGGATTCACGAGCGGGTTCGTCGAGTCGGGATCGATGGCTCGAGCGAGCGGGGTCTCTTCTGGTCGCACGACTCGAAGAAGCTTGCGTTCGCCGCGACCATCGATGGCAAGCGGGGGCTCTACACGATCGAGATTCCCGAGGAACTCAAGCCCAAGCTGCTGACGAGCAAGACGGGGTCGTCGCCCCGCTGGCTCAAGGAGGGCAACCAGATCGTCTGGCTCTCGGGCGGCAAACCGACCAGCGTCACAGCCGGCGGCAAGGAGACGGTCTATTCCTTCTCCGCCCGACAAGTGGTGGACCGTGCCGGGCGCTACCGGGCCGCGTTCGATCTGGCCTGGCGGGAGATGCGGGACAACTTCTACGACGAGCGGCTGGGCAATCGTAACTGGGACGCCGTTCGCCGCAAGTACGCCGACATGGCGGCGGACGCACCCGACGTCGATGCGTTTGCGCTGGTGGTGAACCTCATGCTGGGCGAACTGAACGGTTCGCATCTGGGCTTCTACCCCAATCGCGGCGGCTCCGGGTCGCATCGTCCCGAATGGAACATCACGACCGCTCACCTGGGTGTGCGGTTCGATGGCTCGTACAAGGGGCCCGGCCTGAAGGTCAAGGACGTCTTGCCCAACGGTCCGGCCGACCGCGAGGCCAGCAAGATCGAGGCCGGCGAGATTCTGGTCGCCATCGACGGCGTCAACGTCGATCCTGAGATGGACCTGACCGAGGTGCTTAACGGGCCGCTCGATAGAGACATTCAACTCGACATCCGCAATGGCGAAGGCGAAACCCGCGAGGTGACACTGCGTCCGATCTCGTACGGCCATGCGAGTAGTCTGCTCTACGAGAAGTGGCTCCGTGACAATCGCGAAGCCGTCGAGGAGATGTCCGAGGGTAAGCTCGGTTACGTCCACATCCGCGGCATGAACTGGTCGAGCTTCCAGAAGCTCGAACGGCAACTCTATGCGGTTGGCGTGGGCAAGGAAGGTCTGATCATCGACGTGCGTAACAACGGGGGCGGCTTCACCGCCGACCATGTCCTGACCGTGCTGTGCCAACCTTCGCACGCGATCACCGTCCCGCGCGGCGGGGGACAGGGCTACCCTGAGGACCGGCGCGTCTACGCGACCTGGAACAAGCCGATCGTGATGATGTGCAACCAGAACAGCTTCAGCAATGCCGAGATCATCAGCCACGCGATCAAGACGCTCAAGCGGGGCAAGCTGGTAGGCGTCCCGACGGCCGGTGGGGTTATCTCCACCGGTGGGACCGGCATCATGGATGTGGGCTTCCTCCGCTTGCCTTTCCGCGGCTGGTACGTCCTGCCCACCGGCGAGGACATGGAACTCAACGGCGCCGTGCCCGACTTCGTTCTCTGGCCCCAGCCGGGCGAAATGCCTGCTGGCAAGGACATCCAACTCGAGAAGGCGATCGAGGTCCTGCTCGAAGACGTCGCCCAATGGAACGTCCGACCCCAGCCGCCCCTGCGCAAAGCCAGTGAGCGAACGCGATAACTCAGAGGGTGACGGGGGCAGCCTCAAGTCCGCAGGACTTGGGGATGGTTCAAGGTTTGGGCGATCGACAGGTTCCAGCGGCAAGTACGACTTCGCCATCCCCAAGCTGGCGCTTGAGGCCGCCACACGATTTACATGGTCTTTCGACGTTTGAAGGATTGAACATCACTGGTGGAGAGATCGAACCACTCTCCACCTTTTCGCTTCTCTTTGAATCGATTGTGCCAGTATCCTTCGATCCCACTTGGATCGTCGGTCTTGATCTTGTGGATCAATTCAAGCTTCTCAGGGAGAAGGATCTTGAGTTGATGCTGCCGCATCTCGGCGCAGGTCGAGTGGCCGATCTTGTAGTGTTTCCCTGATTTCATCAGATAGACGAACCCGTATTCAATCTCCTGTCGCTCGGTACTCGCTTGTTGTTTCGGTTTTGTTTTGGCGGCGGCCTGTCTACAGATTTCGACAACTTGGGCGTCGACGTCGTGTTCCTCTGAGTAGTCGAGAACCGCCTGTATCAAGGCACTCTTGTTGCCGAATCTGGCAAACGTATTATGTGAGGGGAAGTCCTTGTTCTGATATCCTTTCATCCTGCGTTCCGGGGCCGTGGGGAAATGTCCAAGCTCCTGAATCAGACCTACTAGTTTCTCAAGCAAGAAGTCATCCGGATAGGCCGCCTGCATCTCGGGCGGATTCGTGTGACCCGCTTCTGCTATGGCATCTGACCACCTGATCCAGTACTTCCCCCGCCAATCCGATTCCTTGATTTGCGTTTCTTTCTCGAACCTGCCGATGCCGAGAGGACGGCCCCCATTCTCTTCTGCCGTTCGTCGGATCTCAGAGAGTATGTGTTCCTTGTCCATTGGCCGCTTTCTTTGTCTCCAGCATTCAAAGCCTCTGTTCAGATGTCTCAGAGATATCACACCATATAGTGACGAGCCGGATCAATCACGGTTCGTATGCTCCAGTGCGTCGGCAGTTGTCAGAGTAGGACGAGCGTCCCCGCTCGTCTTCTGGTGGGAATAGGCAGGAGCGATGGGATCAGCTTGCTGTATACGAGCCCATCGCAAACGGAGAGGTTCTACCGTGGCCGGGTCTGGATCAGGCCATGAATAGAGGCGAGCGGGGACGCTCGCCCTACGGGACTCTGCTTGATGGCTTTCCTGATGGGCGATATGCTGGGGCGAAGTTGTTGTCAGGCTCAATAGGAGATCCATTGTATGGGAACGATGGCCGAAGGTGTGCAGCAGGCGGTGGAGAATTGTCTGCGGATTCAGACCGGTGAGCGGGTCGTGGTGATTACGGATGCTCAGACGCGCGAGATTGGCGCAGCGCTGAAGGAGGCGGCTGAGACGATCGGGGCGTCGGTCGCGTTCTTTCTAATGGAGGACTTCGGGGTACGGCCGATCGATTTCCCCGGCGCGATTGGCGAGGCGCTGGCGGAAGCGGATGTGAGTGTCTACGCGGCGCAGGGGGCCGAGGGCGAATTGCAGAGCTTTCGCATGCACATGATCAAGGCGATCGAGGCCAATCCCGAGTTGCGTCATGGGCACATGATCGGGATCACGCCGGAGATCATGGCCGACGGGATGTGCAGCGACTACGTCGAGATCCAGCGGATCAGCAAGCTGGTCTATGAGAAGGTCAAAGACGCCTCAGAGATTCGGGTTCAGACCGCCAAGGGGTGCGACTTCACCGCGCGGTTCAATCCCGAGTGGAAATGGGTCATAAGTGACGGAGATGTCCAGCCCGAGAACTGGAAGAACTTGCCCGATGGCGAGGTCTTCACCGCGCCGCTGAGCGCCGAAGGGCGCATCGTGATCGATGGGTGCCTGGGCGACTTCTTCACCGAGCGGTACGGCTCGCTGGCCGTGACACCCGTGACTCTTGAGGTGAGGGAGGGACGTGCGATTCGCGAGAGTCTGAAGTGCGACAACGAGCCATTGCGCGCCGAGTTCGCGAAGTACATCTTCGAGAGCAACGAGAACAGCAATCGGATGGGTGAGTTCGCGATCGGGACCAATACGGGGCTAACCCGGCTGATCTACAACTTGCTCCAGGACGAGAAATTCCCGGGCGTCCACGTCGCCTTCGGCTGCCCTTACCCGAGCAAGACGGGCGCGGACTGGGACAGCCAGACACACGTCGATGGCGTTATCATCGCGCCGACGATCACCGTCGACGGCCAAATCCTCATGAACCACGGTCAATTCACCTTTGACTAACCCTCGGTCGGGGCACTACCATAGCCGGGCTTCATCTGAAGCATCGTGACGAATTGGACCCCTTCCGACTGGAGGAGTGTGTCGTTTGGACAAACCGGTGAATGGTATCGATCGGGACGCTGAGGAGTCGAGCGTTTTGCCGCAAGAGCATCCCTACTACGACGCGCGGAATCCCGTGCTGCTGACGGATATCGTCGAAGGCCTGCTCGAAGGCCGGCGAATCTTTCTCTCCGGCGGGGCCGGGACGGCCAAGACGACGCTGGTCCGTACGATCCCCAATGAGATCGCCGGGCGGGGGCGCGAAGTGATCTTGGCCGCG
>JANQFY010000136.1 GCA_028277585.1 Sedimentisphaerales bacterium
AGGTCGAGCGGATCGTGATCGACGATCTGCGCAACCACACGTTCTACGCCAAGATCTATCTTAGCATGGACGGCAAGACCATCAAGGTTGATTCGCGCCCTTCGGACGCCATCGCGCTGAGCGCCGCGCTCAAGACTCCGATTTTTGTGGCCGATCACGTTTTTGACAAAACGAGTCAGTGAACAGCGTCGCGAGCATGAGCAAGCCGACGGCGATGCACAGCAATGCGTCGGCGACGTTGAACGTGTGCCAGTGCCTCCCGGGCCAGTAGACAACGTCGATGAAGTCTCGAACCTCCCCGCCGTTGAACATGCGATCCCACAGGTTGCCGCAGACGCCGGCCGTGAACATCCCCAGCGCCACCTGCACGAGGCGTTGCCGGCCCGCGCCGAACAGGAACACTCCCAGAATCACAAGCAGCGCCACCACTGAGATACCCACCAGGAACGCCTGCTTGCCCGAGGCGATACCGAACGCCGCGCCGTCGTTAAGCGCCATCCGAAAGCTCAGAAAGCCCTTGATGATGGTCAGACTGCGATCGGGTTCGTGAGACAGAATCGCGAACACGGCCTGCTTGGTCCAGAGATCGAGCGCCAAGCCCACCAGAGCGATGGGCCAGAAAATCGCATGCGCCGTCTTGTCCGGCAGCGCGTCTCGGCACCGATCCATAAGGCATCGACAGTCTTGAGTTTGATCGGCCGGCTGTTCTTGAATCGTTGTCATAGGCTTAGTTGTCCAGTCCTTCCAAAAGATCCATCGTCGTTGCGTGCTGCTTAATCAATCGGCGCAATTTGTCGCGCCCGGGCTGGTCCGGGTTCAACGCCAGGGCGTCACGCCAATGCTGCAGCGCCGCCCGCTCCCACCGTTCGTCATCGGTCTGGCGGGCCTTGATCATCAGGGCCACGCCCAGACCACGATGGGCCTCCCAGTCGTTAGCATCGGCCGCCAGCGCCTGTTCGTATCGCAAAACCGCCTCGTCCGCATCTCCCAGTTTGAGGTGGCAGTACGCCAAATGACGCGCGGCCACCCCCAGTTCGGGTTTCAGCCGCAACACCTGCGTCAGTATATCCCTCGCCAGGCCGCATTGTTCGTTCATGATCTGGGCAACGCCCATTGCCAGCATAACCTCAACATCCCCGTCATCCTGCTGCAACAATCGCCGATACACAGCAACGGCCTCGTCGTGATCATTCTGAGCCTCGTAGATCCGCGCCAGCAGAAGCGCCACGTCACGAGACCCCTCGTCCATCTGCCGGGCCCGTTCGCCGTGCACCATCGCGGGGACCGTCTGACCGGCCGCCAGATAGCATCGGGCCGCATCGAACTCGGCGCCAACATCCTCCGGCTCCAACTCTGCGAGACGCGCATACGCGGCACCCGCCTCGGCGAATCGACCTTCTTCCTCGCGGACCTCCGCGAGAGCCCTCTGGTCGGCAACCGACCAGGAGTCCAGCGTGACCGCTCTGGAGTAGGCCCGGCCCGCGCCGTCCAGGTCGCCGGTTATTCGGTAGGCAGCGCCGAGTTCCGAATAGGCGAAGACGAAGTTCGGATCCATCTCGACGACCTGCTTGAGCTTCTCGATCGCCAGGTCGGTCAGCCCCGTTTCGCGCAGCATGACCGCCTCCAGATACGCATCTACCGGCGCTTGCGACGTCGAACAGCCCGCCGCCAGGCACGAGGTCAGCCCGGCGACACCAAGCCCGATCAGGATGGCCTTTACGCGTCCTGTCCGCACCGGCGAAGAGCCTTTCCAAGAAGGCGGATGGGCTTCGCATCCGATCCGTCGGCACGACGACACCACCGCTCACGACCGAATTATACCAAAGCCACCGCGTCTGTCAAAGCTCTCTAAGTTCCCGGTCTTGCACGGACTTACGTTCTCCGGGTAAATGTTTGACAGCCCCGGGTCGGCCCGCTACGATAGGGCCTCCTTTTTGTATTGAAGATCCTATGGGACGAGGCCGTGCCTCGTCTCTGTTGCTATTGATTGAAAGGCACCTGTCAGATGTCGAAAGAGAAGCTCACGCTTGAGAAAAGACCTCATGTCCTGATTATACGCGACGGTTGGGGATACAATCCCGATACCGATGAGAACGACCACAACAGCATCAAGCAGGCCAACACCCCCACCGACGACATGCTCATGGCGGATTACCCAAACTGCCTGATCCACACATACGGCGAGTATGTCGGGCTGCCTGACGGGACGATGGGCAACAGCGAAGTGGGCCACCAGAACATCGGCGCCGGCCGGATCGTGCCGCAGGAATCCGTACGACTGACCCACGCCATCCGCGACGGCTCCTTCTTCGAGAATCCGGAATTCATCAACGCGATCAAGTTCGTCAAGGAACGCGGCGGCAAGCTGCACCTGATGGGGCTCCTGAGCGACATCGGCGTCCATTCGCTGCTCGGACACCTCTACGGGTTGCTTGAGTTGGCCAAGCGCAACGAAGTAACCGAAGTCTACATCCACGCCTTCATGGACGGACGCGACTCGCCGCCCGACAGTGGCGCCGGCTATCTCGCCGAAGTACAGCAGAAGGCCCAGGAGATCGGCGTGGGCCGGATCGCCAGCCTGATGGGACGGTTCTATGCGATGGATCGAGACAGCCGCTGGGACCGCGTCCAGGAAGCCTATGAGTGCCTGCGAACCGGTAAAGGACTCAAAGCCACCGACGCCCAGGAGGCGATCAAGACCAGCTACGAAAACGATGTTACGGACGAATTCGTCAAGCCGACCTGTATCGTCAATGAGGAAGGCGAACCGCTGGCGACGATCGACGACGGCGACGGCGTCGTCTTCTTCAACTTCCGGGGCGACCGCCCGCGCGAGCTAACGAGAACCTTTGTAGACCCTGAGTTCAAGGAATTCGTACGGCCCACCCTACCCGATATCTGCTTCGTGTGTATGACCGAATACGACGCGAGCATCCCGGCCGCCGTAGCGTTCCCCAAACGCGCCAAGATGAAGAACATCCTCGCCGCCTATTGGGGCGAATTGGGCGTCAAACAGTTCCGCTGCGCCGAGACCGAGAAGTATGCCCACGTCACGTTCTTCTTCAACGACTACACAGAGAAGCCCTTCAAGGGTGAGGATCGCCAGATCGTTCCTTCGCCCAAGGTGCGCACCTATGATCTGAAGCCCGAGATGAGCGCCTACGAGGTCGCGGATGTCGCCCTGGAGCGGCTGGACTCGGACAAATACGACGTGATGGTGATCAACTTCGCCAATCCCGACATGGTGGGCCATACCGGCGACCTGTCGGCGGCGGTCGCAGCCGCTGAGGCGGTCGACGAATGCGTAGGGAAGGTCCTGGAAAAGGTCAAGGCCCTGGGCGGCGTGGCCCTCATCACGGCCGATCACGGCAACTTCGAGAAGATGGCCGATGGGAGCCCGGACAACCCTCATACGGCCCACACCGTCGGCGACGTCCCGCTGATCGTCTTTGACGATCGGTACAAGGACAAGAAGCTTCGCGCGGGCGGCACGCTGGCCGATATCGGCCCCACGATGCTGGAGATGATGGGTTTGCCGCAACCGGAGGAGATGACCGGCCGTAGCCTGCTCTCCGAATAGGACGGTTCAGGAAACGACGAGAATCGAACGCTGGCCGTCCTGCTGCTTGCGCGTCCAAACGGCCGGTGAAGCATTGAGAATCAGCACCCCCGATGGGAGGCGGACCAGACCCATGGGCCGAATCGTCCACCTTGATCAAAACATGATCAATATGATCGCCGCCGGCGAGGTCATTGAACGCCCCGCCAGCGTGGTCAAGGAGTTGATGGAAAACAGCATCGACGGGGGAGCGACCGCGATCACCGTTCGCGTCGAGGACGGCGGGCGTAAGCTCATCGCTATCACCGACAACGGCATGGGCATGGACGCCGACGATCTGAACGCCGCCTTCGAATCGCACGCCACGAGCAAGATCAAGGACGCGACCGACCTGGACGGGATCGCGACCCTCGGTTTTCGCGGCGAGGCGCTGGCCAGCATCGCCTCAATCGCCCAGGTGCGAACGGTCAGTCGGACGCATCAGTCCGATCAGGCCCATTGCATCGAGATCGATTGCGGCGAGGGAGGACCGGTCACGCCGTGCAGCGGCGACGTCGGGACAACGATTCAGATTCGGGACATCTTCTACAAGCTCCCAGCCCGCCGCAAGTTCCTCCGCACCGCCAACACGGAGATGGGCCATCTGACCGAACAGTTCACCCGCATCGCCCTGGCCCACCCCCAACTCGACCTGACGCTGATGCACAACAACAGGCAGACGTATCGCCTGCCCAAGGACCAGGATCTCAAGGATCGCGTCGCCCAACTGTTTCCCATGCTGGCGGTCGACGATCTCATCGAAACACAAACGCGCGAGAAAGAGGTGCACATCCGAGCCCTGCTCGGACGTCCCAGCACGTCGCGAACGAACAACCGCTTACAGTACGCGTTCCTGAACAATCGCTTCATACGCGACAAGTTCATCTCCCACGCCATCAAGGAAGCGTACCGCAATCTGCTCGAGCCCAACCGCTTCCCGGTCGTGTTCCTGTTCATGGAGATGCCCTATACCGACTACGATGTGAACGTGCATCCGACCAAGACGGAAGTGCGGTTCTACAACTCGAACCTCGTGCATTCGCAGATCCTTGCGACGCTGCGTGAGAAACTCCTGGGCACGGATCTCCATGTCTCAGCGAAGATTCCCATTGAGCCGACGACGTCGGGAAAGCCCTTCGATGTCAACCAGAGGGCGCGGCGACAGGAAATCGCCGATGCGATGGAGGACTTCTTCAAACAGCATCGACCGAGCAGCCACGGTCAGCGACAGTTCGATCTGCAGCCGCAGACGTCGGCTCCCACACCCGTCACGGCCCCTCGTAGTGAACCGGCTCCGTCCTATGCAGAGGTTCGCCCCCCTGTCGAGATCGAAGAGCGGCAGTACATTCAGATCCACGACAGCTACATCATCGAGCAGACCGAAGAGGGGTTCGTCATCATCGACCAGCACGCCTTGCACGAACGCATGATCCACGAGACCCTGCGTCAGAGGGTGCGTCACAATCCGCTCGAATCGCAACGGCTGCTCTTGCCCGAAAACTTCGAGGTGACGGATGCACAGGCGAGCGTCATCGAGAACAACGCCGCCCTGTTCACCAAGCTCGGGATAGAGGTCGCGCCGTTCGGGCCGAAGACCTATGCCGTCCAGGCGTTTCCCACGCTTCTGGGCAAAGCGTCCCCGGCCGCCTTCGTGCAGGACTTGATCGATCTGCTGGCCGCCAAGAGCGGTTCGCTGAATGCCGAAGACCTGCTCGACGAGGTGCTGAGCATGACCGCGTGCAAGGCCGCCATCAAGGCTGGACAGAAACTCGCTGACAGCGAGATCCAGCAACTGTTGGCCGACCGCGCCCGCTACGAATCGACCACGCGCTGTCCCCATGGACGCCCGACGACGATCACTTTCTCGATGAGCGAACTGGAGAAGCAGTTCAAGAGGACCTGATGCGAAAATGGTGGCTGCTATGCGTGTTTCTCATCCTGTGGCAGATCCTGGGGCACGCTCTGGCCCGCCGGTCAGACCCCGCGCCCCCCACCGACCGCACGGGTGACACGCCGACCGCCACTCGCATTGTCTCGATGGCGCCCAATCTCACCGAATTGCTCTACGCCCTCGATCTGGGCGAGGCGATCGCAGGCGTCACGCAGGGCAGCGATTACCCGCCTGCGGCGACACAGAAACCGAAGGTAGGGACGTTTTGGCAGCCGAGTATCGAGACCATCATCGCCTGCAAGCCCGACCTGGTTGTGACGTTGACATTCCAGCAGCACCAGAGCCTCGCAACGCGATTGCAGCGTATGGGCTACGAGTGTCTGAGCACGGAGATCTGGACGGTCGACGATCTCTTCTCTGCGATCGAGACGATCGGCCGGGCCACGGGGAGAGGACTGGAGGCGGATCAACTCGCAGCGAGCCTTATGGGGAAGATACGGGCACTGCAACAGACTCTGGAAAACCGCGGACGACCGCGAGTCCTCTGGGTGGTCCAGCGGGACCCGCTGCGCGTGGCCGGGCGGGACACGTTTGTCAACGAATTGATCGAGTTGGCCGGCGGAGAGAATGCGATTGGGCCAACCCTGCACAAGTACCCGCCCATCGGGACCGAGCAGGTCCTTGCCGCCGAAGTCGAGGTCATTATCGAGCCGGCCATGGTCAAGGGCGATCTCAGCCGGCAGCGCGAGGCGGCGTTGGCCCATTGGCAGCGCCTTGCCACGGTGCCGGCGGTGAGCGATGAGCGGGTCTACGTTATCGACGGTGACATCGTCTCGCGACTAGGGCCCCGGCTGTATCAGGGCGTCGAGACCATCGCCCGATGTCTTCATCCGAGCGTGTTTGGAGATTGACACGGTGCGCCTCCTGACCCCCAAGACCCTGATGATCCGAATCGCCGCGGCCGCGCTGTTGCTCCTGGTAATCATGCTCTGTTGTACGCTGGCCGGCCCTGAGCCCGTCTCCCTGAGAGCCGCTCTTTCGGGCGGTTCCGCTGCAGCGTCGCCCAATCCCGATTTCGAAATCCTGATGCGCGTGCGTCTGCCGCGTGTCATTCTGGCCGCCCTCGTCGGCGCGGCATTGGCCGGCGCTGGTGTCACGTTTCAAGCCGTGTTGCGAAACCCCTTGGCCGATCCGTATATCCTCGGCATTTCCAGCGGGGCCGGTCTCGGCGCAATGCTCGCCGTGATCAGCGGCATCCAATGGACGCTGTGGGGGCGTTCTCCCGTGGCAGTCTTCGCCTTTGCCTGCGCGCTGGGAACCGTCTGGCTGGTCTGGGCGGTCGGGCGGGTGACGGGCAAGTTCCACGTCACCGGCCTGCTGCTGGCCGGCGTGGTCGTCAACGCGTGTTTCTCGGCCGTGATCATGTTCCTGACGTCAATCGCCAAGAGTCAGGACGTCCACGCCACGATCTTCTGGCTGATGGGCAACATGCACGAGGAGGACTTCCTCGTCCTGTGGGCCGGCGCCGGAGCGGTTGGGGCGGGCCTGGTGGGTCTGTTCTTCATCAGCCCTCAGTTGAACGCGATCAGTTTTGGTGCAACGGACGCCCAGAGTATGGGGATCGACGTTCGGCGGACTCAACTTCTCGCCTTCGGGATATCGGCCTTCATCACCGCCGTAGCGGTGAGCCTGAGCGGGCTCATCGGCTTCGTCGGACTCATCGTCCCGCACGCCGTGCGCCTGGTTCTGGGGCCCGACCATCGCCAACTCCTGCCTTTGAGCAGCCTCGTCGGCGCGATGTTCCTGGTGGCGGCCGACACGGTCGCCCGCGTCGTCGTCGCGCCCGCCCAGTTGCCTGTCGGGGTCATCACGGCCATGGTGGGCGGCCCGTTCTTCCTCATCCTGCTCATACGGCACAACAGGAAGGTGTACTGGCTGACATGACCGCCTCCATCGAACTACAAGATGTGACGTTCGGCTACGATGCGACGCGTCCGATTCTGAGCGATGTCCGTCTGACCATCGAGACTGGAACGTTCCTGGCGATTGTCGGCCCCAACGGCGCGGGCAAGAGCACACTGATCAACCTGCTGGCCGGCCTGCTCAAACCCCAGTCGGGAACCATCTCCATCGACGGCGCCGATCTGCGCGCCCGCAAGCAGGCGGACCTGGCGCGGCAGGTGGCGCTGGTACGACAGGAATTCGTCCCGGCCTTCGGATTCTCGGTGGCCGAGACGATCATGATGGCGCGAACCCCCTATTTCGGCCCTCTGGGTTTCGAGCGTCCCAGCGATCGTCAGATCGTGGCTGAAGCGATGGAACTGACCGATACGACCGCCTTCGCGGCCCGTCCACTGGCCAGCCTCAGTGGGGGCGAGCGGCAACGCGTGTTCATCGCCCGCGCCCTGGCTCAAGACACGCCCATCCTCCTGCTTGATGAGCCGACGAGCTTCCTCGACCTCAAACACCAAGTGGGTATCTACGACTTGCTCAAGTCCATTCAGCATGAGAAGGCCCGAACCATCGTCGCTATCACCCACGACCTCAATCTGGCGGCTCAATACTGCGATCAGGTCCTGCTGCTGACCGGCGACTCAGCTTGCCCAGCGAATCCTCCGGAGACCCACTATCGAGCCGGGCCTCCCGGAGAAATCCTCGATCCTGAGGGCATTGAGCGGGCGTTCGGCATCCGCGTCGCCTCTATGCGGATAGGCCGCGAGCGGGCCATCCTGCCTTTAGGACGACTGGCCAAGGACGCCGATCAGGCCGGCGCAGAAGAATCGCCCCACCCGGAGTAGTGCGCTATCCTATTGCTATCACAGCAATTACGAAGGCGGACCCGCGAAAGCAACGTCCCCGGATGATGGTCCGAGAAACTGGGCCGGCGCGATTTTTTCCGCGTAAATTGCGCTATGTCGCTCCAGTTCAGTATGTTATAATTAAAGATTCTATTGGTCTGATGCTATATGCCCTGCTTTGAAAGGTAGTTGCAGACGTGGCAGAGAAACGTAAGAAAGTTTCGAAGAAGAAGACCGTCAAGAAAAAGACCGTCAAGAAGAAGGTGACCAAGAAGCGTGCGAGCCGAAAGCTCACCAAGGCGAATGTCGAATTCTTCCGGGGACTACTGCTGCAGAAGCGGAAAGAGATTTTCCAGAATGTGTTCGAGATTGAGGGCGAAGCCCTGAAGAAGTCGCGCCTCGACGCCAGCGGAGACCTGTCCAGTATGCCGATCCACATGGCCGATATTGGCACGGACAACTACGAGCAGGAATTCGCGTTGGATCTGATGGACAGCGAGCGGCGCATTCTGCATGAGATCGACGACGCCCTCCAGCGTGTTGAGGAGGGAGTCTATGGAATCTGCGAGGGGACGGGGCAACCGATACCGAAGGCGCGACTGGAAGCCCAACCGTGGGCCCGGTACTGCGTGGAATACGCAAGAATGGTCGAAGAGGGTCGGGTCGAGGAACCTCGCTGACAACGCCCTATCCCACCGCAGCGGGCTTGGTCACTGGAACGCTTCGTGAAGAGCCTTTTGACTAACGCGGCGGGAATGGCGCTACAGTCACACGGATGCGGAGGTGCCCGCTGTATGGGCGGCAACAACCTGATCATTCGTGGGCGACCTCCTTGCGTACAGCCCTTGAGATGCCCCTATGAAACAGCCACAACCAGAACAATCCAGCCGGACTGATTCGACAGAACGTTTTCAGTGCCCGACTTGCAAGCGTCCCTTCATCAGGGAACCACACGCGAAGGCCGACCAGCGAGAATCCTTCCCCTTCTGCTCGGAACGATGCAAACTCATCGACCTGGGGGCCTGGCTTGATGCTGAATACCGGATTCCCAGCCAGCCGGATGCGGACTCTGACGAGACCCTGGACACCGGTTTCGACGCCGCGGGGATGAGCCTCTAGAAATCCCAGAGCCCCTCAGAATCCTGTAGACGCCGGAGACGTCACCCGGTAAGATGCGGCCTAGGTTTGAAGAGCATGATACGAAGGCGGCGCGGAGCCCAGCCTTTGAAAGGAAGCACAATGACCGAGGCCAGAGAACCGGTATTGCCCTTCGGGAGTTTCTTGTTCCCCCGAGTCTTCGAAGCGTTCCGAATGTCCATCCAGCCGACGAAGCTGATCCTGGCCTTTCTGGCGTTGGCGACGGTTTGCCTGACCGGCCGCCTGATGGATCTTCACGAAACCGTGATCGTGGCCGCCCCACACGGCATTACGGAACTGGACGCGTACGCCGCCCAGGGCAACCTGGACGCCTACATGGAACAGTTCGCCGAATCCGAGGATCGAAGCGGCGTGTTCGCCACGCTCTGGAACTACTGCGCCGAGCGTTTCCACGACGGGCTCAGAGCGTTGGCCCAGGGCAACGCCCTGGGGATCACCCAGAACATCGCCGCCTGTTTCGTCGCTCTGATCTGGGCTTTCAAATACCACACCCTCTACAGCATCCTGTTCTTCGCCGTCATGCTGGCAGTGATGTCCCTGGCCGGCGGGTCCATTTGCCGAATCGCGGCGCTGCAATTCGCCCAGGGAGAGAAGCCGGGCCTGAATGAATCCGTGCGGTTCGGCCTGCGCAAGTTCTACAGTCTGCTCACCGCGCCGATCACCATGATCGCCATCATGGCCGTCATCGGCGCCTTCATCATACTGCTTGGCCTGGCGGGCAACATCCCGTGGATCGGTCAGTTGTCGGTCGGACTCTTCCTGCCGCTGGCGCTGATGGCCGCAGCTCTGGTCGCCATCATCGGCATTGGCATCCTGGGCGGATTCAATTTGATGTTCCCCGCGATTGCCTACGAGGACTCGGACTGCTTCGACGCGATCAGCCGTTCCTTTAGCTATGTCTACGCCAAGCCGTGGCGCATGGGTTTCTACACGGTCACCGCGGCGGTGTACGGCGCCATCTGCTACGCTTTCGTCCGATTCTTCACCTATCTCCTGCTGCAGATCACCTACTTCTTCCTCCAGGTGGGCTTCGTGAAGGACAACGAGAAGCTGACGGCCATCTGGCCCCAGCCGAATTTCACCGATTTTCTCGGGTCCACCACGGCCTCGCCCGGCAACTGGACAGCGTCCGTGGGCGCGTTTCTCATCTACATCTCCGTTCTCTGCGTCGTCGGTCTGATGGTCTCCTTTGTGATCAGCTTCTACTTCACGGCCAATACCATCATCTACGCCCTGATGCGAAACCGCGTGGATCGAACCGCTCTGGATGAGATCTATACCGGTTCTGACGAGATTTCCGCCGAATCACTCGCCACCGTGGGCGCCCCGGCCCCACCGGCCGCCCCGCCGGCGGAGGACAAGGTGGACGAGCCCGACGAGGACGCCCCCGCGTCCGAATAAACCTGCTGTAGCGCCACGTCAATCAGGATCCCCCTAGCCAGGACAATCCCGGTTCCCGCTCAACCGGACCGCCTGCCATGCCGATGATACCGTCAGAGCCGCTGGAGGACTGTCGTCTCCAAACAGGACACGTCGACGTCCGCCGCAAGCACGGTGGGAGTACAGGCAGAGAATGGTCAGGACCAGTACAAACGAACCCTGCAAGCGTGAGGCCGGACCAGACAATCCCGGGCCGCGCCAATCCCGCGCCCTGTTTCTGACACTCCGCAAACCGCTGATCATTCTGGGGCACACGGCGGCGTTCGCCGCCTCCCTGATGTTCGCCTTTCTCGTCGCCAACAACATGCAGTTCCGACGCAGTTGGGTGGTGGAGCAGTACCCCTTCTTCCTGCTCTTCTTCCTGGCGGTCAAACTGCCGCTCTTCGGGCTGTTCCAGCAGTACCGCGGCTGGTGGCGCTACGTGGGAATCTCCGACCTTCTCGGGATTCTCCGCGCCGCCCTGGTCAGCACGCTGATCATCGTTACTGTCTGGTTCGCGCTGATGCTCCAGGTGCCCGCCATTCGGGTGCGTTTGCCGCTGGCGATCACCACGATCAGCCAGGGCGTCTTCATGGCAGACCTCTTCGCCACCATCCTTCTACCGGCCGGGCTGCGTATGATCATCCGGCTCTACCATGAGGAGTTTCGCACGACCGAGGGACAACTCCTGAAGCGATTCCTCATCGTCGGCGCCGGCAACGCCGGGGAATCCCTGCTCCGTGAGATGCACCGTATGCCCGTGACGCAGTATGACGTCCTGGGCTTCATCGACGACGATCCCGTCAAGCAGGGAACGAGCATCCACGGCATTCCCGTTCTCGGCACGGTCGAGCAATTGCCTCGGATCTGCGTCGACCGCAATGTGCAAGAGATCGCGATCGCCATTCCCTCGGCGACCCACCAGCAGTTGCGCCGCGTGATCCAGGTGTGCGAGGGCGCCAAAGTCCGCTTCCGCACCGTCCCGGCCCTGACGGATATCGCCTCGGGGAAACTGCGGGTCAGCCAAATCCGTGACGTCGACATAAACGACCTGCTCGGCCGCGACGTCGTACAACTGGACCTCGACCTGATCGAAGCGTTCGCCCGGGACAAGACCATCCTCGTCACCGGTGCCGGCGGCTCGATCGGTTCGGAGATGTGCCGTCAGATCGGACAATTTGCTCCCAAGCGCTTGCTGCTCGTCGAACAGGCGGAAAACCCACTCTTCTACATCGAACGCGAATTGCGCCAGCAGTTCCCCCGCCTGGCCCTGCAACCGATCATCTGTAATATCACGGACGCCGATCGCGTCGAGGAGGTATTCGCCCGCTACCGCCCGGCCGTGATTATTCATGCGGCCGCTCACAAGCACGTGCCGATGATGGAATTGAACCCGGGCGAGGCCATCAAGAACAACGTAGTCGGCACGCAGATCCTCGCCGACGCGGCAGAGCGTCACGGCGGCACGCACTTCGTCATGATCAGCACCGACAAGGCGGTCAATCCGACGAGCATCATGGGCTCATCGAAACGCATCGCCGAGATGTACATTCAGGATCTCAGTCGAACGAGCGCGACCCAATTCATCACCGTTCGCTTCGGCAACGTCCTCGGTTCGGAAGGTTCGGTGGTGCCCATCTTCAAGCAGCAGATCGCCGGAGGGGGCCCCGTCACCGTTACGGACCCCGAGATGAAACGCTACTTCATGACCATTCCGGAGGCCGGCCAACTCGTTCTTCAGGCCGCAACGATGGGCAAGGGTGGAGAGATCTTCGTGCTCGATATGGGCGAACCGGTGAAGATTCTCGACCTGGCTCGCGAACTGATCATCCTCAGCGGCTTCCGACCGGGTGAAGACATTGACATCGTCTTTACCGGCTCGCGTCCCGGCGAGAAGCTCTTTGAAGAGTTGCGTATCGAAGGCGAAGACATGCAGCGGACGCGTCATCCCAAGATCAGCATTCGGCGCAACATACCCATGGATAGAAACACACTTCGCACCAGCATCGAACACTTGATCGGAAGTGTCCGTCGGCAGGATCACGCGGAAATCACGAGCCAGATCGCGAATCTCGTCCCCGAATACCGCACCGCGGACCCAGTCGATCAGGTCCATCCGATGACACCGAAGTGATTGCGTTCGGTCCGCCCGTCAGTCGTCGACCGAAACGTTGTCGAAGAACGCCTTGAGCTTGGTAGTGAATTGGCTCTTCCAGCGGAAGGTGCGATACGCCAGAACCGCCAGCCCCACGCCGATCACCGCGACAATAATCGGCTGGAAGCCACTCTGTTGGATGAATTCAACGGCTTCATGGGCCTTGGACTGGCCGGACATGTGTATCAGCGAGAAGACAATCCACTCGATCGACTTGGTCAGGGGAGCGGCGAAGAACACCGCCACACACAGGGCGGGCACGGCGCTGAGCTTCTTAAAGGGAACGATCAGGAGCCCGATCAATCCGACGGCGACGCACGCGAACAGGCCGGCAATCGTAACCATCGCCTCTTGAGACGTGGAGAGTTCGCCCTCGTAAGCACAGTCGGGATTCCCGAGGAAGACAAACGGCTGAACATCCGTCACGGTCGCACCGAGCAGCCGGGCGACAAGAGCGTGACCGTATTCGTTGATCAGGCCGGAGGCAACCCAGCCGAGTGCGGCAACCAGGATCAGAATGCCGAGGAGTCTCAGTCCGGCCTTGAACCGCGCCTGCGCTTCCTTATTGCCCACCAGGCTCGCCAGGAACATGCCGAGCTCGAAGAGGCCGTAGAGCGGGACGGCCAGGGTGACCTGCGATATAACGTCCGGCGGCGTGGTCACAGCGGCAATGATGAAGACCGCCAGAAGAACATACTTGCGGGCGTTGCGCAGCGCTTCGACCGAGACAAGGCCCGTACGCACCAGGATAAAGATGGCGATGGGGGTCTGGAAGGCGATGCCAAAGACCAGCATCAACAGGGTGACAAAACTGATGTAGCCCTGGAGTGTCCAGTTAGACGCGACGCCAAGAATATCCCCGAATATCAGGAAGAACTTCAGCGACAGCGGGGCGACCACGAACAAGAAGAACAAGGCCCCGCCGACGAAAAGGACAGCCGAAAACGGCACAGCGCAGCGTACGTAGTGGCGCTCCTTTTCGTAGAGCCCCGCCGCGACAAACATCCAGAGCTGGTAGAACACCCAGGGGCAGGTCAGGATCAGCCCGGCAATGAACGAGACCTTCATGTAGGCGATGAAGGCTTCGGCCGGTTTGAGCACTTGCAGCCGGTCCCAGGGCAGTATTCTGCCCCCTTGGGCTGCCTCGACGTCCCCCGTCCACGTCCGCACCGCGTCGGCTGAGACGTCCCTAAAGAACGCCACGTGGTTCGGGTCCAGCGATGGCGCGTTCGGATCCGTCTGCAACGCCGCCGCCATCGTCGTGAAGAGGAGTTCAACGAAGGCCACCTCGTTCGGCTCATCCACCGTCGCTTTCGCTTCCAGCTTGGCGTTGTGGACCTTCATCGCGCTGTCGTAGGGTCGCTTGATGAAGTTGATGATATGTGTGCCGACGATCAGAGCGACGATCGCCCCCAGCGTCAGTCCCGCCAGCGCTAGAATCAACCGGGCGCGCAGCTCCTCAAGGTGGTCGCCCAGACTCATCGTGCAGTCTGACGGATCGAGCTTCTTTTTGGTATCGCCCATCGCGGTCGGCTGGATGAAGGTCGCGCGTGATGTCGAACGGCTAGCTGGTTATGTCGGAATCGTCCAGGCCGGATGCTTCCTTGGCCTCGTTCACCACATCGTCTTTGATCTGGTTGACATCGCTGGCCAATTCGTCGGTCGTCTCTTTCGCCTCGTTGATGCCCTTCTTGAACTCGGTCATGCTCTTGCCGACGCTCCGGGCGATTTCGGGCAACCGCCGCCCAAAAATCAACAGCGCAACGACCAGTACCACAATCCATTCCCAGCCACCGGGCATCCCAAGGACCGCCAAGGAGGTTAGTGCTGAAGTGAACATCGTGATCTCCTAAACACATGCCGCGTCGCGAGACGCCATACAAATCCACATCTGAACGGTTTTGATTGAGCTTGAAACATGCCCTCCGCGGCATTCGGCACTTCGCGTGCCTAGGGGAGGCTTACGCCAATAGCGCACTATACCGATCCGACGGAGACGCGTCAACAAAATATTGCCGCCCTCCTCTCAATTCCATCTGGGACGCCGCTGCGGTTTTCCGGGGCGAGCGTCGCAGACGCGGAGCAATGCCCGATAATAACCACGTCTATTCTACTTCACCAGACCCATCTTTCAGACGCTCGCCGAGGGTCTGCCGGCAGCGCGTTTCCGCCGGCTCGACCCGCCGACCGACGGCAGTTTTCGCTTGCAGCGAAGGGGCGTTTTCCGCTATAATACGAAAGTCGATTCGGGTGAAACCTTGGGGGGCCAAGAGCCAATGATGATCGATTTCTACTACCATGTTTGGATGCCGTTCGTAGTCACCAAGAGGCGCATTCTCATTCTGGCGATCGCCAGTTATCTTGCCCTCTGCTAGAGCGCGACCGTCCCATTCCCCGTGCGACATCGGAGTTCTCTGTCAGCCGGGATTGCCCCACGGCCACCGCCAATCGGTCATCTCCCAAATCCCCTCTCATTCTCTCCTATTGCTATGTGTTGCTGCGTTCCGCCGCCTGCCCCCAGGCTATCTCCTAGCTTGCATTGCCCCCTGCCGCCGTGTATCTTTGTCATGCGGCCGGACGGTTCCGTAGCCCCGGCGCCGCTGCGGGATGCATTGATCCCGGAAAGAGGAGTTCATCTTAAGGAGAGATGCCATGAATCGTCGCGAATTCCTGCAAGCCGGAGCCGCGGGGCTGGCCCTGTCGAACCTGGGCGGTCTGACACCGATGTTCGGAGCCCCGAAGGCCAAGCGAGTGGCCCTGATCGGCACAGGTTGGTACGGCAAGAGCGCTCTTCTTCGCCTGTTGCAAGTCGCGCCGGTCGAGGTGGTCGCCCTGTGCGATGTTGACAGCAAAATGGTCGCCCATGCGGCCGAACTCGTCGCATCGCGCCAGGCCTCCGGGAAGAAGCCGCGCACCTACGGCGATTACCGTGAACTGCTCAAACGCGAAGAACTCGACATCGTTCACGTCGCCACGCCGGACCACTGGCACGCCCTGGCGATGATCGCCGCCGTTCAGGCCGGCGCGGACGTCTACGTAGAGAAACCCATCAGCACCGACGTCGTCGAAGGCCAGGCCATGCTGGCGGCCGCCCGCAAGCACAAGCGCGTCGTCCAGGTCAATATGCAGCGGCGCAGTACGCCGCACCTGATCGAAGCCCGCGATCGCATCCTCAACGAGGGCAAACTCGGCAAGATCGCCTATGCCGAGATCTGCTGCTACTACCATATGCGGGCCAGGGGGAACCCTCCCGCCTCGACGCCTCCGGAGCACTTCGACTACGAGATGTGGACCGGACCGGCCCCCATGAGGCCGTACTGTGCGCTGACCCATCCGCGCAGTTGGCGGGCCTTCATGGAGTACGGCAACGGCATCGTCGGCGATATGTGTGTTCATATGCTCGATACAGTCCGCTGGCTGCTCGATCTCGGCTGGCCCAAGCGCATCAGCTCCTCCGGCGGCATCCTAGTCGACAAGAACAGCAAGGCCAATATCACCGACACGCAGACCGCTACGTTCGATTTCACCGACCCTTCCGATCCCTCAGGGCAGGTTCTCCCCGTCGTATGGACGCATCGCACGTGGGGCAGCGCCCCCGATCCGAAATACCCCTGGGCCCTGTTCATCTACGGCGACAAGGGTACGCTCAAGGCGGATGTGCACAAGTACGATTTCATCCCGCGGGGCAAGGGCGAGGCCATGCACGGCGACGCTCTTTTCGAGTACGACAAGTTCCCCGAGGATAAGACCGAGAAGGACCTGGAACGCCATGTCGCGGCGCCCATGCGTCGGCACTGGAAGAACTTCCTGGAGATGACTGAAACTCGGGGTCGTCCCGTTTCGGATATCGAGGAGGGCTACATCACCGCGACCTCATGCATTCTCGCGAACCTGTCGTGCCAACTGAACCGCACACTGGTCTGGGACCCCGAGAAAGGCCAAGTGATCGGCGATAAGGAGGCCAACGGCCTGCTCGCCAGACCCTATCGGAAACCTTGGGTTCATCCCGACCCCAAGCGAGTCTGAGCCGATCAAGACAGGGGATTCGCCCTCCGCTAGTCAGAACCGATGCAGTACAGATGCTGCTCCGAACGCAGGAAGAGACGGCCGCTACTGACGGCCGGGGAGGCGAACGTCCGCTCACCCAGTTCGTTGCGGGCGACGATCTCGAGCGATGGGCCCGGCCTGACCACCGTCATGACGCCCTTGTCGGAAAGGAAATAGACCAGACCAGACGCACTGATCGGCGATGCACTGAAGTGCCGGCCCAGGCGCTCGCGCCATAGGGCCTCGCCCGTCTTGGCGTTCAAGCAGGTGGCCACGCCGCCGTCGGAGGTAAGGAGAAAGTATGGGCCGACCGCGATGGGGCTGGGCACGTATGAACAGTCTTCTGTCTTCTGCCATACGACGTGCGTCTTGGTAACATTCCCGGTTCCGTTCGGATTGATCGCCTGCATGAAACGGTCGGGGTAGCCGCATGTCATGAACAGCAGTTCTCCGTTGTAGACCAGTGAAGCGACGAACTGTTCGGTGGGCCCATCGATGATCCAATGCTGCTCACCAGTGTCCGGATCATAGCTTGCCACGCACATGTTGCCCGAAAGAACCATCTGGTTGCGTCCTCCGATGGTTCTGATGATCGGGGCGCAGTAGCTGCGCGTGTTGTTGGGGCGCATCGTCTTCCACAGCGTTCGGCCGGTTTGGCGATCGAGAGCGATCAGATAGGCCGGCCCATCATGGTCGCCGTTGAGGATGACCTTGTCCTTCCACAGGGTGGGGCTGGAGCAATAGCCATGGCGGCTGGCGAATGGACCGGGGTGGACCTGCCACACCTGGCCGCCGTTGAAATCGCAGGCACTAATGCACATCCTGTCCCGGTCGAGGAAGCTCACGTACACGCGCTGCCCATCCGTGGCCGGCGTGGAGGACGCATGGCTGTTGAGTGCGTGAATACGCTCGAATGGGGCTTCCAGAACGATCCGCTGCCAGAGGATATCCCCCGAAGCGGCGTCGAGACACAGCAATCGACGCTGTTCACTTTCCTTCAGAGCCGTCACCACGAAGACGCGATCGGCCCATACGATCGGTGAGGCGTGGCCCTTGCCCGGAATCGGCGTCTTCCACAATACGCTCTCCGTGGGGCCCCAGCGAAGCGGCACGTTCGTTTCCCGACTGGATCCGTCCCCGCGCGGGCCACGCCAGGCCGGCCAGTTTTCGGCCAGCCCCTGAGCGCTCCATACGAGGAGGACTACCACGCTCCAAACGAGCCTGAATCGCAGTTGTTGAGGGGTCTCTCGCTCTCTTGGCATCAGTCCGACTCTTCCTTTCTGCTACGATCATGGCCCATTTGCGTGCTCCTCGCGGCACGGCAACCGTCATCATACCATGCTAAGCCCGAGCCAACCAACCCTCCAGCGGGCATCTCCCAACGGAATCGGTGGGCCTTCTGCGCGGGCCGGCCCCAATTTCGGGGTGCTAGATGAGGCAAAGCGTATTTCGTCGGGCTTACCCGTTACAGAGGTTGACAGAGCCATCCGAATCGAAGATAATTCCCCCCCTTTGGGGGAGGGTGGATACGGTGTCCTTTCCGAACAGCGGAGTGTTGAACTCAGGCTCAGGAATGGACACGAACTAGAAGTCGAATCTCTAGGAGCTATGAAATGAGGTTACTCCTTGCGGGATTGCTGCTAATGACCGCCTGCTTCCTGGGCGGCTGCTCCAAGTACTGGTATCAGGACGGCAGGACGTTCGACGAATGCACCAAGGCGCTCTCGTCCTGCCAGGCCGAGGCCACGCGCTATTCGGATGTCGAGCGGACCCATGGCCTGGGCGGCTACGAACGGCAGTTTGTGGTTGAATGCATGCAAAAAAAGGGGTATCAACTCGTCCCAGAGAAGGATCTGCCCGTCCGGGTTAGGCGTGAGAGTTCGCCCGTGTTCGGAATCCCTGGAATCGCCGGGACAATTGACTGATCGGACGAGTTGGCATATCGCCAAAGGGCCTCCGCAGGTCCTACAACGCACGGCTGGCCGTTTCCGGGCACACTGATATTTGCCTTGACAACGACTCTGATGTCAGTTATTAAAGAGAGTTTTACATTGTATTAGGGAATGTCTCTGCGGATTTCCCGCAGAAGAATGGGAGTTATCACCGATGCTGCCAACGAAGAAGACCAGCAAGAGCAGAACTCGCACGCGACGCGCTCACCACAGGCTCACGGCCGTGAACTACTCTCAGTGCACCAAGTGCGGCCAGGCGAAGTTGCCGCACGCGGCCTGTGAGAACTGCGGTTACGTCAACCCGGCGATCACGCTGAAACTCGGCAAGGAGGAAGCAAGCTAAGGATGCGGATCGCGATAGATGCCATGGGAGGCGACCACGCCCCGGACGAAATCATCGCCGGCGCGTTGGAAGCGATTCCTCAGCTCGACAAGGATGACGAGGTGATTCTGGTTGGGCCGCAGGAGCTTGTCGAAGCAAAGCTTGCCGAGCTGAAGTACAAGAAGGGACGCGTCAGTATCCACGATGCACCCGATGTGGTGGCGATGGACGAGGCGCCCATAGAGAGTCTGCGCAGTAAGCCCAAGAGCTCGATCGCCGTCATGGCTAAGCTCGCCAAGCGCGGTCAGGCGGACGCCGTCATCTCGGCTGGCAACACCGGCGCCTGCGTGGCGGCTTTTCAAATGCGCATGCGGAATCTCCCCAAGGTCAACCGCCCAGGGATCGCGGTGGTCTTCCCCATGAGCGCCGGCCCCGTCACCATTTGTGACGTCGGCGCCAACGTCGCCTGCAAGCCGGTCAACCTCTATCAGTACGGCCTGATGTCGAGCGTCTATTCCCAGCATATTCTGGGTATCGAGCAACCCCGCGTGGGGCTGATGAGCATCGGGGAGGAAGACAGCAAGGGCAATGAGGTCGTCAAGCGGACCCGGGAGCTGCTCCGGAACGATCCGCAGATCAACTTCATCGGCAACATCGAAGGTCGAGACATCTTCCGCGGGGTCTGCGACGTCGTGGTCTGTGAAGGATTCGTGGGCAATGTTATCCTCAAGTTGACCGAGGGAGCCGTGGATGGTCTGTTCCGGGCCATCAAGCAGGAACTCATGCAGGAGAAGGCGCGGCTGGCCCTGAAATTCAAGCCCATCATTATGCGGGTCTACAAGAAGCACGACTACAACGAATACGGCGGCGCCCCCCTGCTGGGCATCAACGGCACGGCGATGATCTGCCACGGCACCAGCAAGAGCTATACGATCCGCAACGCCGTCATGGCCGCCAAGAAGTTCCACACGCAACGAATCAACGACAAGATAACCACTTGTCTTGCCGAAGCACACGTTAGGACAACTGATGCCTAAGGATACACAGGACCCCCCTTCACGCCACCGTGCCGTCATCACTGGCTGTGGCGCCTACGCCCCTCCCAAGCTTCTGACCAACGACGACCTCTCCCGGATCGTCGAGACGTCAGATGAGTGGATCACCACCCGTACGGGCATCAAGGTCCGCCACATCAGCGAGGACCATGAGACAACCGCCAGCCTGGCTGCCGAAGCGGCCAAACGCGCTCTCGAACATGCCAAGGTCCGGGCGGACGAGATTGATCTGATCATCGTCGGTACCATCACGCCTGAAATGGTCTTTCCCTCAACCGCCTGCTTCGTCCAGGATGCGATCGGCGCCACCAATGCCTGGGTCTTCGATCTGTCGGCCGCATGCAGCGGATTCGTCTATGCCCTGCACGTCGCCCAGCAGTTCATGGAGAACGGGCGAATCAACAAGGCCCTGATCATTGGCGCCGAGACGCTGACCAAGATCATCAACTGGAAGGATCGCGCCAGTTGTATCCTTTTCGGTGATGGCGCCGGTGCGGTTGTGCTGGAACGCAAGACCGACCAGGGTCGAGGCATCCTGTACAGCACGATGGGCGCCGACGGAAGTCAGTGGGGTACCCTGAACTGCAAGGCACACGGATCGCGCTACCCGGCGCACCGGCCTCTGGAGAACCCTGACGACATTTATATGGAGATCAACGGTCGCGAAATCTATCAACAGGCCGTGCGGCGAATCGTTGAATCGGTTAAATCCTGCCTGGACCACTGCGACCTGACCATTGACGATATCCGCATGGTGATCTCGCACCAAATGAACGCGCGAATCATCGAGTCGGCGGCCAAACGACTCAAACTGCCCGACGAGAAGGTCTTCGTCAACATCGCCGATTACGGCAACACGTCGGCCGCGTCCGTTCCGATCGCCCTGGACGAATGCGTCCGAACAGGCCAGATCGAGAGAGGGGATATCATCGTCTTCGTGGCCTTCGGGGCCGGCGTCACCTGGGGCGCCAGCGTCGTCGAATTCTAGACTCGCTCTCAGCATCAGCAAAACCACAATCACAAGCTCGGTTCAAGGATACGAACGATGACGACAGCTTTCCTCTTTCCCGGACAAGGCGCTCAACTGGTCGGCATGGGCGCGGATATCGCCGCGACTTTCGACGTCGCTGCTGACATTTTCGAACAGGCCAACACGGTCGTCGGTTTCGATCTGCGGCAGATCTGCTTTGAAGGTCCGGCCGAGACACTCAACACAACCACCATGTCCCAGCCGGCGATTTTCGCCACCTCGGCCGCGCTGCTGGAGGTGCTAAAGACCGAATCGGCTACGAAGGACATCGTTCCCGACATCACGGCGGGGCTGAGCCTCGGGGAATACACAGCACTCTACGCGGCGGGGCGAATCAGCCTGGAAGATGGTTTGAAGCTGGTCAAGCGGCGTGGCGAAGCCATGCAGGCCGCGGCCGACGCCTCCGACGGCGGGATGGTCAGCATCATCGGACTCGATGAGGCCAAGACCCAGGAGCTCTGCGACAAGGCCCGCGAAGGCGACCTTCTCGAGGCGGTCAACTTCAACTGCCCCGGCCAGATTGTCGTCAGCGGAACGACGGCCGCGTGTGATCGGGCCGCCGAACTGGCGCCGGATCTGGGCGCTGTCAAGGCGATCCGCCTGGAGGTCGCCGGGGCGTTTCACACGGCCATGATGGGGCCGGCGGCTGAAGCACTGCGGCAAGCGCTCTCGGAATGCCAGATCGCCGAGGCCGGATCGGCCAAGACCCTCGCCAACATCACCGGCGACTACTACGGCCCGGCCGAGACCGTGGCCGACGGGCTGGCCCAGCAACTGACCAGCCCGATCCTCTGGCAGAAGTGCATGGAGCGTCTGCTGGCCGAAGGGGTCGACCGATTCTATGAGATCGGGCCCGGCCGCGTCTTGACCGGCCTGATGCGACGCATTAACAGAAAGACACGCGTCACCAATATCAGCAGCACCGAGTCGCTCAAGGCACTGCTGGAAGCCGACTAGGCGACGCGATAACAACACGAATCCAAATGCAGACTATGGGAGATACGAAGGATGGCTGAACAACGACTAGCGGTGGTAACCGGAGCGGCCCGGGGAATCGGGCGTGCGATCGTGTTCGAGTTGCTCCGACAGGGACACATCGTAGCGGGCCTCGACATACGGGAGGATCAGCTTGATGATCTGCGGACGGCTGTGAAAGAGGCCGGCTTTGACGTCGTGACCCGGTGCGCCGATATCAGTGACACGACACGACTGACCGAGACCCTTGAGGAGTTGGCCTCCAAATACAACGGGATCGGGATTCTCGTCAACAACGCAGGCATCACACGCGACAAGCTGATGATCCAGATGGACGACGAAGACTTCGACAAGGTCATCTCCGTCAACCTCCGTGCAGCCTTCACCGCTACGCGAATCGCGGTCCGTTCGATGATCCGCAACAAGTTCGGCCGCATCGTCAACATCAGTTCCGTCGCCGGCGTCATGGGACAGGCCGGATCGACCAACTATGCCGCCAGCAAGGCCGGCCTGATCGGTATGTCCAAATCCATCGCCCGCGAGGTCGGCAAGAAAGGCGTCACCGCCAACTGTATCGCTCCCGGGTTCATCCAAACCGACATGACGGCCACCCTGCCGGACCCCGTCAAGAAGGCCGCCAAGGACATCATCCCGGTCAAACGCTTCGGAACACCCGAGGATGTCGCCAAGGCCGTCGCCTTTCTCGCCAGTGAGGACGCCGGCTATATCACCGGCCAGGTCCTCTGCGTCGACGGCGGAATGGCCATGTAAAAAAATCCAGAAATTGTTTGTGTAACCCCCGCCCAGTCGGTAATATACCGGCCGAAATCAGGGCAGACGTGGGGGTGGTATGTAGTGATTCAGTAATGTCAGCCAACGGCGCTAATTAGAGAAGTCCGTGAGTATTAGGGAGGATCAACAAGTGAGTATCGATGAGGTGGATGTCCAGGCGATCGAGAGTAAGGTGATCGACATCATCAGCGAGCAAATGGGCGTTGACAAGTCTGAAGTCAGCAAGGAAACGTCCTTTATCAACGATTTGAACGCCGATTCGCTGGATACGGTCGAGCTGGTCATGGAATTCGAAGACGAATTCGACATGAGCATCCCCGACGAAGAGGCCGAGAAGATTCAAACCGTTGGCGCCGCTGTTGATTACATCGTCAACGTCGCTCAAACCAAGAAGAAAGAAAGCTCCTAAGTTCGCTATGAATAGACGTCGAGTTGTCATAACGGGCTTGGGGTGTGTCACGGCGCTGTCTGAGTCCGTCGAAGAGTTGTTTGCTGCGCTGTGCGAAGGCAAGAGCGGCGTTTCGACCATCGAGTCGTTCGACGCGAGCGCCTTTACCGTCCAATTCGCCGGTGAGATCAAGCGCTTCGATGTCAGCAAGTACATCGACCGGCGCGAGGCCAAGCGGATGGATCGCTTCGCGCAGTACGCCATCGCCGGCGCCATCGACGCCATGAACGATAGTGGACTTGATCTGTCGAAAGAAGACCCCTATCGAATGGGCGTCATCGTCGGCACGGGCATCGGCGGCATCAAAGAGATCGAAGAGCAGCACGTGCGTCTGCTGAAGAAAGGCCCGAGCAAGGTGTCGCCCTTCTGTGTGCCGCGTCTGATGGCCAATGCCGCCAGCGGCAATATTGCGATCCAATTTGGTCTGCGGGGCCCCTGCTTCTGTGTCACCAGCGCATGTGCTTCCGGCAACCACACGATCGGCGAGGCGTTCTGGAATATCGCCAGTGGTCGCAGTGACGTGGTTGTCACCGGCGGTTCCGAGGCGGCGGTGACCCCGATCGGATTGGGTTCGTTCTGCGCCGCGCGGTCGCTGAGTCTGCGCAATGACAATCCTCAGATCGCCTCGCGACCGTTCGATCGCGACCGCGATGGATTTGTTTTGGGCGAAGGCGCCGGGATCCTGATTCTGGAAGAATACGAGCACGCCAAGCAACGCGGCGCGAAAATCTACGCCGAATTGCTTGGCTACGGCGCGACCGATGACGGCCATCACATCACCGCTCCTTTGCCCGACGGCGCCGGGGCCGCGATGGCCATGAAGGTGGCGCTGGCGGACGCCAAGATCAACCCCGGAGACGTAAGCTATATCAACGCGCACGGGACCAGCACCGAGTTGAACGACATTGCTGAGAGTACGGCGATTCGAACGGTCTTTGGGGAACACGCCTACCAGACCCCGGTCAGTTCAACGAAGGCTTGTCTCGGGCACATGTTGGGCGCGACCGCGGCGGTCGAGTTGATCGCGGCAATCCAAGCGATCAACAAGTCCGTGATTCCGCCGACCATCAATCTGGATAACCCGGACGAGCGGTGCGGTCTCAAGATGGACTATGTCCCGAACGTAGCGCGCGAGACCAAGGTCGATATCGCTATCAGCAATTCGTTCGGTTTTGGCGGTCACAACGCCTGCTTGGTCATCGGCAAGGTCTGATGCGGTGTTGTCCCGTCGTCTCGTTAGCCTAGGCGCGCGGAGTCGCCAGGCGCCGGCGACTGAGCCATTCTGAAGACTCCCGGAGACGCAACTGGCGTCTCCGGTTTTTTTTGGTGGTTTGGATCGCAAACCGAGACCAGTTGGAGAGACAATGACCTGGGCGATTGTACTGCTATGTGGCGGTCTTCTGCTGCTATGGAAAGGCGCTGACTGGCTGGTTGACGGTGCGGTGGGCATCGCCGAGCGGTTTGGGATTAGCCCGCTGGTAGTGGGGTTGACCGTCGTGGCGATGGGCACCTCAGCCCCCGAAGCAGCCGCCAGCATTGCCGCGGTCCTCTCGAGCAAGGGCGATATCGCCATCGGCAATGTGTATGGCTCCAATATCGCCAACTTGGCGCTGGTCGGAGGCGTCGTAGCAATCATCAATCCCCTACAGGTTCAGGCGCGGACCCTCAAGCGCGAGATCCCGACGATGCTCGTGGTCGCCCTTCTTCTCTGGCCTCTCCTGCATGATATGAGACTTGCCCGTCTTGAAGGAACGATCTTGCTGGTCGTCTTCCTGGCGCTGGTGGGTTACACGGTCCACGCGGCCAAGGCGGCCGCCAGTCAGAACTCTTCTGACGCCCCCGCTTCTGACTCGAAACACTCTCACAATCTCTTGCGGAACGCCCTTTTCGTTCTGCTCGGACTCGTCGGGCTGACCGTCGGGGCACGCATCACGATCATGGGCGCGGTGAAGATTGGCGAGTTCTTCCGTCTCAGCGACGCCGTCATCGGCTCGACCATCATGGCGGTCGGCACCTCGCTGCCCGAACTGGTGACCTGCGTCGTAGCGGCCCTGAAGGGCCACCACGATATCTCGATCGGCAATCTGGTGGGCTCCAATATCTTCAACACGCTTCTGGTAACCGGTGCAGCCGGGGTCGTCCTGCCGTTTGCTGTGGACGGACGTTTCGCCGGCGGAACGGACTATTGGATCATGATTGCCGTCAGCCTAGGTTTCGCGGTGGCTGTGGTGGTTGGCAAGCGTGTGGTCGGTCGTGTCAGCGGCTTGGTGCTGCTGGCCGTCTACGTGGGCTTCCTGGCATACCAACTCGCATCCGCCAATGGCGCCTGAGCCCGAATCAGGGATTCAGAAGCATCGCCTCGGCGAAAACGTCGCTGAAATCCCGCTCGTGGGCGATCTCCACGTACTCAATCCTCCGCGCCAGTGAAGCGGCACTTCGTCGGCACTCGTCGCTGAGCAGAAGCATCTCGGCGCCCGACGCGGCCGCGTTGCCTACGAAGTGGATTCGCTCAAGCGGCACGTCCGGCAGTAATCCCACGCGAACCGCGCTGCGCGGGCGAATGTAGTTGCCGAAGGCGCCGGCCAGCAGGACGCTCTGCAGATCGCTTGGCCCGCTGCCGGTCTTCTTCAACAGGAGCTGGATTCCCGCCTGAATGGCCCCCTTAGCCAGTTGGAACTCCCGAACGTCCCTCTGCGTGAGGACTACCCGCGGCTCAGACCGCTCTCGATCGAACGCCAGACAAAAGGCGCCCTGTCCGTCGACCTCCAGCAGCCTGGCTCTGACGGCCTCCGAGCAGCGTTTCTCTGCCTCCTGAGAGCTCAGGAAGCTCCCGGCCGCGTTGATCACTCCCAGGTCGAGAAGAACGGCGACAGCGTCGATCAGGCCGCTGCCACAGATCGATCGCGGCGAGGTGTTCCCAATCACATCCACATCGATATCACCGTCATCGACCACAACGGCCTCAATCGCCCCTTCAGCCGCCCTTGCCCCGTCTCTGATCCGAGCGCCCTCCAGAGCAGGTCCGGCGGCACAACTGGCGGCGTAGAGCTTCTCACCGGTCCCCAGCACGAGTTCGCCATTGGTGCCGATATCCACGACCAGGGTCAGACCTGAGACAGATTCCATGTCGACCGCCAAGGCAGCCGCGAGCGTGTCCGACCCTACGAAGCCGGCGATGTTTTCGGCCGTGTGGATATTCCCTGCCCGATTCATCTTCACGCCCAGCCGCTCCGGAGAGACATCCTGCGCTTCCACTGAGTGGGCCTGATAGGGCGCGTGGCCCAACTGATGGACGGGAAATTCCAGAAACAGGTGGTTCATTGTCGTGTTGCCGACGACAGACGTTTCGTAGATCGTATCCGAGTTAATCTGCGTTGCTTTGCATAGGCGTTCGATTAGATCGTTAATGCAGCCGACAATTGCCCGGTGCAACTCCGAGAGCGCGGCCGCTTCACCGGCGTAACTGATGCGACTGATCACGTCATCGCCGTAGCGAATCTGCGGATTCAGCGTCGCCTGGGTATTCAGACAGCGACCGCTGGCCAGATCAATGAGCTTCGCCACGACGGTGGTGGTGCCGATATCAACGGCCAGGCCCAGGCAGTTCGCACTCGACGCTATTGGGCGGTACTTCTCGATGATCGTCGCCCGGACCCCATCGGAGAGGTCAACGCCGTGATCGAGGATCCTGTGCTCGTGGTAACGGGCCGCGGCCGGCACGCGAACCGTCAGGTCGCTTTCGACCGTGTGCTGGCAGGCGCGCACCCGTTGCCCTGACGCGAGCGTAACGAGGCACTTGCCGCACGTACCGGCCCCGCCACACGGAGAAGTGAGAATGATGCCGGCCTGACCTGCTGCTTGAAGGAGGGTGGCGCCGCGATGGATGGAAATCTCTTTGCCCTCGGGCTCAAACACGACGCGGAAGTGTTTCATCTGTGCAACCGCACCACGGGCGCAACGGATCCCGCCGGGCGCAGGGATTCCCTAAAGGGTGAGACTATGGAATGGAACAACGTTTAGCTGATCTTATGCCGGATTTTCCAGCGTGTGCGTCTCTTCTTGCTGCCAATCTTCCTTCGCCGTCTTGGTTTGCTCATGCAATCCTCCAACAAAACGCAAAATCCTGGTTACAATGATCCCCGAGTACGTATAATGGGATGCTACACGAGAAGTGTCCTCGTGTAAAGAGATAAATGGCGAATGTCGCGATCCAGCGTCCCATCCATCCTGACGGATGCGATCCAGGGCTTCGACGAGTTGATGTGGTCGCGTCGTTCGACGCCGCCTTGAAACGGGGTGCTCAGAATGCTTCAATGCGATCAATGCGAATACTGCCAGATCGGCCCGGATGGGCAGAAGATGTTCAACTGCGATCCGTTCTCGACGGTCAAGGAGCCGGAGTGTATCGGGAAGTGGCAACTGATCCGGCTCGACATGCTCCTCGCAAGCTACCAGAACATGCTGAAATCCTACGGCCGCCTCGCCCCTCTGCAGGACAAGATCTTCAAGTACGTCCAGCGAGAAATCAACGAGATGGAAGAGTCCGAGCAGTGGAAACTCGATCCGGAGGACGAGGAGGGCGACGAGCAGGATAGCCCCTGGGCGACCTAGTCGCGCACGCGCCCGACCTGGCTAAGGGCACACTCCACGGCGTCAGGAGGTCGCCCGAACCTGCGGCGCGCCCCTCCAGCGTGCCGTGCTTTCCTGGATTCCTGAAATAAACCATTCATCCGTGGCGTCTTGGTGTTTGGCAGTGAATAAGAAGAATGGGTGAAGGTGTCGAGCTAACCCGTATCATCGCCGGCTGCAAAGCGGGGAACGCCGACAGCTTCGCGGAGCTGGTCGATATCTATGCCAAGCGATGCTACGGGTATTTTTATCGGCTGACGGGTGATCGCAACCTCAGTGAAGAACTGTTGAGCATTCTCTTCATGAGGCTGGTCGAGAAGGTCGGGTCTTACCAGGGTGGATCTTTCGAGAGTTGGCTGTTTCGGATCGCCGGGAACATTTTCCACGATCATCTGCGAGCCCGAAAACGCCGCAAGAAGCTGCTAAACGCCCGCCGCACGGATCTGGAATCAGTGCCCACGGGTTCGCCGAAATCGGATGGCACCGACGAGAAACTTGATCGGC
>JANQFY010000261.1 GCA_028277585.1 Sedimentisphaerales bacterium
CCGGCCGAGAACTTCTTGCCGCCCTTCTGGCAACAACAACGAGCGGGTGACAACCTCGCCAGCGTCTACTGGCTCTACAACCGCACGGGTGACGAATTCCTCCTGCAACTGGCCGAGAAGATCCATCGTCACACGGCCGACTGGTCTTCGAGCGTCGCGAATTGGCACAACGTCAACATCGCCCAGTGTTTCCGCGGCCCGGCGACGTTCTACCAACAGTCGCACGACCGTCACCATCTGCTCGCGACCGAACGCAACTATGCCATGATCTGGGGCGTCTACGGCGAGGTCCCGGGCGGCATGTTCGGCGGCGACGAGAACTGCCGCAAGGGCTACCACGGCCCCCGCCAGGCGATCGAGACCTGCGCGTCAGTCGAGTTCATGCTGTCTTGCGAGATGCTGCTGAAGATCACGGGCGATCTGAAATGGGCGGACCGATGCGAAGACGTCGCGTTCAACACCTTCCCGCCTTCGATGACCGCCAACCTGAAGGGCCTGCACTACCTGACCAGCCCGAACGCGTGCCAGCTCGATCATCTGAACAAGGCGCCGGGCATCCAGAACGGCGGCGAAATGCTCTCGTACAATCCGCACAGCTATCGATGCTGCCAGCACAACGTCTCGCACGGATGGCCCTACTACGCCGAGCACCTCTGGATGGCGACGCCGGACAACGGCCTGGCCGCGGTGCTCTACGCCGCGTCTGAGGTGACCGCCAAGGTGGGCCCGGGCCAGGAAGTGACGCTCGAGGCGCAGACACGCTATCCCTTTGAAGACTCGATCCGTATCGTCGTCAACACGGACGAGCGGGTGCGATTCCCACTCTATCTTCGCGTACCCGGCTGGTGCACCGAGCCAGTCGTCAAGATCAACGGCAAGAAGCTGAAGGTGCGCGGCCGATTGCAAGCCTATATCGTCGTCGACCGACTCTGGCAACAGAGTGACAAAGTCGACCTGACCTTACCCATGACACTGGGCCTGCGCTACTGGGCCCGGAACGGCGACAGCGTTTCGGTCGATCGCGGCCCGTTGACGTATTCGCTGAAGATCGGCGAGAAGTACACGCGCTACGCCGGAACCGACGACTGGCCCGCCCACGACGTGTATCCGACGACGCCCTGGAACTATGGGCTCCTGATCGATCCGGGCAAGTCGCTCGATTCGCAGTTCAAGGTCAAGAAGCGGAGTTGGCCCAAGGACGATCAACCGTTCGTAGCGACCGCCGCACCGATCGAGATCACCACCAAGGCCAAGCGAATCCCGAACTGGCAAGCGGACCATCAGGGCCTGATCGACGAGGTCCAGCAGAGCCCCGTCAAGTCGGACGAACGTACCGAGACAGTAACGCTGATCCCGATGGGCTGTGCGCGACTGCGCATCTCGGCGTTTCCGTGGATTGGAGAGGGCCCGGCCGCGACCGAGTGGAAACTACCGCCCCCTCCTGACACGGGCAAGATTCCCACCAAGGCTTCCCATTGCTTCGGGGGCGACACGATCGCGGCGCTCAGCGACGAGAAACTCCCGGCCCACTCCAACGACCATGATGTCCCGCGAATGACCTTCTGGCCCCTCAAGGGAACGCGCGAGTGGGTGCAGTACGATTTCAAGAAGCCGCGCGAAGTCCGCAGCGTCGAGGTCTACTGGTTCGACGACAAACCCACCGGCGGCGGATGCCGTGCCCCCAAGTCCTGGCGCCTGCTGTATCAAGATGGAGATGCCTGGAAGGAAGTCCGAAATGCGTCCGACTATGGCGTCAAGAAGGACAGGTTCAACACCGTGACATTCGCGGAAGTCAAGACATCAGGCTTGCGCCTTGAGGTCACACTCCAGGAGGACGCCTCCGGCGGAATTCTCGAGTGGCGCGTTCCGTAGATGCCAGCGACAGGCGCCGTCTAGGTATGACTGGGCGGCGCCACTCTCTGGACCTCGGCGCGTACGGCGTCGATGCGGAGCCCGAGATTGGTGAGGACCTTCGCCGAGATCGTCTTGCCGTTCCGCATCATGCCGAGCAGAAGATGTTCGGTGCCGATGTAGTTGTGGCCGAGCGAGCGAGCCTCCTCGATCGCATGCGTCACGACGTCCTTAGCGTCCTGCGATTGGGGCAGTTTCTCAACGGATTCGCGGTGCGGCTGGCCTTCCAAGAGCGTTTCCACCTCTTGGCGCAACGGCTTGAGGTCTACCTTGAAGTGCTCCAGCACCGTCGCGGCCACGCCGGAGACCTCTTTGGCCAGACCCCACAGGATATGCTCCGTGCCGACGTAGTCATGACCAAAGAACTGGGCTTCGCGATTGGCCAGCGCCAAGACATGACGCGCGTGCTCGGTGAAACGCTCAAACATCTGAGTCCTTTCATCTGATTCTGCACCGATGGGCCGCGGCGCGACCCTCCTTGGGCGAGCATTTTACCGTGCAGAGACCAGTGGCGATACGCGCTTTTTGCTTTTTTCCGTAGTCGCCGCCGCGATTCAGCGCAACGGATGAGGATCATCGGCGCCGGGGGAACCGCCAACCTCCGCACTGGGTCCCCAGGTAGATTCGTCGCCCCACGCCTCAATTGCGGCACCGGCCGGATCGAGCACGACGAGGGAATAGCCCTCCCCATCCGTGGTGTCATGCCAGCCGTCCCGATAGGAGAAGTCGTGGATGACCCGCCCCGCTGCATCCTGCAACTCGATACGCTCTCCGGCGTTGTTGAGACTGCCCGCGTACTGCCCGGCGACGGGCAAGCCCTGCCCGTAACGCGTCTCGAACGCTTCGATGCTCTTGACTACCACCGTGTAGGCGCCCGGCGCCAGATCGATCGCCGGGAAGGTGAAGTCCACACCATCGGTGAACCTGACGAAACTCAGGTTGATCGTCTCGGCCCCGATATTCGTCAGTTCGATGTACTCAGTGTTCGGATCGTCGGGATGGCCCGTCTCAGCCGGGTGGTACATCAACTCGCTGATCCGCAGGCTCTCGGCGACCGGGCCGACGGCGAAGGTCGCTTCGTTCAGAGCCGTCCAGGCGCCGCCAATCCGGGCGCGAGCCTTAACCTGGGCGCTGCCGTCCAGGACGATTGGCTCGACGTACGTCATGATATTCGACGGCGTGTCATCAGAGCCGGCCAGCGTCGCCACCAACTCAACCGAGATCAGGAAGTCGGAACTTGTCGGCGAGACGTTCAGCGCGTGAATGGCGAGCATGTTGTCGGCACGCTCGAACACGCTCTGGAAATCTGCGATAGGGATTGATTCGAAGGCAACCGCATCCATATCGAGATGCTGATCGTCCGCCTGAGCGTCCCAGGCCGGTTCGCCGGCGACATTGCGCCGCGCGATTTCCGTGCCGTTCAGGTACGCGACGAACCCGTCGTCGTAGCGAACGCGCAGCGTCACCGTCTCGAATTGCTGCACGTTGTGCGTCATATCAAAGGGAATGCGGAGGTAGCAACTGGTCTGCTGGCCGTACATTTGCGCCCCGACATCGAGCGTGATCAGGTCTCCATAGCCCAGGCCCGTTTCGTAACCAACGCCGCCCGGGTTGCCCTCCACGAGCGTCCAGGCGGAATCATCGAAAAACGAGTTGTCTCGCCACTCTTCACCGACAGGCCGCTCAGGAACGAGGACGCGCTTCGGCGCATTCTCAGCAATCAGGACAGCTCCCAACATCGGATCGCTGTCCGGATCGGCCGGCCGGGGATCGGAGCCATCCAGCGTGTAGTAGATCGTCCCGGAAGGTGCTTCGATCTGCAGAGCGAAACCGGCCTCGACGTGCCCCCCCTGCTGGCTGAACGTCGGCGGGGACGGCGCCATCTCGCTGGCGATTTGCGCATCCATCCAAGTCAGGCGATCGGCCAGCCAGCCCTTCATCCAGTCGATCTCCTCCTGGTAGGTGTCGGCGATAAACCAGTTGGGCCAGACGTAGCGGCCGAGAATGCCCCAACGATTGAAGTTCCGTGCCTGCGGCTCGTCGAGCAGCGCCGCGTAATCGTCGATCATGCCATGTAGCCGGCTGGTGGTAAACAGTTCCCGCCGGGCTCCGAACCACCGATCCGCATAACGCAGCCGGAATTCCGGATCCTCGAACAGACGGCGCCACCAGGGGTAGTCACCGCCGCCGATCTGGTTGTGATACCAGCCGGTCGGAATCCAGCCCGTCAGATAGTTCGCGTTGCCCAAAGATAGGTTGTAGTCCCAGACGGGGCCCATGCAGAGTTTGCCGTTCCGGTCCTTGTGCATGTACGTGCTGAGCCGGAAACCGTCGATGTTCTTGCACAGTTCCACAATGATATGATGGCCAATGAACGCGTCGACATCGATATAGGCGGCGTAGCCTTCGATCGGGTCCCGGAAACTGGCCCCGTACAGAGTGTTCTCAAAGGCGCGGATGAATCCTTCGATCCAGTTCTTCTGCGTCTCCGTCAGATCCTGTCCGATCGGGTCGTCATAGATCAGCGTCAGCCCCGTGCTGGTGCGGAAGGTGACGTCTCCCCCATCGTATTTGTCCTTCTTGAGGATATAGCCCCCGGTGACCTCGGGAAGCGCCTCGTCGTCGGGGCGCAATTCCGCGATGTCCACACGTCCCGGCGCAATCTTGATCTTCTCCATGAAGACATAGACGCCCACATAGTCCGACATGGAAACGCGGGTGTCATTGGTCTTGAGGAACAGTTCCACGAACCGTGTTCGCGGCGCATATTCGCCCAGTTCGTTGCTCCACCGGTAGGCCAGTACGTTGCGCATAAGGGACTTGTCCGAATACGGTCCCTGGAGGACCCAGTCCGACTCGCTGGGGAAGCCAAGGATCGAGAAACCGGCGTCGCGCCCTTCTTCGTTCCATGTCTCGAACCGGTATTGCTTCTTGGAGAATCCCTCGGAACTCTTGCCCCGAATATTCAGCCCCGCCCAGCCGGCGAAATCCACCTCGCCGGTCAGGCGCGCCCGGCCCGCCGAGTCCGTATCGATGATGTAGCTATAGGTCGGCGTCTGCGATGACGAGACGCCTTCGCCCAGCGTGTCGACGACAGCAACCGGCAAAGGCGATTCGAACTCATAGAGACTGGGATCGATGAAGCTGAAGCGTTCGGTGCTTGTACTGCTATGGCGCCAGCCGGGGAGCCAGGCGATGGCTTTGACCGTCGTCGAGGAGGTCACTTCAATCGGCTGTGTGTAGGTAAACCCGCCCGGCCGGTCGCGCGAGACGCTGTAAGGAACTCGCCCATCGAGCGTGTAGTAGATCGTCGCCCCGGGCGTGGTCGTACTCAGCGTGATCGTAATCGGTTCGCTCCGCAGGCTTCCGCTATGACTGAAGACCGGCGCCTCGGCGATGCCCTCGTAGACTCCGGCATTGGCCTGGCCCGGCGTTGGCGAAGACATGTGCCGCAGGTTGGGATCGCCGTCCGGGAAGCGCCCATAGGAAACATCCACCACCTGTTCACCAAACTCGATGCTGTCTATCACGGTGGTCCCGTCGGCCGCGACGAGAAGAAGTTCCTCGCCGTCAACATCGAGTTTGAAATTCGCGTGCAGACCCGCGTCATCGGTATCTCGATCGGCCCAGATAAGCAGATACCCCTGGGCGGGGATGGTCGTCACGTCGGGTTGATTGGCGGGGAAGCGCCATCTTGTGGGCTCGGAAGCGTCGTCGGTCAGGTACATCCCCCCCACATCGATCGCCACGGAGCCGGCGTTGTAGAGTTCGAGCCAATCATCGTAGTCGCGCTGGGGGTCCTGGACAGCATTCTGATTGGACGCGAGGATCTCATTGATGACAATGGGGATCTCAGCCGGCACCCTTTGGGTCTGTCCGTCGACCTCAGTAACAATCGCACCCCAGAGACACAGCAGCACACACGTCAGAAGCAAGGGTCGTTCCGGCCAATTCGCAGTCATGACATCCTCTCTGTTCAAGTTTGCTCCGTTACCCTCCGGCACCGTACACCATCAAGCTTAACGGCGTGGACCGCGCACCGTTTTCGCAAGACTCTCCATCTTAACATATTCGGCGGTATCCGACCAAACCTTTGTAGTCCTTTCACCCTTTGGGTCTATGGCCCATATGGCGGCTGCGGCGGCCCCGATGCCCATGATTCTGGGACGTTAAGCTCGACCTCCAAGCAGCCGATAGTAGGAATTGGCACACAATCAGACGTCGGGAGACAGGGACGCTGATGTCCCTCGCACACCCGGCTTGCCACACGGCAAACGAAGGAATTCCCGTTCGTCACGGAGGGCGGCACGGGCCGTATGAGGAGGTGTTGGATGAATACGAACGCCATCAAACGGAGACTTCGAATCTGCAAACGGTGTGACTACTCCTGCACGGGCTGCCCCAACGCCCTACCCTGCCAAAGGCAAGGCCAGAAGGTCCGCCCCACCGAGTGCTACGTCTGCTGGCACAACCAGGGGACCATCCTCCCCCGGGATTGTCGCCTGCGACGAACCCCGGCCCGCGTGAAGGTGCGCGTCTGATCGGCTGCCGCGGCCGCTATTTGGGCTCGGCCGGCTTGTCCAGCACCTTGATGCGGACGTTGCGGATCAGGACATGGGCGCCGCCGCGACTGAGTTCCTGAAAACCGATATGCCCCCGCCGAGGTCGATCCTTGACGGCGGGCGCAGACCGCCCGTTGTGGCGCAGCACCTTCTGATCCTGTTCGTCGAGATCCAGATCGTGAATGACCACGTCGTTGAGGGTGACATGCAAACGTGACCCCTTGAGCGTCACAATATAGCGGTTCCATTTCGTGGGCTTATAGACCTGACGGCGCGGCGCGATCGCTCGATAGATCCCGCCGGTCAGTTCCGAATCCTTGGCCCGCGTGTTGTAGCGATAGTCGGCCATCTGCAATTCCATCCCGTCGAAGGCCGGATCGCCGAACAGCGGAACACGCAGGGCGCAGCCGCTGTTGCCATGCGTCCCCAACTTGAAATCGAATTTGAGGATGAAATCGCCGTATTGACGTTTGCTGATCAGCCAGGTCCCCCGCGGCTCGCTCCCGTGCAGAATGCCATCGACGACCTTCCACTGGATGTTCGGATCGACCGGCTTGCTGACATCGCTCCAACTCCGCACCAGCCAGCCCTCCGGCACACCATCCTTGGGAAACAGTGGAACGAAACCCTCTTCCTCTGAATCGTCCGCGACACAGACCTGTGCCGCGACTGTAAAGGCTAACGCAACTAGTACGAGAAGACATCTCTTTCGCATCATGATCGAATCTCCCTGGCACTCTGATCGAGCCAATTCATTTCGGAACAACCAGCGCAGTATACCGCGTGATCCGCCCCACTCCAAGCCGTTTAGCTACTGCGGCCCCTCAAGCGATCCAGAGCTGCGCGTCCCTTCTCGGTTGCAGCATCATTCTTCTGGACCGTAGGTGGCGCCTCGGCTGCCCCGCCCGGCGGATAGACCGACTGCCGATAGGCCGGATACGCTTCGGTGCGCAGGTGGGCCAGCAGATGGTGCCCGCGTCGGCGTTGCCGTTCGGCGCGCAGCGCAGCCAGATCGATGGGACCAACCACGATCTTTTCGTGGGGCCCCGGATCGGCCTGAGCGAGAATGCGACCATCGTAGTCGACCACCATGCTGCCCCCGGGCCAACTGAACGGCGGGTAGTGCTTCAGGCGCGCCGCCTGGTTGGCCGCGACGACATAGGCCATGTTCTCCAGCGCCCGCACCCGATTGACGCTGGTCCACCAGTCCATCGGCGCCGTGGCGCCCCAGGGGTCCATGTAGGCCGAGACGCGAATGAGCACCTCCGCTCCGGCCAGGCTCAATTGCCGGATCGCCTCGGGGAACAGCCAGTCGTAACAAATCGCGGCACCGAGAACCCCAATCTCCGTCTCAGCGACCGGGAAGAGAGGATCACTGTAGCCCTCCAGATCGTGGGGACTGGTGTGCACCTCCCAGGGCGTCCACGGATGGACCTTTCGGTACTTCGTCAGCAGGCCGTTCGGACCGATCAGACACGTCGTGTTGAAGACATGCCCCGGCCAGTTCGGGTCGGTCTCGAGGAACGTGCCCGTCTGGATGTAGGCGCCCAGTTCCTTGGCCTTGGCCTCGTACCGTTGCGTATGCTCGTTCGGGATCGGAACCGCCAGATGCTCCAGCAACTCCTCAACGGTCGGAAAGACGGGCGCCGCGTGAGCGAACTCAGGGAACACCACCAGCCGAACATCGTGAAAAGGTTCATAGCCCACCACCGCGTGGTCGACCATCGCCAGCATTCGTGTGACGCGGCCGGCGATCTCGTTGCGATGCGTCGGATTCGGCATGTCCAGTTGGCAGGCCGCGGCGTAGTATCGGTCTGTTGAGTTCATGGTATGTCTCTGTCGATGTACCGCAATCGTTCTGCACGCTTGGTCGTCTCAGGCGCCGAACAGGAGGTTAAGCAGATCGTGCCAACCGGAAAAATCGGGCACAACCGCCTGAGCGCCCGCCTTGATCAGGCGCGTGCGCTTTTCGAGGTTCAATCCATAGCGGCGGATCTCGTCGGAAGCGACGCCGATGGCAATCCCATTCCGTTTGCGACACTCGCGCAACTCGACGGGCCCGTCGCCGACGACCACCAGTTCAGAACCGGAGAGACTGTTCTCCGTCATGATCTGGTCGATGACCATCTTCTTGGAGTACTTCGAGACGTCGCCGACCGAGCCGTAGATGCCCCCATCGAAAAATTCCGCATAGCCCAGGGCGGCCGCCTCGCGAACCACGTCCTCGCGATCCGTCCCACTGGCCAGGTAGAGGGTAACGCCCCGCTTCCGTAGAGCCGCCAGGAAACCGACGGCGCCTTTGACGGTGCAGTCGGCGACATCAAGCTGACCACGTTCGAGCTTCGCGATTCGCTTGCCCACCAGTTCCATCAGCGCGTCGTTATAGATCTTCTTGTAACCGAACTTATCCAGGATCTGCCCGGCCGGGACAATGCCGAACTCCTTGACCATCTCGACCAGCGCCTCCATCTGAAGGATCGTCTGCAAGCCCGTAGACTGGTCGATGTACTGGAGCACGCGCTGGCGAACCTTTTCGTAGAGCCCCCGATCGGCGCTGTCGTGCTGCTCACCCAGAATGGCGCGGATCATGACGGGCGCCATCACCTCTTCCCAGCCCTGGCGCAGCGTGCTGATCGTTCCGTCGGCGTCGAAGACCGCGTGCTTGACGCTCCCACACGGGATCGCCTTGGCGCAGATTTCAATTTCCGTCCCCTCGATGGTGCGGGCCTGGCGCGCGTCCTCAGCCAGTTCGGGCTGATAGACATAATCCGGGTCGCGACTGATCTCGAGCACTTCGGCGCCGCTGGCCGTCCCCGTTTGGAGGAGTTTCTGTACGGTGACGCCCGCGGCGAGATTGGCGAATGTCGCGGCCTCGACCGGCGGGATACCCGCCCCCAGACACAGCGCCAGGGCGCTGGTCACGGTATCGCCGGCACCGACGGGGTCGAGCTTGGTGAGCAGTTGGAGTCCCGGGATCTCGTGCAGACCCTTGTCGTCAGCAACGAGCATGCCGTGGGCGCCGCGGGTCAGGAAGACGGGTTTGGCGAACTGTCGTTGGAGCTTTTCGGCGAACACCTTGACCTGATCCAGCGACGGCTCGGCGCCGAGCCCCGCGTCGACACCGTTGAGTTGAGCCGCCTCGATGTCGTTTGTCTTGCGGACGATGTGCTGGAACTTGTCCCCGTAGTGACGCGAATCGAGCAAGACGATCTTGTCGGGGAACTCAGCGAACAGCGCATTGGCCCGCTCAATGAACGACGCGTTGGCGATACTGCCCGGCACCTGCTGATTGGCGATGAGCACATCGGCGTTCTCCAGCGCCTCGCGAATGCCCGCCAGCAAGCCATCGTCTGTTTCTGTGCTGCGCCGGTTGAAGAAACCAAAGTCCATCCGCGCGTCTTCGGCGCCTTCCAGATACGGCTTGGCGAATGTCACGGTATCGAACTGCTCGTCCTGAACAATCAGGCGGGTCGTATCGACGCCCAGTTCGTCGAACTGACGCGTCAGCTCGCGGCCGTAGATATCGTCGCCCACCACGCCGATGACGTGGATCGCCTTGGGTGTCAGCGCCGCGAGATTGGCGACGACATTCGACGCGCCGCCCAGCGAATAGTAGTGCTGCGCCACGGCGCGGGCCTGCAGCCCCGTCTCCACCGAGACCTCCGAGCCCTGGGGATCGAGCATCCAGTAGGCGTCGAGACAGAAGTCGCCATAGACGGCGACGGTGACATTCTTGATCCGATCCAGAATCTCGCCCATACGCTGTTCGTTCATGCCCGGTCCTCAATCAGAGATGTCGGAGAATGGTTTGGTACAACAAGGGGAAGGTCTTCTTCTGGTCGCCCTGGACGTACAGGCCGCGACCCTGGCAAGCGCCGGGAATGCGTGTCACGACGCTCTTCTGATCGCGGTAGTAATAACCCGAGGCGGCCTCGTCGGTCATCTGCTCGGGATCGTGCGGCCGCAAATCGAAATCGGCGGTAAGGATCTCATGCGGCGCGCAGCCCACATTAGCGGCCATGGAAATCGCCTTGAGCAGAACCTCGGGCCCCGTCACGGCGCTGCCGATGTTGAGCACGACGCCGCCTTGCGCGAGTTTCGTCACTTCGTGGGTGTAGATCAGGAAGTCGCGCCCCGAGCACCCCCCTTTGGCGCAACCATCGAAACTGGGATGCTGATCGATCACATCCGTTCCGATCCCCGCGTGGATCGTGAAAGGGATACCGCGCCGATAGCAGGCCGCCAGGACGCTCACCTCTGGATGCGCGAACTGGCTGGGCGAATCTGCCTTCGCGGCAACAGAGAGAACCTGCTCGCAAAACGCCTCATCGCAGATGGTTCGGCCCAATGCTTCGCCGTAGCCCAGTTTCTGCTCGTCGCCCAAGCGCAGCGCCGTGTTGATGTAGGCGAATTCGTACGCCATCCCGAACTGCCCCTCGCTCAGGGCGGCCGGGACGTTTTCACTGGTCTGTCCGATCAGGGCCAGTTCGAAATCGTGGATCGAGGTCGCCGCGTTGCCCGCGACCAACGTCACGAGGTCGCGTTCGACGAGGTCGACCAGCAGCAGTCCCAGGCCGTTCTTGATCAGGTGAGCGCCGCTGAACAGAATGACCGGCTTGTCGTCCCGTCGCGCCGCGACGATCGCTTCGGCAACCATCTCAACGTGCCGCCCGGTCGCCTCCGAGACGGCCAGGTCCAGCCCCCTCACGCTGTCGGGGCGGACCAGATCGTCCAACGTTACTTTGTTGCTGCGCTGCTGCAGCGGATAGGTCTCGATCCGACTCGGATCGAATGCGGTATATCGGCCTTGATAGTCCATGCGTCAGAGCTGCTCCAGCAGTTTCTCCAGTCGCTTGATCGACTCGACCATGCAGCGAATGGTGTGGTAGTTGACTTTCCACGAGTGGCTCATATGCGTCCAGATCGGCTCGCCCTCGCGGGTGGTGAGCGGCCACCACTCCCCTACCGGGTGGTGGATCATCTTGTCGAAAACGAAACGATGGACGTTCAGGTAGCTGGGCCAGTACGCGTCGGAACCAAAGCGCAGGCAGCCTTCCAACATGCCGATCATGACCTCCGCCTGCTGCCAAAACTCCTTCTCCATGTCGTAGACGCCGCCGGCGTGGGGCCCCTCAACATAGACACCGCCGAACTCCGGGTCGATCCCGTTGTCGCGGCCGTGGTCCATCGCCTTCTTGATGATGCCCTTGCATTCGTCCCAATGGCTGCCCAGCACATCCGTCGCGTGGGCCAGCAACCAGGCGAATTCGACGTTGTGTCCGGCCGAGGTGTTGTCTTCGGCGTTGGGCTTGGCGCCGCCTTCGGCAAAGCGGTCCCAGCCCCAGACGACGTCGAACTTGATCTGAGGGGCGATCTTCCAATCCACCGTAAACTGCGGAATGCCGGTCGCATACTCCGGGTGAATGATCCGCTTGAACAGAAGGTCGATATCCTCGAGCAGCGTGCGGCGATGAATGCTCTGGCCCGTGCACTCGTACAGGGTCGTGAAAGCCTCCATCAGGTGCATGTGCACATCGAGGGTCTTGCGATCGCCCCCCTGGGACCCCGGGCCGCACAGATTCCAGTTGCGTTCGAACATCTCGAAGTAACCACCATACATGGTGTCGGCGGCGTGCTTCTTGACCAAGTCGAACGTCCGCTCGGCGTACTCCTGCCCGCGCGGATCGCCGGTCGCCATGGTGTACTCGGCCATGGCGTACATGCCGAAGCTCAGACCGTACATGATCTTCTTGTCGATGGCGGGCTTGCCCTCACGATCGGTGGTCCAGTAAAAACCGCCGTACTCGTTGTCCCAGACCTTATCGATCAGGAAATCGACCCCGTGTTTGGCGTATTCGGCGCAGCGACCGTCGCCAAAGCCGGCCCGGTGCGTCGTGGACATTGAGTAGACGGTCCGCAACTGAGCCAGTGAGGACTTCTCATCCTCGCCCGTGTCATTGCCGTCTTTGTCGAATTGGGTGATGAAGCCGCCGTTGACATCGTCCTTGCAGCGATCGAGCCAGAACGGCAGCAGTTCGGTCGTGAAATGGTGCTTGCACTCATCGAGGCAGGCGGAGACTTGATTGCGATCGATAGGCATTGCCGAATCCTTTCACCAGGTCGCTCTTGAGAGTATTACCCGCACATCACTGGGGCATTCTAGCTCGTCCTGGGGCCCGCGTCAACAGCGTCCTGAGACAGGCCGGTGGAGCGCTCCGGCGCACAGCCGGCGAATCTCGCGGATTTGCCGAGAACCGCTGGAGAAGAATGACCGTACGCGTCGAAATAGACCTGGGGTGGGTGTGTTTTTGTCGCGCCACGAATAGATGGCGCGGCGACAAATCGGGGTTCACGAATCTGCACCTTTGGATCGAGCACCATTGACCACGTGGCCTGCGGGATCGGTTCGCTCTGAACAAACCCGGGAACACGCGTTTGAAAGGGTCAAACCATGTCAAAGCGAAGCTTGCTGCGCCTGTGGCTGGCGGCCGCCCTCTGCCTGCTCATCTTGCCAGGAAGTCTGGACAGCCAGATTCGCCCGGGCGAAGCCCTGCGGCGCATCCGGGAAATCCAACAGCGTCATACCGAGCAACTCATGAACCGCGAGGGAGTCGTTGGCGTCGCCAGCGGGGTTCATGGGAGCGGCAGCAGCGCGGTGTTGGTGCTCCTGGAACGATCCGGCGTGGGCGGAATCCCTGACGAACTGGAGGGTGTTCCGGTCCAGAAGGTCGTCACAGGCAAGATCTACGCGCTGGGTGCACGCCCGGTCCTGGCTCAGTTCAGTTGGCGCTGGTGGTTCTGGGGAGATAGCACGCCCCCGGCCGCGCCGACCGGCCTGACCGCGCAGGCGACCGGCAGCAGCCAGATCGAATTGGATTGGGCCGACAACACCGAGTCGGACATGGACTACTACAACGTCTACCGCGCCGTCTCAGGCGAGTCGTACAGTCGGATCGCCTCGGTCGACGAGCGGGAGAGCCGCTATACCGACTCAGGTCTGTCCCCTTCCACGACGTACTACTACATCCTCACCGCCGTGGACGACTCGGGGAATCGATCCGGCTACTCCGACGCCGCCAATGCGACGACGAGTGAGGCGACCATCGAACCGCCAGTCGGCCCGCGACCGGCCCCCATCGGCGCCTCGACCGGACACTTCAACATCACGGCCGGCACGATTGGATGCCGCGTAACCAAGAATGGACGATACTACGCGTTGAGCAACAACCACGTGTTTGCGGATGAGAACCGCGCCGAGATCGGCGACAACGTTCTGCAGCCAGGCCCCATCGACGGTGGCGTCAACCCGCGCGACGCCATCGGCACACTGAGCGCGTACCAGTCGATCCGATTCTCACGGTGGGCCCGGAACACGATCGACGCCGCGATCGCGGAATGTTCTACGGAAGACCTCGACGCCGCCACGCCGAGCGACGGCTACGGCCAACCCACTACGACCCCCGTCGCCGCAACCATCGATCTCGAGGTTCAGAAGTACGGACGCAGCACGAATCTGACAACGGGAGAGGTCTACGCGGTGAACGCCACCGTCAATGTCACGTACGATCGAGGTGTCGCGCGGTTTGTCAATCAGATCCTGATCACCCCGGGTGGGTTCGTCGAACCGGGTGACTCCGGGTCCCTGGTCGTCACCAAAGACGGCGCCCATCCGGTGGGACTGGTCTTCGCGGGTGGATCGTCCGTAGCCGTGGCGAATCCGATCGATTTGGTGCTCGATCACTTCGGCGTAGCCATCGACGGGAGAGATCCCCAATAGAGTTCGGAGGGGCCGAAAGGACAGCGACGATGTCTGCCAGAACAATCGAGCAGGTCCATCGGGAGAACGCCGACGCGTGGATGGCGCTGCCCAGCGTAATCGGCACCGCCATCGGCCGTCACGGGGACAAGCCCTGCATCCTGATCCTGACGGAGACAACCGACAGCGAACAGATCCGCCAGCGCATACCCTCAACGGTGGAAGGATACCCCGTGGTCATCCAACACACGGGCGATATCCGCGCCCTCGAGGAACCTTAGAACCGCCCTCTTCCGATGGACGCAAATGCCCCGGCTCCGTAGGGTGGGTTCTCAACCCACGCGTCCTGCGCCAATGACACCCCACCACATCAGGGCAACGGCGGATTAAGGAAACGGTCTCCAGAATTCAACGATGAATAGAGGGGCGACAAGATACGAGCCGTCCCTCTCGAATGGTCTGTTAGTCTTTCTTCTCCTCAGGAAGATCTTCAATTGCCAATACCTTTCTGATACCGAAAATCCAGACACGCAGTTTAACCAACTTTCTGGCTCCGTCAGGATTGACACAGTCGAATTCAACGATGGAGTATTCTGTCTTAGCGCCACTATCTTCGAATTCAGGTCCGCATCGAAACTTCGTAATAGTGAAACCGCGTTCAGTGCAGAAACGATGGCCGTATCGAACATAGCAACGCTCAAGACCACAATGAACGAACCATGCTGACACTATGGCAATGAAACCCGCGGCAATGATCACGATTATCGTTATTATGGTCATCACGAACTCTCACACAACTGACGCAGGGGCTTGATCGCGACGCATAGCAACGTCGATTGGCAACCCCATGTTAGAAATAACCGTTAGTGAACAACGTTCAGTTCCTTCCGCAGGCTTCTGACTTTCTTTTTGAGAAAGTGAATACCTATAAGGTTATTTGAAGCCTGAAGCTCGTCGTTAAACAGGAGGAATTAGGGGATCGCAGTCCTCTAATTCCCCGGCTGTCGTTATCTTGGGAACGGTGGGTCCTCCGCTCCTATCAGGCCCCCTATCTCAGAGCTGCCTTCGCCCGCCTCCACTGTCACCACGGCGGTACAGTCATTAATCTCACCAAAATTGACACCGATCAATTCACCGATGAACTGGCTGTACTCCCCTACGCTGATCGAACCCGTCGCGGAGCAATTCGTGACGACGCCGGCGTTGGTGCCGGCCAGCGCGCCGACACGCTGCGAATTGACGCCTCCGATGATCTCGCAATCCTCCAGGATCAGGTTTCGGACCTCCCCGGTGATGTATCCGAACAATCCGCCGTTCCACACGGGCGTGCCGCTCGATTGCGATCCCATGCGCAGGTTGCGAATCACGTGGCCATTGCCGTCGAAGGTTCCGGAAAAACCCGACCCCCGACAGATCCCAATGGGGTACGCGTTGCTCGGCATGTCCAGATCGTTGGCCAGAAGGAAGTGCTTGTCCCAGTAGATGCTCGCTCTACTCAAGGTTCGCAGGTCCGTCCGACTACTGATGACATATGGATCATTCTCCGTCCCACTGCCCCCGCTAAAGGTCGCCTCGACAGACGGCGGAACCGCGGTCCCGGGTTTACCTTCCCAGACAAGACGCGGGTAGTCGCCAACGGCCAGGATCCAATTCGGATCTCCGGCCCAACCGTTGAGGGCCAGGGTGTCCGCCGTCAGACCGAGAACTAGGACTCCGGCGGCGCTTCGCTCGCAGTTTGTGTTAAACAGATCCCACAGACAATTCGAGGCGCTTCCTATGGCTGCGTCCCCCGCCAGGCCGACCAGGCCCCCTTTCATCTCGCCGGTAACCTCACTGGCCGCATAGCAGGTCTGCAGATGGCCGGTGTTCTCGGACACCAGGCCTCCCGCCCCCACCTGACCCAAGACCGAGCCAAGGAAGTAGCAGTTGCGGATCGTCCCCCAATTCGACCCCACCAGACCACCGACACCTCTGTTGCCCAGCACGGTTCCTCCGGCCAGGCTGTTGGCGATCAGACCATCGTAAGCATTCACGCCCACCAGTCCGCCTACAAAGACAGGCTCCGATGCGTCACCTCCAAACACATCCTCCCAGGGAGCCAAGACCCAACCGTCGAAATAGCAGTTGACGATCGTGCCGTTATTGAGCCCCACGATGCCTCCCACACGCCCGACCCGCCAAGTGGACACGATGCCCGTGACGCCACAATTCGTGATGGTCCCGTAGTTCTCCATGGCGAAGGTACCTGCCGTACCATATTGGTCTCCGGGATAGTCGGGCGAAGTCGCCGTGACAACACCAACATTTGTCAGGACCAGATTCGAAATGCTGGCCTCGGATTCTATGATGCCGAAGAAACTCGGCCGGGGACAGACGGCATTTTGAACCTCGAATCCCGCGCCGTCCAGATGGCCCCGGAAGGAGTCACGCCACCGGCGTCCCCTCCCCTCCATGTCGATGTCATTGCACAACCGAAAGCAGGTCCCCGGCTCATTGAAATCCACCGCCAGTAGTTGCTCGGCCGTCGCGATGAGATAGGGGTCGTTCGGCTCGCCTGTTCCGCCAGCGAACTGTGCTTGGACGTTGAGGCTGGTTGACAGGACGATGGCCCAGAGGCTGACGAATCGTATCGTTCGGCGTTTCATGCTCACACTCCTCGAATCGCATCCGTTGTTCCCGGCCCATTCACAGAACCGGCCCCGCGCCCGAAGCCCCGCTAACACTCGCTCCGAACAGCAACCAGGATGCTCACAGTGCCCCATCTTTTCCCTTGTTCATCTCACCGCGTGTCACATACAAGACTCCAGCCACGATTCCCGGGGGGCCTCCGTGATCAACTGCCACGCTCCTGGATACAGTATACCACAGGGCTCGGGGGACACGTTACTCATTTCGGTCTCGACTTGCGTATGGTGTCCCCATCCTGTTGAGGCGTTCTTCGTGGGGTGACGCCTCACCACATCAGGGCAACGCCGCATCAGGGAAATGGTCCCCCGAATCACCATGGTCCATGAGGCCGGGCGTTGGACACTGTGCGCCGCGGAGATCTCTCCACGGCCCCGTTCGGCTGCGCTCAGGGTTGAAGGCTTCGCTTTGGTCGAGATGACATGCGTGTTGGGTTTGCTGGTGAGCTAGGCGGTGGTTCCGTAGGTCGTGCGTCCCCGCACGACTTAGCCGAGCGGGGACGCTCGGCCTACGTGGGCGGATATCATGCGCATGGCAATCCGTAGCGACTGTCTTGGCAATCAAGTGTTTTTTGGTTTCCAGGTTTCATTTTTCTTGGGCATGATGTTCAGGATGGTCAGGAGTTTTCTCATGGCGGCGATCAGGGCGGTCATCTTGGTCTTTCCGTTCTGGATCAGTCGTTGGTAGAACGGCCGGATCACGGGGTTGTGCCGGGCGGCGACGAGGGTGGGCATGAACAGGCGGGCGCGTAGGTGACAGCGACCGCCGCCGGTGAAGCGTTTGCCTCGATAGGTGCCGCTGTCACGGTTGATCGGCGCGACGCCCACGAGCGCCGCGATCTGCCGACGATTCAAGCGTCCCAACTCAGGCAGTTCTGTCACCAGCATCGAGGCCGTGGTTTCGCCGATTCCGGGAACGGATTCGAGTTGTTCGGCCTTGCGTTTGAGTGCAGGGTGGCTGTCGATGTGGTCGCGAATCTGGCGGTCGACGTTCTCGATCTGCTTTTCGATGGTCTTGA
>JANQFY010000383.1 GCA_028277585.1 Sedimentisphaerales bacterium
GTAGCAGATCGGCGAGACGCTCCGGCTCAATCTCACAGCGATCGAGAACGTCGTTGGCCCAGCCTGAGGTGTGAAGATCGTACATTTGAGTCCGGGAGGCGAGGCAGTGGCTGATGACGGCCCGGCCCGTCAGACGACGTAGGAAGAAGTCCTCGTAGAGCAGTAGTTGCGCCGCGTTCTCCCATGTCCGTGGTTCATGATGTCGGAGCCAGAGGAGTTTGGTGATCGTATTCATGGTGTGTATGGGCATGCCCGTACGCTCAAAGAGCGTCTCGGCGCCGAACGTCTCTGCCAACCATTCGTTCTCCGCAACTGACCTTGTGTCCATGCCCAGAATGACGTGTCGAGTTGGTCGGCCGGCACTATCGACGGGAACAATCGCCTCGCCCTGGACCGAAAGTGCCAGAGCCTCTGGTGGATCATCTCCGCTTTGACCGACCGCTTGAGCGAGCGTGTCGAGTGCCAGACGCCAGACAAGCTCGGCATCCTGTTCAGCCCAGTGCGGGCGTGGTGTCAGGATAGAGTACTCCCGGGAGGCACTGCCAAGAACCTCCCAGGTCTCGCTGAAGACCGTCGCTTTGCAGCCGGTCGTTCCGATGTCCAAACCAATGACAGACATAAGCACCTCTCGTAGAGTGCAAGACAGTAGCGCTCGCTCAGTCGAACTCGATGGCGTCCAGAGCCGTCAGGAGTTCCTGCTCTCCGATCTGATCGGTCGTCCAGCGGTCCTGGAGCCGTCGCAGCGTCAGGACGGTGGATGATTCACACAGTTTCACGTCATCGAAGCGGATCGGCCCATCTTGCTCGACGGATCTCACGAGCTGGGCCCCTTTCGCCAGGCCGATGGGCAGCAGATCCTCGTCTCGGGCTGCTTCGTAGGTGTCGATCAGACTGTAGAACGTGCAGCCTCCGATTCCGTCCAGCACATCTCCCGGGTGGAGGTTCTGCTTGGCGACAGCGAAGACCTCCGAAACCAGGCGGGGCAACGGTTGCATGTTGGACTGGCGGCGTATTGCCAACATGGCGCACGTCAAGGGCACTTCGATGCTGCAGAGATGGTAGGGACGGAAGAGCGTGTAGTAGGGGCCATCGCCCATGTCGCGGTAGACCAGCGCCTGTCGCAGCCGTGGATGGTCGGTGGTGACGACGAGAAAAACCCCTGGGTGTACTCCGCCAATGCCATACTCGACGACGCCGGTGCGGCTGAGGAGACCACCGTGTTCCTGCAAAGTGAATGTCTCGTGCAGTTTGTCGCGACTGGTGGGCGGGCCGTGCATGCCGCGAACGTCGGGGACGAGTCCCGTTGCATTGGAGACGGCCGCCATTTCGATCATGGTCTTGCTGCCGTCTACAAATTCGATCAGCATGTTGGGATTAAGCCCCCGGCGCGCAGCCTCTTGGGCCCAGGCTTCGTCCGTCGGCTTGGCGTGACGATCGAGAGGGTTGTTCTTGCCCTTGCCCGCCGCGACGATCGTGAAGCCCAGAGCGTCAGCAAAATCATACAGTTCCTTACAGGCCGCCGGTTCGTCGCCGGCCGCCAATGCATAGAGCACTCCCTTCTGCGTGGCATACCAACTCAGTAGAGGGCCCACGGTGATGTCCGTTTCCACGTTCATCATCGCCAACTGCTGCCCCGTGCGGGAGGCCAGCAACGCCGCCTGGGCGCCTACCTCAGGTACTCCCGTTGCTTCCAGCATGACCTCAACCTGCCTCATGCTCGTAACAACGCGGAAATCATCCGTACAGATCCTCTTGCCACCTCGCACCGCTTCATCGGCATTCGCAGCCGAATCGGTCTCAAGGACCTCGCCCCCGAACTCGGCGATGGTGAAGGCCTCTCGGGCTCGAGCTCGGTCGATATCGGCGATGGCGACAATCTCAATGCCCCTCATCATCTTAACCTGGGCGACGACGTCAACGCCCATCTGACCAGCGCCGATCAGGCCGACGCGCACAGGGCGCTTTTGTTCATCCCTCGTCAGGAGTTCCTTGTTCAATCCGATCATTGTCTATTCTTTCTCCAGGGAGATCAGCACCTTGAGCGCCTTTCCTGTGGCAGCGGTCTGGTACGCCTCGTTGATCTGGTCCAGCGGAAGCTGATGCGTGATGACCTTCTCTGCCGGCAGTGTTCCTTTCGCCAGCAGGTGCAGAGCTTCCTCGTGAACTCGGGGATGATAGGAGAATGCGCCTATGACTTCGACCTCGCCATAGTGGATCTTATTGCCATCGAGGGTCGTCATGGGATCGGCCTTGGGCAAACCGCCAAAGAGCAACACCTTGCCCGCTTTGCGAACCATGTCCACTGCCTGGCGTTGCGTCTCGGCCACTGGATTGGCGCAGATCACAATGTCAGCACCCAAGCCATGGGTGAATTCCCGTACGCGTGCAATCACGTCCTCGGCGGTGGCGTCAATCACCAGATCAGGATCGAAGCGCCGGACCAGTTCCTGGCGGGTCTTGCTTCGTTGCACGACGATCACCTTCGCGCCGCGCGATCTGGCGACAGCAACGTGCAAGCACCCGGTAGGCCCGGCTCCAATGATCACCACCACGTCTCCAGCCTGAGTCCCAGCCTTCTCTTGGGTCGCCAGTACCGAACAGCTTGGCTCCGACAACGCGGCGTGGGCGAAACTCAATCCTTCGGACATTGGATGAATGATACCATTTTCGATGACCTCGGCCGTGATGGCCATTTGCTCGGCAAAGCCTCCCGGAAATCCCGGCGTGATGCCCACGAAACGCAGATTGTCACAGAGGTTGTACTTCTCGCGGCGACAGTAGTAGCAGGTGCCACAGTGGATATCCGGGGCAATCGCCAGATAATCGCCCACTTTGAAACGCCGGCACTGCTCATCCGTCGCGATGACCACTCCCGCCGCCTCGTGTCCCGGAACCACGCCGCCCACCCCGGGTGGGGGGCCTTCTCTCCAACGGCGCAGATCGGAACCACAGATCCCGCAAGCTCTAACCTGAAGAACCAGCCCTCCTTCCGGTGCCGTGGGGGCGGGGATATCTCGCAATTCCAGCGTTTCCGGCGCTGTTAGAAATGCAGCTTTCATCTATGCTCCTCAATCCTGTTCCAAACGTGGAACGCGCGTTACTTGTGCTTTTCCGCTTCGATCTTTGCACCGACGGCCCCGCCGGGATGAGTATGGCCAAACTGCTCTTTGGTATACCCGCGCAATTCAAGCAGCAGGACACAAAGCACGTCACAGGCTGCACCGGTCATCAAGGAGCTTCCCGTTGCGATCATGCCATAGGGATCAGCGTCCTCGGGTGCTGTCACGTGTACTACTGCATCGCTCAGCCTTCCCAGGGGCGAGTCAGGCTTCTCCGTATGCGCAATGACCTTGGCCCCGCGATCCTTGGCGATCTGGGCGAAGGTATTAATCTCGGTGCTCTGCCCACCTTTCGAGATGATGTAAACGATATCCCTGTTGCTGATCGCCCCGGCGCCGCCATGAATCGAATTGGCGGCGCTGATGAACAGGGCCGGGGTCCCACAGCAGGCGAGCAAGTGGGCAAAACGCTGGGCCATTGCGCAACTGGTGCCCGCGCCGGCGGTAAGCACGTGCCCTTTGCATTCAAGCATAAGCTTTGCCACGGCCACGAGATCGTCCGACAGCTGTTCATTCAGCGCCGAGATGGCCCTTGTTTCTGTCTCTATGACATCGCGTGCCATAGCCAGCAGTTGTTCGTCGCGTTTCGGTGTCATCGTTTGATTACCTCACGTCTCCTGAACTCCTGGTAACAGTCATACTTCGAGCCTGATATTGCGGCGGCTCAGCTTCTTCAGATAGGTGTTGCGCAGGCTGTCGGCCAGAACCGCCGAGAAGATGACCGCCGCGGTGATCAACGGGTGCAGGTATAGATCTACCTGGGCCGAGACCAGTCCGATGGATATCGCCTGAATGAAGACGGCCCCGAGCACGACGCCGGGGAAGACGCGTCCTACGCCTCCGAAGAGGCTGACGCCCCCGAGCACGGCGGCGGCGATGGCGTCGAACTCGTCTCCTTTGCCAAAGCCGGCGTTGACATTGCCCAGTTGAACGACGGAGACGAACCCGCCGAGTGCAGCGAAAAGACCGCACAAGATATAGGCCGCTGCTTGGACTCGGTCCGCGTTGATGCCTGCTTTCCGGGCAACTTCCTTGTCATAGCCCAGGGCGTAGATCTGCCGACCCAATTGGGTACGATGCAACAGTAAGGCGGCTCCCCCCACGACAAGCGCGAAGATCACGATAGGATAGGGAAGCAGACTGAACAACTCAGCGGAACCGAGCCCGGTAACGGGATCGGGGAACGCCACCGCGCGAGACTTCGAGAACATCAGTCCGACCCCGCGACCGGAGACCATCATCGCCAACGTCGCAACGAAAGGGAGGATTCTCAGCTTGGTTACAGCGATGGCGTTGATGGTGCCGAACACTGCTCCGACGACGAGACACAGCAGCAGGGCAGGCCCGGCGCCAACGGAGTAGCGCTGCATGGCTAGTCCTGCGATCACGGCAGAGACGTACATGTTGGACCCGACGGATAAATCGATCCCTCCCGTGAGCAGGACGAAGGTCATGCCGATGGCGACAATGCCGATGTACGAGGCCTGCTTGAATGCGTTCTCAATGTTTTGGTATTGGAGGGACTCGGGTGCGATAGCGCCGAATGCGATCAGCAGTAGCACGAACAACAGCATGGGCATGTTGTTCAGCAAGATGGACACCAGCTTGTTTCGTCGCTCGTTCACCGGTCAGTCAATTCTCACCGTTGGCTTCAGTCTGGTTGGCTGTCGTGCGGCCTCGAAACGCCGCTTGCAGGACACTCTCCTGGTCAAACTCCGAATGTCGAAACTGCGCTTGAATCTCGCCGTTGCTCATGACGAGAATCCGGTCGCACATTCCTGTCAGTTCTTCGAGTTCCGACGAGATATAGAGTATGGCTGTTCCTCGAGACGCCAGGTCATTGATGATGCTATACAGCTCATACTTGGCTCCAACATCAATGCCGCGCGTAGGCTCATCGAGAATCAGGATGCCCGGGTCGGTCAGTAGCCATTTGGCGATGACGACCTTTTGCTGGTTACCTCCGCTGAGGTGTTTGGCCCGGTGTCTGTCGATTGAACCGCTCTTTATCTGGAGAGACTCGGCCATCTGACGTGCTGCCTTGAGAGCTGCCCTACGATCGATAATGCGTGCCGATCCGTATCGGGCATAGCGCCGGAGGGACGAAAGATCAATGTTCTCGGAGACTGGCGCCTCCATGAGCAGACCTTCCTGGCGGCGATTCTCGGTAACGAATGCGACGCCATTGCGAATACTCCGAATGGGAGACGGCGCGCCGGCGTCGGTGCCTCGAACGCGGATGCTGCCGCTCTTGAAGGGATCGAGTCCATAGACGATCCTCGCCAGTTCGCTGCGGCCGGAGCCCATCAGTCCGAAGACACCAAGCACCTCTCCTTCGTGCAGCGTGAAGCTGATGTCCTTGATCATGCCCGGTTGGGTCAGTGACTTGACGTCCAGAACCGACTCTGGCCCTGGAGCACTGGCGCGAGCGGGGTACATCTGCGCGATCTCACGTCCGACCATGTCTGCCACCATGCGATTGGCGGAATACTGGTCGCCGGGCCCCGTACTGACGAGCTTCCCGTCCCGAAGCACGGCGATGGTATCGGCCAGCCGTAGCACATCATCGAGGCTGTGAGAGATGTAGATGATGGTTCGCCCCTCTCGGCGGAGATTGTCGATAACCTGGAAGAGCTTGCTCCTCTCGGCAGCTGTCAACGATGTCGTAGGTTCGTCGAAGATGATGATGCGGGCGTTGCGTCCAAGTGCCTTGGCGATTTCCACCAGCTGGCGTTCGCCTGGTGTGAGCAACTCAATCGGTGTCGCGGGTGAAAGACAGAGATCCACAGCCGTGAGCAGCTCTGCCGCCTGTCGGTATGCCTTGCGTTTGTCAATGATCGGCAGTCTGCATAGACGAGGGAACCCGTCGATGTACAGATTGTCGACCACGCTGAGATTGCTGAAGAGATTCAACTCCTGGTGAATGAAGGCGATGCCTGCCCGTGTCGCGTCAGCCGGACAGGTAGGATGAAAGGGGACGCCAAACAACCTCATCGTGCCTTGGTCGGGAGTGATAACGCCTGCCAGCGCGTTCATGAGCGTGCTCTTGCCGGCGCCGTTTTCGCCGATCAAGCCCAGCAGACATCCTTCGGGGATCGACAGCGTTACGTCGCTCAGCGCCGCAACTCCGAAGAAGCTTTTGCTGACTCTGTCAAATTCAAGAGCGGATCGTGTCATTTCAAGGTGCTCCCGCCAGTGGGGCATGATACAAACTCAGGCGCGTGCGGAGGGCATCGAGCAGAGCGGCCAACAAGATCACAGCGCCTTTGATGATGTCAATAGAGTAGAAATCGAGCGGCATCTTGTTCAGTGAGTTGTCGAGCACGACAAAGAACAGCACGCCGTAGACAGCCCAGAGCACCTTGCCTTTGCCGCCAAAGAGACTGATTCCTCCGATCACGGCTGCCCCGATGACATCCAGGAGGAGATTTCTGCCGAGCGTGGGGCGACCCGCTTCAAGTCTTGCGGAATAGAGAATTGCTCCCACGGCGGCACACAGTCCGCTGAATGCGTAAGCCAAGACGATGACCCGCTTAGTCGGGACTCCGGAGATCTTCGCTGTTTCAGCGTTCTGACCGACTGCGTAGAACCATCGTCCGAGGATGCTCCGATCCAGAACGACAAACGCCAGCAGGGCCAGCACGACCACGATCAGCATTGGTGGACTGATAGGGCCCAGGGTCCCTTTGCCAATCGCTATGAAGCTGTCAGGCAGGGGTCTGACGTTCTCTGATTGGGTCAGATAGATCGCCAGACCGCTGAAGAACGACATGGTTACCAGGGTGACCATGAACGGAGGCATCCTCAACTTCGCAACCGCCAGGCCGTTGAGGAGGCCGATGCTGGCACCAGCTACGACAAAAGACAGCACCGCCACCGGGACGGCCCAGGGGCTGCCGCTCAGCCACCCTCCCTGTTCAGATATGAGGACACCCCACAGCGGGTTATGTGCGAACCGGGTTGGCTCCAGACTGGTGGCCATGACCATCGCTCCCAGGACACTTGTGACGGCCATGATCGAGGTCTGAGACAGATCGATGCCTCCGACAATCAACACAAACATCTGTCCCAATACCAATGCCAACAGGGGCCAAGTATTGCTGAGGAGATTCGCGAGATTGCGCCGGCCCGCCATGTGGGGATAGATCCCCCACATCACGAGGAAGAAAAGGACTGTCAGTACCAGGATGAAATGGTTCGACAGAACAACGGCCTTGGGCCATCGAAGTAGCGTGTTGTCCAGTTTCATCTCGCCTCGTTTGACTGCTCTTCATGTAGAATTCGGCAGCCCCACATGTCCATAGCTCGCTGGGGCATGTTCTCCTGGGTCAAGGCGAATCCGGGGTCTTGAATCCACTTCTCCGGCGTGCGCTGACCTGACTTAATGGCCTCGACAAGAGCATCCATAATCGCATTGGCTTCGAAGAACAGATCCTGCACGCCGGTAGCATCTACATAGCCTTCCTTCATGAGGCGATACGCGGTGGAGTCTCCGTCCACTCCCCCCAAGACGACATGGTCGGGATCACCTTTGGGCTTCCATCTTCCCAACGGCTCCAGGACCGCCTTGATCTGAGGATAGAGGAAATCCGATGACGTAAAGATGAAATCCACTTCGGGTGTGACCTGTAGCGCGGCTTCGAGATTTGCCAGCGTTGTGGCGGCGTCCCATTTCGTGGGAACCTCAATTGGCTTCTTGAATAGCTCGGGATGTGCATTGACGGCGCGGTAGAAGCCATCCCGACGTTCGATGGAATTCTGGTCGCCGAGATCGCCGACCAGAATCAGCGGCGTCATCTTGCGATTGAGTTCGGATGCGGCTTTGGCCATATACGCCACAGCCTCTTCGGCAATCTTCTCATTGTCGGCCACGACGACCAAGGCCGGCTTGCTCTTGTCGGCCGGTGGGCGGTTGAACACGCCAATGGGAATTCCGGCCTGATTCGCCTCTCCGATGATGGTCAACGCGCTTTCGCCATCTTGGGGGATCATAATTATGCCGTCGACATCTTGGGCGATGGCGTCGCGGATCTGCTCGAACTGCCGATTGGCGTCCTGATGGGCGTTGCGTTCAAGCACTTTGATGTTCCGGGCCCTGAGCGTTTCGGTAATGGCCTTATGGGCGGCGACCCAATACTCGGTTTCCAGGTCCTGAAAGGCAAAGCATATCGTGATCTGGCCCGGTTCTTCGTCCTGGCGATTGCAGCCGCCGATCAACAAGGTCAGGGCCAGCGCCACGGTCAAGAATCCCGTTCTTGCCTTTCTCATCTTTTTGTCCTTCCCATTCGGTTCCCGAGCCATATAATCATATGTTCATGGTTGAACATGTGAACAATAGTCGTGTATCCAGCCTCTGTCAACCGGAATCTGGTGGATTCCGAACCGCACAGCGGCAGTAGTGCACGCTGGTCTCAAGGTCGTGTAGTATGGACTCAGACATTCAAGATCGTAAGCTCTTGTACAAAGTTGCCAAGGCCTATTACGAGGACAATCTCACGCAGCAGCAGATCGCCGGGCGCTTCGGAATCTCGCGTGTCAAGGTCTCCCGCGTCCTGAGCAGGGCGCGAGATGCCGGCATCGTTCAGATCTCTATTAATCCTCCGGAGTCTTCAAACGCCGATCTGGAACGAGAGATCGAGGCCCGATATGGGTTGCAGGAAGCGATTGTTGCAACGGCTGCCGACTTGAGCGTATCCGCCATCGCAGCTGAATTGGGGTTGGTGGGGGCCCGATACCTGACGCGTTGTCTCCAGGGGCATGAAGTGGTTGCGATCAGTTGGGGCAGCACCCTTCTTTCCGTCGTCGACGCGCTTCCGTCGGCGAGTTTTCCCGACGTTCGTGTGGTCCAGATGATCGGCGGGCTTGGTGAATTGGAGGCCAAGGTCCATGGGAGCGAACTCGTCCGGCGCATGGCGCAGGCCTTTGGGGCGCGTCCGCGGCTGCTTCATGCCCCGGGGATCGTCAAGACCCGCAGCGTGCGCGATGCCCTGGTCAGTGATTCGCAGGTTGGCGAAACGCTGGAGCTAGCGGCACAGGCCGATATTGCCTTTGTCGGTCTGGGTGAGCTTCGCAGAGGCTCAACGCTGCTTGAGGCTGGAGTGCTGGCTGAGTCCCAGATACAGGAGTTGCGCACCAAAGGGGCGGTAGGCGACATCGCGCTTCGATTCTTCAGCGAGAATGGCGCAGAGGTCTTGGGCGAGACGGACGCTCAGATTGTCGGACTGGACCTGACGGCGATCAAGAATATCCCTCGCGTTATCGGCGTTGCCGGTGGTAGGAGCAAGGTCACGGTAGTACGCGCCGCTCTGGCTGGCAAATTGATCGATGTCTTGATCACGGACGACCGCACGGCAGGCAGCCTTCTGCGAAGCGAAAGAGACGAACAGGCATGAACTCAATCCTACAAGGAGTCCTCTGATGACACGGAGACAGACGTTTGGGGTGATCGTGACCTCGCGCAACATCTTCCCAGCCCAATTGGCGCAGGCAGCACGGCATCACATCGTTACCAAGCTGGAGGAGTTGGGATTTGACTGCGTGCTTCTCGACGAAGACGCCGTTCCCAACGGCGCCGTCGAAACGTACAGCGACGCTAAGAAATGTGCCGCCCTATTTCGCGAGCACCAGGACGATATCGACGGTCTTGTTGTTGTGTTACCGAATTTCGGCGATGAGCAGGCGGTGGTACAGACGATCGATATGGCGAAGCTCGACGTTCCCGTGTTGGTTCAGGCCTGTGACGATGAATCCACGTCCCTGCCGATCGGCCAGCGTCGGGACGCCTTCTGTGGCAAGCTCTCTGTCTGCAACAACCTCTATCAATACGGCATTCCGTTTACGAACACGCAGCGGCATACGTGCGAGATCGAGAGCGCGCAGTTTACGGCGGATCTGGAGCGCTTCGCCGGTGTATGTCGCGTAGTGAACGGATTGCGCGGGGCGCGGATTGGGGCTTTGGGCGCCCGGCCGGAGGCCTTCAATACGGTGCGCTTTAGCGAGAAGCTTCTTCAGGGCTCTGGTATCAAGGTGGTGACGGTGGATCTTTCCGAAATCTTCGCTGCCGCCAATGCGCTGGCCGCTGATACCGCTCTCGTCGTGCGTAAGATCGAAGCGATTAGAAACTATGGGACCATTCCCTCTTCCATTGGCGCAGAAGCGATCGTGCGCCAGGCGAAGCTATCCGTTGCCATCGATACCTGGATGGATGAGAACGAATGCGTCGCGAGTGGCATCCAGTGCTGGACGTCCGTGCAGAACCACTATGGCTGTGCGAGCTGTCTGTCCATGAGCATGATGGGTGAAGCAGGGCGTCCTAGCGCGTGCGAGATGGATGTCGCCGGTGCCGTAGCCATGTACGCCCTCAATCTGGCGTCGGCAGGCAAGCCCGCCGGTTTCGTGGATTGGAACAACAACTATCTGGACGAAGACGACAAGTGCGTCGTGACGCATTGCAGCAACTACCCGAAGAGTTTCATGGGATCGGATATTGAGATCTCCGAACTGGACGTGCTGGGCGAATCGTTGGGGCGGGACAACTGCTTTGCCGGTATCAAGGGGCGCATCGCGCCAGGTGACATGACGTTCGCGCGCATCAGTACGGATGATGGGCTGGGCGTCATAAAGGCCTACGTTGGCGAAGGTGCGTTTACCGACGATCCTCTGGAGTGCGATGGCGGAGTCGGTGTCTGCCAGGTGCCGCAACTCCAGAGCCTGCTCAATTTCCTCTGCCAGAACGGTTTTGAGCACCACGTGGCCATCAACCGAGGACGTTATGGCGACATTCTTGTGGAGGCGTTTGGCAGATACTTGGGTTGGGATGTCTACCATCACGCGTCCCGCTATTAGTCACTCCATTACCATACGGACAGGAGGTAGCAGTGCAGCCACGAAATAGAAATCTGGCAGGAGTCATCTGCATTCTGGGGTTCGGTCTGTTGACCTGGCTTGTGACACCGGCCCTTGGCATTGTGATCCCCAGGCCGGCCTGGCCGCTCCAGGTCAAGATGGTGGAGGTTGTGCCTGGCGCCAAGAAGGCCTATCTCGTGGATCGCGAGGGGACGCCGTTCTTCTATAGCGCCGACACCTGCTGGTTCCTCACGTTTGAAGCCAGCGACGAGGATTTGGTGGCCTATTTCCAGGACCGAGCGGCCAAAGGAATCACGGTTGTGCAGTGCATGATTCTCCCTTGGGCCCGGACCGGTGACGACACGTGGCAGGGCGAGTATCCTTTTGAGGATCAGCAATTCGACAAACCCAACGAACGCTATTTCCAACACGTCGATATCGTGGTGGAAGCCGCCCGCGCACACAATATCACACTGTGCATGGCCCTTGTCTGGAGCGGTTGCTGCGGGGAGGGGTGGGCGCCCGTTCTGAACAGTTCGTACAACAAACAAGACGATTTTCGGCCCCTCAAGGAGTACGCCCGGTTCATCGGTCGACGTTATGGCGGAGCTGGCAACGTAATGGTGTTCCTGGGTGGGGACAGCAGCGAGAACCGCGTGCAATTCACGAAGATGGCGACGGAGTTGAAGAAGGTTGCGCCTCGGATGTTGATCGCTCACCATTCCAGTAGTTGGTATGGGCACCAGGACACCTATGGGATCAAGAGCAGTACATCCAGGGACGAGCACGGTCACGGGGCGTATCTCGATATCAGTTGGACCTATACATACTGGCCCGGCCAGAACAACCGGGAGCACGCCCATCCCTATTGGCTCAATCACATGGAGTGGAATCGCAATCAGAGAGTCCCGCAGGAGGTCTCCAAAGTTCGCCCGTTCCTGTTGGGCGAGGCGGGCTATGAGAACGAGCGGGGCTCGAAGGTCAGGCGTATTCGCCGTCTGATGCACTGGAATTTCATCTGCGGCGCCAGTGGTCACGCATTTGGTAACGGCGAGATCTGGGGATTGAAGGAGGGGTGGAAGAAGCAACTGGATTCACCGGGGAGTGTAGCCTTGGGCCATATGCTGGATATCTACGGCAAGCGATCCTGGTGGCGTCTCGTGCCCGAGCAGCCTCGTGATGAGTACTTCATCGGAGAGCCGATTCGCATCGCCGGCGCCGAGACCTTTATTCTCTCCGGCCAAGAAACGTATGACAACATCCGCAGCCTGGATGAGAAGCGGGGCGAGAAGTTCGTGGTTGCGGCCAGAACTCCGGACGGCACCCTGATCATGGCCTATTTCCCCCATCACTACAGCAAAGCAGGCATCGAGATCGACATGACGCGATTGGCTGGGCCGGCGATGGGTAAGTGGATTGATCCGCAGAGCGCAGCGGCGACTCTCATTGCTGGATCTCCCTTGCCCAACAACGGTTCTCGTGTGTTTGCACCGCTCGGTGTGAATAGCTTTGGCGATAACGACTGGATTCTCGTTCTGGAGACCAAGCAGGGCAACTGACCCCAATGGAGACAAGGAGATGTTCATGAAGCTGAGAGATGCCACGGGCCGAATTGTGATCTTGATGTGTGTTGCACTCGCCTGCTGCACCGCTATAAGCCGTGCGACCGAGACGGTCCAGAAGTCCATGCGTTTTGAGAGCAGGTTCACGAGCGATTCTGACTACGCCAATCCAGTCCAGGAGGTGAAACTGCGGGTAGAGTTCACCTCGCCCAGTGGCAAGAAGAGGAGCGTGCTGGGGTTCTGGGATGGAGGGCGCACATGGCGGGTGCGTTTCTCACCCGATGAGACGGGCCAGTGGTCCTATCGGACATCCTGTTCGGACGACTCCAACAAGGGACTGGACGGCAAGGAGGGGGCGTTCCAATGCACGCCGTACCAGGGGACCCTTGGGTTCTTCAAGCATGGCGAGTTGCGTCTATCCGGCAATCGCCGTTATCTTGAACATGTTGATGGAACCCCGTTCTTCTGGTTGGCCGACACGGTCTGGTGCGGGCCACTCTTCGCAGATCTGGACGACTGGAAGGTGTTCTTGCGAGATCGAGTGGACAAGAAGTTCACGGCGATCCAGTTTGTCACCACGCAGTGGCGTATGGCGAAGACCGACGCTGAGGGACAGCCCACGTTCTGGGGTAAAAAAGAGGTCCGTGTGAACCCGAAGTACTTCCAACGCCTCGATCGGTATGTCGATGCCATCAACGACGCTGGTCTGCTGGCCGTACCGGTTCTGCTTTGGGGCATTCGGGGGCAAGAGAACCCAGGCTACTACCTTCCCGAAGATCAGAAGATTGCCCTGGCTGAGTACATGATCGCGCGGTACGGCGCCCATCAGGTCCTGTGGTTTCTGGGGGGGGACGGCAATTACAGTGGTGAGAAGGCCGAGACATGGAAACGCGTGGGACGGGCTGTGTTCAACGCCGACCAGCAGCGGCTGGCCACCATGCACGTTTGCGGCAAGAGTTGGGTAGGCGATGAGTTTCGCGGCGAACCTTGGTTCAGCTTCATCAGCTATCAGAGCGGGCATGGCGACGATCTCAAGACGTTTCGATGGCTCAATCAGGGGCCGCCCAGTACCGAGTGGAACCGTGACCCCATGCTACCGGTGATTAACACGGAGCCGAATTACGAGGCGCATAACGGCTACACCCATCGCCGCGTTCATACGGACCATTCTGTCCGTCGCGCTGCCTATTGGAGTCTGTTGGTCTCCCCGACGGCAGGCGTGACGTACGGCGGCCAGGGCATCTGGGGTTGGCACACCAAAGTCCAGGCGCCCGCCGACCACATCAGCACGGGACTGGGCTCGCCCTGGGAGATTGCCAAGGATTTACCCGGTGCCCTCAGCATGAAGTACTTGCACGAATTCTTCGGGGCCATCGAGTGGTGGCGCCTTGTCCCGGCTCCGCAGTTGGTGGTCGACCAACCAGGCAGAGAGGATCCCTCGAAGTTCATCGCGGCGGCCAAGTCCGAAGACGGGGACCTGGCCGTGGTGTATGTTCCTGAAGGCGCCGCCGTGCGGGTCAAAACGGACATACTCAAGCAGGGGGGCATGGCTCGGTGGTATCATCCTCGTACCGGCGGCTGGCTGGACGCCGGGATGGTTGAAAGGCCGGAACAGACATTCAAGCCTGCCGACCGAAATGATTGGGTGTTGCTGCTCACCATTTCGAAACCATGAGGTCCGAGCCATGGCCGCCGCGAGTTCGGCCCAGAGGCAGGGACGCAGAGAGAGCAGGGGAAATGGCCTGTACCTGTGATTGCCGTGCCGGAGAAGTATGACCTTTGTACAAGAGAAATGGGAGTCCTGATAGTGTTACGCGGTTATCTTCAGCCATTACTCCAAGAGTCACATCGTCGTCGGACCATCTCGGTTTGTGTCGTCTTCACTTTCTTGCTGACACTGCCTGCATCGGCAGAGGTGCCGGCCGTTCGCATTGAGGTGATTCCGCAGGAAGGGGTATATGGGATGGTGGAGCGACCCGTGAACGGGGCGATGTCGCCGGTACCCATGCGCGTCACAGTTTCGAATACAGACGGTCGGGCGCGCACAATCGATCTGGCGTTGACAGCGCGTGACATCTTCGGCCAGCCAGTCGATTGGAGACAGAAACTGGATCTGACGCTGCCGGCGGACGGTTCACAGGTTGTTCGTGATTTTTCATTCGACGCGTTGCGAGGCTACTATCAGGTATTTGCCACGACGCGCGCTGGCGGGGAGACCTTCGAGGCCTCACGGGGGCTCGGGATCGTGCCGCCACACCATCCGGGAGTGCGACCAAATTCGTTCTTTGCCTCGAACACCTCCTCCATTCGTCGTGGGCAGCAGTTGCGTTTCCTGCAGACCATTGGCATGAAGGTTCAGCGCACTCACCTGAACCCGATTAGGGTCAAGATCCCTGAACAACCAGACGGCGCCTTGCCCCTGGACTTGAGCGAACTGGAAGAGGCGTTGCGTGAGAACGCTGAGCGTGGCACCTGGGTCCTGCCCATTGTGGGTTACCATTTCGGTAGCGCGATGCGATCGGATATGGCGAAACGCACTAATATGCACGGCCCGCCGCGAGACTTGCGGGAATTCGTTGATAGCTGGGAGTTGGTCTTGCGCCGTTTCCCGGAAATCACCACCTACGAGTTCTGGAATGAGCCCTGGATTTACGGCTGGACCTGGGCGGCCGAGCCAGAGGTGTATCGCGAGTTCCAGGCCAAGTGGTGTGAGATGGCCCTACAGGTCAATCCGGCCATGCGGATTATTGTGGGCAACAGTTCGATGTTCGTCGAGGACCATATTGAGCCCTATCCGGAGTCATGGCGCGGTCTGGTGCATGGTACGTCACACCATCCGTATTCCGGTGTGGGCGATCCCACCTTTCGCATCAGTGGGCAAGCACGTTCACTGGACCAGGGAGCCATTGTCACCAAGCGTATGGGCTTGCCATACTACTATATGACCGAGTCCGGCAGCGCGGCCGGCGATGCCATTGACGTCCACAAGCTTGTGCAATATTTCGTGCGTTCGGCCTTGGTCGGAGCGTTTCAGGGCAATGCCCAATGGGGTTTTGGCTACCACGAGAACAACACGCGTGCGAATACCAGTTTCGCAGTGATGACGCATTTTCTTGAGGATCGCCCCATCGTGGCTGACATCTGGCCCCATCACGAACTGCTCTGGGGAGCCGTCTTCGCCAATCCTCGGCATGTCACGAACAAGGTTCGCCAACTCCCGCGTGCGGAGGAACTGCAAAGCCGTTGGACCGTCCCTGTACCGACCGAGCGGGTGGAGGATCCCGTCAAGGTGGCTGTCACATGGAACCACACCGGGACGGATCACCGACACCTGGATCGGGATGGAACTCTCACCATCGATCAGCCCGGCGACATCAAGGCTTATGATCTGGTGGGCCGTGAAATCTCGCGGCAAGACGGCAAGCTCATTGTGCCCTTCGGGGAATCGGTAGTCTGGTTCACAACGGAAGCTCTGGGCATTGTCGAGTTTCGTAACAAGCTTGCTCGGGCACGCATGGAGGGGTTGACTGCCCTCAACGCCTACGCTTTGTCTCTTATGCAGCCGGTGCAGGAGGCGCAGAAGCTGGGTGTGCGTTTGGAGAACCAGTTGAATCGCGAGGTGTCGGGCATTCTGCGGATGAAGCGCCACGACGATGGCTATGTCGGTCAGGCAGATTTCTCCATCCCGGCCGGCCGGCTAGTGGAAGTGGCAATTCCCTGGGCTGCTGGCGAGATCGACGCGCAATCCCGCCACGCAATCACCCTCGAGCTTGAGTCCAACGCCGGCAATGTCGCGTATTCCCAGGATGTGGCGGTGGCTCGGTTCGGCAAGCGGACGATTGGCGTGGACGGCCACCTGGAGGACTGGGGCGACATCTTGCCGGTATTCATTGACAGCACGCGTCAGGATGGACGCGTGGATAAGACTGAAGCCCTGCTCAATCCGGGCAAAGTGGAGGTCGATCGCGGCGATGGTGGCGACGTGGACCTGCGCGTCTACACGGCCTACGATGATGCTCGTGTATACGTCGCCGCGGCCGTGTACGAAGATGATCTGCGGTGCCGGGCCGGTCCGCCGGTGACGCGTCGAGGACCTGACGGCGTGGTCAGCTTGCCGTACCGAATGGGTGAGCCAAACGGACTGGAGCACATCCACCTCTGTGGCGACACTTTTGCTTTTGCCTTTGGCTTCCGCGATCGTGTACCGGGGTGGGGACGGCAGATGGACGATCCCTGGGCCTGGAAGGGGCATTTCAACGATACCGACTATCAGTATGTGGCCCATGCTTCGGTTCAAGGGCCAAGACTCATTCGCCAGTGGGGTGCTGACACGTCACGTCGCACGGCCTATCAGACTGTGGATGTGCCGGGTGTAGGTCCCGTACCCGGGGCGGAGATCGAGATCCGACGCGACGATGACGCGCGTCTGACTATTTATGAGATTGCCATCCCGCGCGAAGAGCTGATGCTGTTCGATCCGGCAGCCCCTCGACTACGTTTCGGTTTCAAACTGACCAGCAACGAAACCGGTTGGCCGTTGCAGTGGTCGGCTGCTGCCGGCGTATTCGAGTACTGGATAGGTTCCGGCTCCTTCAGCCCAAGTTGGGTCTCGCTGTTGCCCTGTCAGACATTCTTCGGTATCGAACGGTAATGAAGTGAATGCCGCCCAAGGGTGCTACTCAACCCAGGTGCCACATCGGGACGTGCAGCGGCATTGGCAGGTGTTCGGCAACCCCAGTTGACGATGCATCTCATCTTCAGGAGAATGCCCTCGGTTGAGGTGGCAAATGAATAGTCCTGAAAGCCAGGGACGCCTAGGAAATGAGTTGGAAGTGCTCGTCGTAGTTCCTGCCGGGGACTCGACTAGAGCCGCTGCGACACGGAATGTTCAGGAGCAACGGAATGTCCACCAATGTATTTCACTCTGCACCTGTCGCATTGCCGATCTGCCGATATCTATTCCCCTTGTTGCTTTGCATCCTGGCGTGTGATGCGCGAGCCGATGATGCGACGATCGCACTCAGGGGCGCAGCGCAGCTTCACTGCGAAGCGGATGATGCCGCTGCGCGTCGCGCTATTCCTCTGACTGCTGAGGCTCGGCAACAGATGGCTGCCATGCGAAGGAGTATGCCTGAAGACTGGCACGCCCTGGGCCAGGTCCGGCCCCGGTCGGCCAAGACTATCCAGTATTCCTTGCTTGGGATTGGAGGCGAGGTGCTGGACCGTGATTTCGCGAACTTCCACGCCTACAAGGACTATCTGGAACCGCTGGGCGCAAAACGCATACGCCTGCAAAGCGGCTGGGCCAAGACCGAGAAGGAACGCAGTGTCTATGACTTCACCTGGCTCGACCAGATCATCGACGGTTCCCTGCAACGCGGGATCGATCCCTGGCTGCAACTATCCTATGGCAACCTAATCTACCCGGATGCGGGTGGTACGGGACTAGGGCAGGGGTTGATTCAATCTGCAGAGGGCCTGGCCGCCTGGGACCGTTATGTGATAGCCGCCGTGCGCCGATACGCCGATAAGGTCACCTACTACGAGATCTGGAACGAGGCCGATATCAAACAGCACGGGCAGGACAGTTCGGAAGTGACAACACAGGCCTATCCGAAGCTTTTTGTGCGTACGGCCGAGATCATACGCCGTGAAGATCCCGAAGCCTTCATCCTGGGATTGGCCCTGGCCAATGTAGGGCAACTGAAGACGGTAGAAGTCTTCATGACTTACCTGGCCCAACGGCGGAAGCTCCACCTGCTGGACGGCATCTCCTTTCATGGTTACCCCGTCAACCCCGATCACAATTTCGATCACGTTGCGCGGATCCGCGAGTTGGTCGATCGCCATGCCCCGGGAGTGGTGCTATGGCAGGGCGAGACCGGAGCCCCCTCCGCTCGTCAGCCGCAGTTCGCCCTGAGCAAACGGGACTGGACCGAGTTGAGTCAAGCCAAGTGGAACACGCGCCGGGCGCTGGCCCACATCGGTCGCAATATACCGTTCAGCCAGTTCCAGATTTCGGACATGTACTACAAGCAGACCCGTCGCAATACCTTGAACACCAAGGGGCTGCTCCAGGCCGCTCCCGACCTGAGCATCACTCGTCCGAAGTTGGCGTACTATGCCTACCAGCACGTATGCAGTCTCTTCTGTGACGGCTTGATTCCCGAGGGCCAGATCGCAGATGTCGTGTCATCTAACGAATCTCTCGCCGCCTTCTCATTCTACCATGCCCTTAAGGGTCGACATGCGGTGGCGCTGTGGGATAGCAGCGGGAAGCCCGGCGAGTCAATGGCACGTGTGCGGACATCGATTACGATCCCCTCTTGCCGGATGTCGAATCCTGTTTACGTCGATCTGCTTTCCGGGTCCGTTTATGCTATCCCGAAATCCTCCATTGCATTCAACGGTATGCAGGTGACTTTGAATGATATCCTGATCTGGGATGCGCCCGTAGTCGTGACTGATGCAGCACTGGTGGCGATCATGCAGTGACTGGTCGCAGAGAGAAGTGGTTGTACATTACTGACCTCGAATGGCATGAAGCAGGAAGGGACTTCCTTTCGCTAGGGATCCTCGATCTCCTGTGCAGCAGTGCCTGGAATATCGTGGCCCTGCGCAGTATACTACCGTCAGTGTCTCCGTGACGGGGTGGCTGGGGGCGATCGTTGGAGACACCGACTTTGTCTGTCGGGCCCTGGCGGTATCGCCGTCACCGCAAACATGAGACTGCAATTTCGTGATACCGGATGAACAGTGGGAATTGAAAGGTCAATGGGATGCCGGCGGGTACACAGGCCTCTTTGCGCAGCAGGTTACTGGGTGGCAATCGACTGTTTGGCACCGTTCTGACATGGCCCTGTCCTGACATCGCCGAGGTCGTCAGCGCGATTGGGTACGACTGGCTCTTCGTGGATTTCGAACACTCGGCGATGACAACAGAGACACTGCAGCGGATTCTCCAAGCAGCTTCACCTGCGATCCCCTGTGCTGTGCGCTGCCCCACACACGATGAAGTCTGGATCAAGAAATGTCTGGACATCGGAGCAGATGCTCTGATTATTCCTCAGGTTCGTACCCGGTCCCAGGCGGAGAGAATCGTCCAATACGCCAAGTATCCGCCGTGCGGCCAGCGGGGTGTGGGAGCGGCCCGGGCTCATAGCTACGGCTTGGCGTTCGAGGATTACATGAGCAGGGCCAACGACGATATCGCTCTGGTGATCCAGATCGAACATATCGAGGCCGTTGATGCCATCGACGACATTCTTCAGGTTGAAGCGATAGACTGTCTGTTCGTAGGGCCCTACGATCTGTCGGCGAGTCTGGGTAAGACAGGGCGTGTGGACGACTCCGAGGTGACAGAGGCCATCGATCGAGTACGTGTCGCTTGCCAGGCCCGCGGCCGCCCGCTGGGGATATACGGGGCCAGCCCCGATGCCGTACGCCCGTACATCGATCAAGGATATCAACTCATCGCCGTAGCAACCGATGCTGGGCTTTTTGGGCGTTCGGCCAAGCGGAACCTGCAGCTTCTTCGATCTAGCTGATAGGATCAGATGGGAGTCAGAGGCGCCGCCTGCATACGGCCGCGTATGTTCGTCCAAGTGACGCAGAAATGTAGATTTGCTGTACGATCGGGAGTAGTGACGATGGCAAAGCGAATTCGCACATGGTGTACACTTGTCATTTGTATTGGAATGGCCGGCGCGGTATCTGCCGAGGCTCGGAAAGGGGACTCGCGGCACAAGCAATCCACGCTCGAGGCGGGAGCGGCGCAGACGAAGATCACTCCTCCCATTGGCGCGCCCATGTCGGGCTACTACTACGAACGGGCCTCAACCGGCATCCATGACGATCTCTATGCCCATGCCCTGGTCTTCGCCAAAGGTGGTGACAAGATGGCCATCGTCACCTGTGATCTGATTGGCATGGACGCCGACATGGTGGCACGAGTGCGGACGATTATTGCGCAATCGACCGACATTCCGGGTACTCATGTCATGGTCAGTTGCACGCATACGCACACTGGCCCCACCATTCCTCGAGGGACGAAGCGGGACAAGTCGAAGAGTCAGGCCGGCAAGATTCTGGCCCAGTACCTCGACACGCTGCCTGGTCTCATCGCCCAGAGCGTTCAAAGGGCCAACGACGATCTAGCGCCGGCTCGACTGTCGATGGCAGTTGGCCATGAGGATTCGATCAGCTTCAATCGTCGCTTCCATATGACTGATGGGACCGTGGGATGGAATCCGGGCAAGCTCAATCCCAAGATCATCCGACCTGCCGGTCCCATCGACCCGGCCGTAGCTGTGGTGTATGTCGAATCCGACGAGGGCACGCCGCTCGCCACGTATGTCAACTTCGCTAATCACCTCGACACCGTCGGAGGGCTGGAGTACAGCGCCGATTACCCATATACGCTTTACAGCTTGTTGGGCAAGGTGCACGGTGACGACATGGTGACCCTTTTTGCCCAGGGATGCAGTGGCAACATCAATCATCTTGACGTAACTAGACCGACCCGTCAGAAGGGCCATGGTGAGGCCGCCCGTATCGGTGCCGTTCTGACCGGCGAGGTTCTTAGGGTGTGTACACGACTTGGACCGGTGGATGGGAGTTCGCTTGGCACGCGCCGCAAGGTGGTGCAGTTACCCTTGCCAGACGTGAGTCCGGAGGAAGTGGCCCATGCCCGCAAGATTGCCGCGACTTACAACACGCCGGAGGCTGCACCGTTCATGGAACTTGTCAATGCCTTCAAGGTCATCGGCGTACATGAGCGCCAGGGCAAGCCTCTGGAGGCGGAAGTCCAGGTCCTGGCTTTGGGCGATGACTTGGCCTTGGTCGGTTTGCCGGGCGAGATCTTTGTGGAAATTGGCTTGGCCATCAAGCAGGCTTCGCCCTTCGAGACCACCATTGTGACGGAACTGGCCAACGGCTCCGTCGGTTATGTCCCAGACCGTAAGGCGTACGCTGAAGGCAACTATGAACCCGTCAGTGCCCGTTGCGCCCCCGGATCGGGTGAGCTGCTTGTGGAAACCAGTCTGCGTCTGCTGCGCGAATTGAAGAAGATCTAGAAGGCGGTGGATCTGGCGGTCTGTTTCGGCTCTTTCTGTGCCGCGTCCAACGGTAGCATTGGCGCCACCGTATTGGGAGAGTTGATGCGATGCGTGGTGACCATCACCGGTAGGCCGGATGAACCGCATCAGGTACCAGAGGTGGCCCTTGAGTGACCGTCAGCGCGATGCGCAGACGCAAAGAGAATTGTTGTGTGCAGTCCCACCTTCAGAAGGAGACGACTTGTATGTATCGAATCGGCAATACTCCAAGTGTGCTTCCCTTGTGTCTGGTGGTGTGCCTGGCGGCGGGCGTCTGGGCTGGGAGTGCGTCCAACTCACACGTGTTCGACGTGCGCGCATACGGCGCAAGTGGCAATGGTGATTCGCTCGATACCCAGGCGCTACAAGAGACGATCAATGCCTGTCACGCTGCTGGTGGGGGACGCGTCTTGCTGCCTGCCGGTACGTACAGAAGTGGAACGCTTCGCCTGCGCGACCATGTGACGGTCCACCTCGAACAGGGTGCTCGTCTAATCGGTACGGCGGATCTGACAGCCTATTCTGGCTTTGGGTCTGGGAGTATGCGGAACAGCAGATGGAATCGGGGATTGATCGTCGGTGAGAACCTTGAGAATATCGCCATTACCGGCCCCGGCCTCATCGACGGCAATAAGGTCTTCGATCCAAAGGGCGAGGAGAGGATGCGCGGTCCTCATACGATTCTCCTGAAGGAGTGTCGGGACGTCGTCCTTCGCGGTGTGACGATCCGGGACTCGCCCAACTATGCGTTTATGTTCTATGCGTGCACAAACGTACACGTGGAGAATGCCGTGTTCGAAGGGGGGTGGGATGGGATTCACTTCCGCGGTCTCGATTTCAGAGAGGGCGTGGCCCAGTGGAATCGCAATGTATTGATCCGCGGCTGTCGTTTCTTCACCGGTGACGACTGCATCGCCGGGCACTATGTTGAGGACGCTGCCGTTGAAGACTGCCTCATCAATTCGTCGTGCAATGGCGTGCGTGTGATTGGCCCGGCCAGACGCCTGAGCCTGAGGCGGTGCGAGTTCTTCGGGCCAGGCCGCTTCGAACACCGCACCTCGCGACAGTTGCATCGCACCAACATGCTCGCCGGTCTCCTGATCCAGCCCTCTGCCTGGACGCCTACGCCGGGGCCCCTTGAGGATCTTCACATCAGCGATGTGACCATGAAATACGTGGCCTGTGCTCTGCACGTGTCCACCCGACAGGACAACACGGCCGGACGTATCACGGTCGAACGGCTCAAGGCAACTGATGTGTACAGCCAGGCCCTCTCGGTGGAGAGTTGGACTGACGAGGCCATTGACCACGTGATACTTCGGGACATCGACATCGCGTATACACCGGATGCCTTCGATGATCCGCGTATGGAGGGAAAACCACAGGTGCAGGATCCGATTCGACAACCGGGCGTGGGGGTCTGGGGACGAAAGCTGCCCGTCTGGGGCATTTACGGTCGAAACATCCGCCAGTTGTGTTTGGACCGTGTACAACTGAGAACGAATGACCTGGAAGACATGCGACCGGTGGTTCGCGTAGACGATGTGGAACGATTCCGGCTCGAACACTTGCGGCACTCACCAGTACCGGCTGGGACTCAAATCGTCGAGTGGAACAAAACCCGTTCCGTTGAGCTGGGCGATACACAAGAGGGGCCATCGGCGCCCCGCATGAAGAAGAGCCAAGAGGACAGTGGAAGCTAGGTTGCCAGATGGGATAGCCGCCTACGGGAGCGCTCTAGCGTGTTCCATATCCTCCTGCGGCTCGTTTGTGATCTTCAGGATTGCTGCACTTCTCCGTATCCCTCTCTTCATACCCGGCACACGTTCATAGACTATCAGATATGGCGACATGTGCAGAGAAGACCTCTGCCTGGAGGGGGCTCAAGGAGGTGGCAGATATCAGCATCTCGGTTATTCGATCTGCTCTGGCAACGTTGTTCGACAGCTTCTCCAGGTGGCTACTTTTTGATGAACCTCTGTTTCAGGTATTCCGCAAACTTGACATGCTGGGAAGCATCTGTGATGCTTTCCGGGTAGAATCCAATGACGAACCTGTTTGGGCCCGTCAGAAGTGGTTTGGTGTCTGTGGTACGTCCAAAGCCAAACACCGTCATGCCATTTTCGCTCTGAATACCTGACTCACTGTTCCCAAGATACGAAATCACGTCTGTCAGATTGTCTTCCTGCAGTTGCAGCATATAGAGTACAGTCTTCACATCCTTGTTGCCTGCATACATCCATTGGAATCGATCTCCCAGTACACGCCCCCCATAGAAATCGGGCTGCTCGGAAGATGGGCCCCCGTTGCTGGTGCCGAAGTAGCTATTGGCCGGTTCGAATACCCCGCCGGGCGTTCCCTCATACAGGAACCAGTACTTGCGTTCCGGGTCTGCCTTCGCCACATCCAGGACAGCGTGGTCGTCGAAAAACTCCCAACTCCACCGCCATTTTCCACTGAGACTTTGTGTGATGATCCTGTTCCCCCGCAGCCTTGATGTGCATTTGCTGTGGCCGGGATGGCCCGCACCGTCGTCATGGCCATTCCAGACGCAGTTGGGAAGTCCGCGAAATGCCGATGCGGCGGAGGCAGGGTACTGTCCCCAGGGATTTCGCTTGAAGGAAACCCAGTCATTTCCATAGCGATCGATAATGCGGGAGAAACCGCCACCTTTGATATCATAATAATAGGTCGCTGTCTTCGTATACACGACGAAGTGAGGTGTCTCTTCATACACTGTGCGGGTTGCCCGTAGCTTCTCTCTCTGCTCCCCAAGCTTCTTCTCAGCCACCGCTGTGGCGGTCCGGCGAGGCTTTCGGACGATGCTGCCTTCCGATAGTGACTTAACCGCGTCGTTGCGCCACACGTGCATCCATCTATAGTGATCCCACGCGCAGCCCGCTACGTCCAGATCGCCGTCACCGTCCAGATCCACGAACTGCGTGCCCAGGTGGTTCTCCTTACCGGTATCCAGGACGTGCTTGGTGAAATGGGCTTGGCCATCATTCATCCATAGCTGCGTCTCCAGCCGAGGGCCCTTGTGCTCGTTGGTGATGATGTCGACGTCACCATCCCTGTCGATATCGGCCAAATCAAGATTGTTCATAGAGTACTGCGTCACAATGCTGTGCTTTTCCCATTCCTGATGGATACTCTCTTGACGAGAGAACCAGAGCAGTTTGCCATCCGGCTCCAGGCCTGGATAGCGTTCCTGAGAAAGGACGATTTCCAGATGTCCATCGCCATTCAAGTCCCCCAGTTCCACCCGATCAATGGGCTTCTCTGTGCGGCCGATGACGTAGTCCTGCCAGGGCCCTTTCACGTTGCCCGGGTTTTCATACCAGACCAGAATGAGGGGCTCGTTTTCGCCCTCGGGCCGACGCCCACAGGCGATATCCAGATCGCCGTCTTCGTCGATGTCCCCCACGCCGATGCCCTCGTCAGAGGTATTCCGGGCGATGAGGTGGGTGGGCCACTTCTCTGCGCTGTCCGTGTCCTCGGGAATGGCTATACAGTAGATGTTTCCGTTGCTGGCAATCACCAATTCGAGCAAGCCCCCGGACAGAATCTGCGCTTTCTCGAATCCCTGGCTGTTCACGTGACCGGTCGGCGGGATAGTAGAAATGACCTTCCGAGAGAAGCGTGTCCCTTCCTCGTCGAGCGCCTCATACCAATAGATATTGGGAAGGGCCTGGGCGATGATGTCTGCATGGGGATCGCCATCTGCATCAATGGCAAATATGGCATCGACGTTGTCGTCCAAGACGGTTCTTGGCCAGGGCTTTTCCATGCTTCCGCCAGGATTGTGATAGATGTAGCGACCGGAGACGATATCGATGTTGCCATCCCGGTCCACATCGCCAAAATCCAGGCCAAAATAGCGCAACCATTCAGGTTTGTCCCAATCACCCCATTTCTGCTTTGCGTCATCAATAGGGATATAGGTCCAATCACTTGCGTCCATCGGTGTTGCAGGCAGACTCTCTGTCAGCAAGAGGAGCAGAACGATGTACTGGAGAGGGCGTTTCATTTGGTTTCCTTTGAAATGGTAACCGTGGTGACGACTCATTTCACCTCGTCGATCATCAAGAAGATGATCCCTCCTGTCACTATCTGAGATACTTCGCTGTTTGCATGGTATTGAAGAGCCGACCCTTACTTGCATCTGGAGCTTGCAGCTAGTCGCCAAATGGCTCAGTGTAATGGATATAACAGATGCGATAGATTCATTCAATCTTTGGAAATGACAGCTCTCTTGCCCTAGGACATTGGCCCCATGAGTATCTGCCAGTCGTAGGCCTCCGATTGACCACACTGCACCAGGAGCACTTGCCTCGGCCATTTCCTGACGGTTTCGGAGGCACACTCGGGGTCACTGTCACTGCGTAGGGATCGCAAAGCCCCTAGAACCGCGGCCAGGTACCATAGCACCTTTGCCATATCTTCAATCTTGATTCGCCGATCGACGTCTGACCAATCTGACTTGTCCGGAAGAACTCGACCTGTCTCTAGGGGATGCTCCACTTAGCCGGGCTGATTGGCGGTTGAACTCAGGAAGACGGGGCGGTAGCATGGGGTCGGAGAACAGCGTGGTCTCACGGAATCTGTCATATGGAAAGGGGATCAGATGAGCCACATCGAGATAAATGGACGTGCGGGGCGCCTAACACGTCGGGATGTGTTGGCGGGGACGGCTGGCCTTGTTGGAGCGACAGCGTTGTCTCCAGTCGTGCGAGGACAGGTCGGGACACAACCTGGCAGTGTCGGGAGAATCGTCAAGAACGGGCGAATCAAGCAGTCCATCTGCGGAGGATGCCTGCGCAAATCCGGACTGAACAGAGAGCAGATAGCCAAGCTGCTGGTCGAGATGGGATTGGTGGGGCGAGACTTGGTCGGCAGGAACGACTGGGACATACTCAAGAAGTACGACTTGGTTGCGACCATGGTGCCGGGCGCCGGGTCAATCGAGCGGGGGCTCAATGACAGGTCTAGGCACGCCAAGTTCATGGAGGATTTCCGGGCGAACATCAAAGCGGCGGCCGCGTACAACTGGCCCAACGTGATCTGCATGGCCGGCGACCGAGCCGAGATCGGCGAGGAGGAGGGAATGGACAACTGTCAGGCAATCCTCAAGGAGGCGGTGAAGATCGCCGAGGACAGCGGCGTGACCATCTGCATGGAGATGCTGAACAGCAAAGTGAACCACCCCGGCTATATGTGCGACAACTACCCGTGGGCTTTTGAGCTGTGTCGCCGCGTGAACTCCCCGCGATTCAAGTTGCTCTTCGATATCTACCACATGCAGATCATGGAAGGCGACCTCATCGCCACGATCAAGAAGAACATTCATCACATCGGCCACTTCCACACGGCTGGAGTCCCGGGGCGGCACGAGCTCGACGAGAACCAGGAGATCTACTACCCCGCTGTGATGCGAGCCATTGTCGAGGCCGGCTACGAAGGCTACGTAGCCCACGAATACAGCCCGGTTCGCGAGCCCATCCCATCGCTTGTACAGGCCGTGAAGGCCTGTGATGTGTAGAGTGTTTCGCGACGAGACCACCGGACGATACGTGTTTTGAGGACAAAGGAGGCAGACCATGGGTAGCTCATCACCGGACCTTTCTCGACGGAGTTTCATGAAGACATCCGCTACCACGATGGCGTCGCTAGCCGCGATCACCGCGGGGCTACCTTCTCGGGGCTATGCAGGTGGTACAGATAAGATCCGGGTCGGTCTGATTGGTTGCGGCAACCGGGGCGGGGGAGCTGCAGCCAATTGCCTCGAGGCCGATGACGGTGTCGAGATCGTGGCCATTGCCGATGCCTACGCCCGGGGAGAGCGATTCGAGCGAGGCATGAGGCATATCAGAGACTGGTGCGCGAAAAATGAGCAGCCCTTCAACGAAAGGGTGAAGGTCACGTCGGACACGACCTTCCTGGGATTCAATGGCTATAAGGACCTTTTGGCCATGAAGGACGTGGATCTGGTGCTGATTGCGACGCCGGTTTGCTTCCATCCGGTGCATCTCGAAGCGGCGATCCAAGCGGGCAAGCATGTATTCATGGAAAAGGCCGCCGGCGTGGACCCGCCTGGAATGCGGCAGGTCATTGAGGCGGGCGAACTGGCCAAACAGAAGGGCCTTGCCATCGTAGCGGGGACCCAGAGGCGACATCAGGCGAAGTATCGCCAGAACGCCCATGCTCTCGCGCAGGGGGCAATCGGCAGGATCACCGGCGGGCGCGTATGGTGGTGTGGCGGCGGCTCTTCGACCCCACCTCGTCGCCAGCCCGGCCAGGACGACGCCGAGTACCTCGTCCGGAATTGGTACCGGTTCAGCATGATGTCGGGCGATCACATTGTGGAGCAGCATTGTCACAACCTGGACGTAGCCAACTGGTTCATTGGTCGACCGCCGGTGCAGGCCCTGGGCTTCGGCGGCCGGGCGCGTCGGCAAGGTGGGAACCAGTACGATTTCTTCAGCGTCGATCTGGATTATGGCGATGACGTGATCGTGCATAGCATGTGTCGGCAGGTCAAGGGGTGCTTCACTCGGGTGAGCGAGCAGTTCATTGGTACGGAGGGTTCCGTTTGGGGAGGTGGGAAGCTGGCAGGCAAGAAGGTCACCGTACCTAATTTCGAGGAGAAGGGGGGACCCTACGTTCAGGAGCATCGCGATCTGATTCGGAGCATTCGTGCAGGGGAGCCGCTGAATGAGGCCCGCAATGTGGCGGAATCTACGCTGGTGGCAATCATGGGTAGGATCTCGGCGTACACAGGGCAGATCGTCCGCTGGTCGGATCTGACGACGAATATCAACAGTCCGTGGTACACCCTGACATTGAGGCCAACGGCCCGCGATTTTGAGAATGGCGCGGTTGTCGCGCCGCCGGAGAACTCGATCCCTCTGCCCGGCAAGGCATGACCTGCGGATGGGCGATCCAGGGACTCCTC
>JANQFY010000158.1 GCA_028277585.1 Sedimentisphaerales bacterium
ACGGCCGGCTCCAGGTCGGCCAGTAGGTCGGCCATTTCCGGCTCCATCCTGCCGTTGCCCGAGAAACCGAGGTTGATGACGGATGTGTCGAGTTGACGCTGTACGATCGCTGTGGCGGCCATGCCGGGGCGGGACGCGCAGCCGCCCTGGGTGATGGAGGTGCCATAGAAGACGATCGGTTTGGCGTGTTTGTGAACGGATTCGGTCGGTTTCGCAAGCGTCTTGTCTCTGGGGATCCCGATTGCGACGGTCTTGAGCCCGTTATACAGGGGAAGGTAGAGCATGTGCTCGGCATGGGGCGTTGCGGCGAAGGAGGCTTCGTTCGTCACGCTGCCCGGGCGGCCGTTCTTGCGAAACACCCATCGCCCGTCCTCCGCTCGGACATACAGGTCGATGCCGCTTACCCCCGTCGCGGGCATATGGGGCATCGCGAGGTCGCCGTTGAGCAGGGTCCAGCGAATCCTGACCTCCTCCGCATTCGTTCTGAAATAGAGGCACATCCCGGCCGAGTGGCGGCTCAGGTTCCACACCGCAGGTCGGACCGTCTCGCGGGCTTTGGCGGGCAGGCGATCGTAGGGCGATTCGGTGTCCGCCCAGCCCTTGCCCTCGAGTCGCAGGAGCGCACCGTCGTACCACACCGTGTTGTTGGAAGGGTCGGGCACGCCCTGATGGGGCTTGATTCTCTCGGCAGGCGCGGCCCCGAGCGTCAACGGCAGGGCCAGGACAATCAGCAGGTAGTGAAGCGGTCTCACTATCAGTTTCTCCGGATCAGGCACAGGTGGACCAGGCGTTGCTCGTGAGATCGGTACACCTCAATTCTGTGCTGGGTGGTGTCCCTGTGAAATCCTCAGTGCGGGCCATTCTGCGAAGGCAATGTAAAATGGCAAGACGATGTTTGCGATGGGGACTATCATGAGCAATGCCAGAGCCCCTGGGAAACCGGCCTTCGTGCAGATCTTCCAGAACGGAAGCACGACCAGCAGCACGTTCACCGAGATTGCAATGGGTATCACCACCAAGATCACGATCAATTCATATGCTCCCGGCATGGCCATTCCTTTCTCCGTTTCAAATCCACGTCTCAGTTCCCAGGGACGGCCCGGCGTGCAGCCGGACCGACCGCTTGATGGTATGCTATGGGGAGTCAGTCTGTAACACAACGATGAACTGAGTGGGGCGGCGGAAATCTCGGGGCCTTCAAATGGCGATCTGAACCGGGACGATCTTCAGCGCCTTGTGCATATCGCTTGGGGTGAGGCGGACGAGCAGGCCGCAGTGTCCTCCGTTGATATAGATGCAGTCCAGATCGAAAATGCTCTGCTCGGCATAGACATCCAGGGCGCGCCGGGTCCCAAAAGGACTGGTCCCGCCCACCTGATACCCACTGTGGCGATCGGCGACTTTGGGCTCGCACGGCGACACCGACTTGACCTTCAGGACCCGCGCCAGTTGCTTGGTCGAGACCTCACGGTCGCCATGCATCAGCACGATCAGCGGGTCCCGGGCGTTCGTTTCCATGATCAGGGTCTTGATCACCGCGTGCTCGTCGACACCGAGTTCGCGCGCCGAGACGCCGGTCCCGCCTTTGGGTTCGTAGCGGTACGTAAAGACCTCGAACGGGATGCCGTGCTTGAGCAGGCATCGGATGGCATTCGTCTTGGGGTAGTCCTTCTTTGCCATGGTCAGCGCGCTGGATGATTCGACCACCGGGCCGACGCTTTCTCGGGGACGTCGGACGCGCGGTCGCCGGGGGGGCTCGTCTCGGCCGGATGCACAGCGCCGGCCCCCCACGGGCCGAGCCGCGTCAACGGCAATGTGAAGGGATATCTTTTCCTCATGTAATCGGCTGTCCTTTCCGAATGTATAGGTTGTGGCAATTAACCGGAAGACATGATATCGCGTCCGGATCGAATTGCAATGACCGCCCACGACCCCGCCCGGCGGGCCGAGCGGATGGACGAAAACCCCGTCGCTTTGGTTGTGATGGTGAACCGGGGGGGTATAATCTCCGTAGGGCAGGGGAATAGAAAGGATCAGGCTTTGGATGCAGAACCTTTGGCAGTGAGGCGGTTGCCGATCCGGCTGAGTGCGGACCCGTCCCTAACGATCACCCGGTTATTCTGGGCTGGGCCGGAGCGCGCCCGCAAGGTGATCGATCGCGTGATGACGCTGGACGAGGATGAGGTGGCCCGTCTGCTCGCGACGACGATGCAGGATTTCGACCACCTGCACATCGATCTCGAGGACATCTTTCTGGAGCACTATGAGCAGGCCTCGCAGCGGGTCCAGATGCCGACGCCGCCGACTGTCAAACGCATGCTCCTGATCGGGGCGTATTTCACCCTGGAATATGCCTTTGCCTCGTCGGCTCTGTTCAATCCCTCAATGACGCCGGCCATCGACCAGGAGGACCTGGAGCCGGGCTCGATGCGCTTCGCCATGAGCATGCGGGCCGTCGGCGAGGGCCACCTCAGTTCGGTGGTGTTTCGCCGGGGCGTCATCAATCGCCACGGTGACATCACGATGGACCCTACCGGGCTGTTCCATGAGCCCTCACGCCGCGTCAGAAACGGCCAGTTCAGCAAGGCCAAGTTTCGGATTCGTCTGGCTCAGATGGGGATGTGTGACGCCACGCTCGATCCCATATTGGAGAAGCTGGACGACCCTTTCAGATTGCAGGATCTTCTCCACATCGTTGATCGCGTTCAGACGCAAGCCGAAGCTGCCTCAGCCCACGATTTGGAGAAGCATGGTTTCGAATGGCTCGGCTCGTGCGACTATGACATCGAAAGCGCTGCGGGCGCCGACATCACCGAACTCGTTCTCTTTCCGATCAGTGAGGCCGAGTCGCGCGGCATGGAGGATATGCGGCTGGTGCGCTTTGTCGATGATGACGGTTCCGCCCGCTACTACGGGACCTACACGGCTTTCAATGGCCATGAGACGTTGCCGCAGTTGATTGAGATGCCCCGGCCGGGCCTGGCCCATGTCCGCACGCTGGGCGGCTCTTGCGCCCGGAACAAGGGGCTGGCGCTGTTCCCGCGGCGCGTCCAGGGCCGGTATATGATGAGCGGTCGCATCGACGGTGAGAACCTCTACATTCTCAAGTCCAACAACATCCTCGTCTGGGATGAGGCGGTGCTGGTCCAGGAACCTCAGTTCCCGTGGGAGTTCATGCAGATCGGCAATTGCGGCTCGCCCATCGAGACAGAAGCCGGTTGGCTCCTGCTGACCCATGGCGTCGGCCCCCTGCGGCACTACTGCATCGGTGCGACTTTGCTGGATCGCGAGGATCCCACAAAGTTGATCGGCCGGCTCGAGAAGCCGCTCCTGGTCCCCGAAGCCGACGAGCGCAGCGGGTATGTCCCGAACGTCGTCTACTCCTGCGGAGGACTGGTCCACAACGGCATTCTGGTGATCCCCTATGGGATCAGCGACGCCGCCACGGGGTTCGCCACGGTCCCTCTCGACGACCTGCTCGCCCGCCTCGCCTAGCCTGATCGCGCTGTTGGCTCGTCAGTTGGGTTCGCTGGCGCTGTCTCAGGCCGCGTCTCCGACTCGCGTTGTTTCCGATGCTTCCAGTTCTGAAGGGCTCGACGCGGTGTAGAGTCGGTGTCGATTCCGCTCGGCCAGCAGCCAGATGGCGAACGCTACCACGATGCTGAACTCGCGCATTTCGCTGGGCAGCATTATTCTGACCGGTTCCTCCGTGTTGTTGAACATCATCGCCTCGGGGGGCATGAGCGCCCCGGCGGCGCAATAAGCCTGGGCCAGCAGGGGAGGGACGGAAATCTCCCACCGCCAAACGAAACGCCGTAGTCCGGCGCTGACCCACAACAGCGCGGGTCCTACGGCCATTGCTATCGCCAGCCATTGTGAGAGGGTATTGGCCCAGTAGGTTGGCGTCAGTGGCATCGCCCCAGGCATGCGCAGATTGTGCAGGCTGAAATCGCCCTGGTAGTTGACGCGCTTGAGCAACTCGGGCGTTTCGAAGGCGAAGTAGATCTGGCCCCAGTTCGTCTCTTCCAGAACGACGAAGAGACAGAACAACCCCAGAAGCATCACCCACCATCGATGCAACCCGCCGGTTGTTCCTTCTCCGCGCCGAGGTCGCACCACGGTCACCGCTGAGATCACCGCCACGAGATAGAGCGCGACACCGGTGTTGTCCATGATGCCGAGTTCGCCCGCGAAACATCTGGGCCACTGGAGGCGCCAATGGAATGTTGCGCGAACCAGAGCGTACCATATGGGCAGGGCGCACCACAGGCCGATCGTCAGGCCGCGCCAGGGAAGGCCTCCCATCAGCCGAAGCGCCGATGGCGAGGGACCCGATGCTCTGGGTCGACAGCGTCTCGCTGAGATGCGATAGTCGCGCAGGAAAGGGTCCTTCAGTCGCCAGCCGAGAGCGACCAGGATGGGTGTCAGCACCGCCAGGACGCACAGCCCGATGCGCAGAAGGGCGATCTGGGCGCGCGTGGAGTCCGTAATGGTCCCGTCGGGGGCAAAGCGCTCTTCCACCATCTCCGGGGTCAGCCACCAGGCCAGGCCGAGCAGACCCAGCGAGAGAAGGGGGACGAGCGCCAACGCCGTTCGTTTCACCTGCATACAGCGTCCTTTTCTTATCTCGTAGCTGAACCGGTCAGGCCGTCCTCCTCGCCGGTCCGGCGATATCCAGGGGGCAATGCCGTGATGACATGCTCCTGGAATTGCGCCAATGCCTCATATCGACCATTTCCACTTGGGGCTATAGAGGGTTCCTCCGGAAATGAGGCCGGCGCGGGGGATTCTGCCTGCCGGCAAACCCTAATCGAGAATTGACATCTCCCTCATCAAATGCCAACAACGCGGCGCTATCATCGCGAGCGAATGAACGCCTAATGAGCATCGCTCCCATCAGGAGACCCGATATGGACGAGCACTGCACCGATTGTCCCTGGTTCGATCAAGAGAAACAAACCTGCCGCCGCAAACCGCCGCGCTTGTGTGATGTGGACGCGCCTTATGACATATCGACGGAACCTGCGATTGCCGGAACGGCGTTGACCGACGAACCTTCAGCTTGATCAAGTTGGATCTCGAACCCGAGCAGCCGGGCAGGGAAAGCCTATTCGCCTCCGAAATCCACCTGCGTGGCTTGTCCAGGCGAGAACGTCGCCCGTTTGCTGCCCCGGTCCTCTCCAGACGACGACTTGAGGTATACCATACACCGGCCCACCGGCAGTTCCAACAACTCGTAGTACCCGTTTTTGTCAGTTGTCGTGCTCCGGCTGACGACGGGGTAGCGGTCGTACAACAACTTGTCGTTATCGTCGCGGGTCTTTGACACCTCCACCCGCATGCCGGGTCTCGGCTGTCCCTGCTCGTTGAGGACGACCCCGAACGCGCGGGCAGCCGCGGCGAGGGCGATTCGGGCCGGCGTGCCGTCGGCGCTGCCCAACTCACTTCGTAGGCCCGCGTGCGGTGCAAAACCCGACGCGGTTATGTAGAGATACTCTTGATCGTCGCTTACGCCGGAGATGACGAACACGCCCGCTGCGTCGGTTGCGAACTTCCGCCAATGCCCCGGTTCCCAACGCTCGCTCTTGGCGTATACCGCGATCGTCGCGTCCTCGATGGGATTGCCCTCCGCATCGACCACGACGCCCGCCGTCAGGGTCGCTGTTCTGAGGCGGAACACTGTGCGATTCGGGTCCGGTGCTATGGGCTGCACCGTTACGGGGTCCAGCACCAGGGCGTCATACCCCTGGGCGAAAACCGTCATCTTGAACCCGGCGCCGACTGGGACATCCTCTCGACCGGTGTCGAAGTGTCCCTTGGATGACTTGAACGTGACCCCCTCACGATTCCACATGGCGGCGTAACCGTACGTTCGTTCGCCCACCTCGGTGGCTGTCATCTTGACGGTGAACTCTGTGATCGGGTCATCCGTCGCTTCTGCGAGAACCTTCCCATAGATGCGGCCCGCCCGCCGGACCAGGACGGCATACTCGGCTTGGCCCAGTTCGAATTCCTGGAGTTTGCCCGAAATGCCCCCGCCAAAGGGATTCAGTGTGAGGTCGCCTTCACGTGGCGCATGGGGGATTGTGAACCACCCCTCCGCGTTGCTGGTGTACCGCTTGTTGTCGAGGTTGGAAACGCCATTGTACGCATGGATCACCAAGTTCACGCCTGGCACCGGTTCGCCCGCATCATCGACGATTCGTCCATGCAGCGGTATACCCGCGTCAAGCTGGATATCGATTTGTTCTTCGCTCGTGCCTTCTCCAAGCATTCTCTGCTGGACGTGCAAGGCATGGTTCGAATGAACTGCCCAGAGGATCAGTCCACCCAGGTCGGCATTCTTCAGGCGATAGTGGCCCTGGGCGTCGGTGGTGGTCGTGATGCAGTTCCACATGGAGCGGGAGGCGGTGTTGCCGACCGTGACCCCCGCCAGCGGCTGGCCGTTGGGGTCCGTCACGCGCCCGAAGACATCGGCGCCCGGCGTGAGTATCACATCTTGATATACCGTTAGACCCGCAGCGCCCGGCGAAAACCGCAAGGACACGGCGGGGTAATTCGGGTGCGTGGCGTGTAGAGAGTAGCTGTCCACCACCGGGCTGAGGCCGTCGATTTCGAAGTTGCCGTCCGGGCCCGTGACGACGGGACGATTCGTGAAGTGAAACGTCTTGACCGTCGCCCCTGCGATAGGATGGCCCCCGGGATCTGTGACTTTTCCCGCAACCCGCGAAGCACGATCCAGTTCAATCAGGAGACCTTCGGTAAGCTGGTCCCCAACGACGCGGGTAACGATCCGCCGCGAGATGTAATCCTGCGCAATGACGGAGATGTAACGTCGTTCGAAGGCCCGCAATCCCGTCAGCACGAATCGCCCGGCTTCATCGGTATGGGCCGTCGCATTGGGATCAGACAGCCGATACCCGACCGCCGCGCCGGCGATAGGTTTCTGCGTTAGCTTGTCCAACACTATGCCAGCTATGCCGGTGACGGACTCTTTCGGAGTCGATGGTTCGGTCGCAAGGACGCTGGGCTCGGCAGCCGGCGCGTTGGGCTCGGCGGTCTCCGTCTGTTCCGGCTCTGTCTCACCGAGTCGCTCCTGGATGGCGTCGATGGCCTTTCGGAAGGGATTGGCGTCGGGAGCGCCTTGCCACTGGGCGGCCAGGGACTGGAGCGCAGCTATGGCGGAGCCGTTGCCGATTTCGCCCAGGTATTGCGCGACCTTGATCTTGGTTTTATCAGTGCCGCTCTGGAGCAGGGAGACCAGCCCTGCGATATCGCCTTGCTCGTACAGACTCCGAGCCAGGGCCAGTTCCTCTTGGGTGGGATCTGCTGCATCTTCTAGTTCAACGACCGGCCTGTCTTCCGCGGCAGTCGGTCCCGGCGCCGGCTGTGGCGCCTCGCGACCGGTTAAATGGCTGACCAGGATGAAAATGCCGACGACCAGGGCGGCTGCAACAGCCAGTTTGGCAAGGGGGCTTCTCATGATCTGTCTCCCGAACTCAATCACTCGGGGGATCCCCGGAGGTGACTGAGTTCTCCGCTGTGCTCGCCGGGCCAGTGACGCCAGGGCTCCGCCGTGGGCGCTTTGCCAGGCGGCGAAGTCCGGCCTGGGCGGTTCGCCCGGAACCGTATGGGCAATGGCGTCGTCCAGCCAATTGGCCTGTTCGGGACGTTTCATGATAGCTGTCCTTCAGGATACCCGTTTCTCTTGAGCGTCCGTTCGATCTGCCTTCTGGCGCGAAAGAGTCGGCCGCGGACCGAATGGCCCGCGATGCCCAGCGTCGCAGCGATCTGTCGGTAGTCCATGCCGTTGTAGTAATGCAGGACGACGATCTCCCGGTACATCGGCGCCAGTTGATCGACCGCCGCCTTGACCAGGTCCAGGTCCGGGCCTTCCGACCGCGACGGATCGACATAGGTCGTATTCGTCGACGGCGGCGGGGCGGACCGGTGGCGATCGCGAATCAACTGATGGGCTTCGTTCCGGCAGATGCGCGCCAGCCACGGCCGGAACCGATCGGCACGCTTCAAATCGCTCAGTTTCTCACAAGCCTTGACGAACGCCTGTTGTGCGGCGTCTTCGGCTTGGTTTCGGTCCAGAAGAATCGAGTAGGCCAGCCAGACCATCGTCGCGTAATGGCGCTCATAGAGCGCCCCGAAGGACGCGGCGTCGCCCCGGCGAGCGGATTCAACAATTTGTGCTTCCGTTTCACGTTCCAACGTTCGGTCAACCAACCTGTAGGCCTACTCACTGATCAGTGACACCCTATAGATACACAGCCCGCCCGAAAGTGCGCACAAAAATGCCACGGGACCGCAAAAAAACCGCTCCGGATGCGATTCTGGACAAAAGGGTTGTCATCGGTAGGGTTCTTAGGTTCAATCCGTTCATGAATTCAATTCAAACATACGTTCTGCTCGTCGCCGTCATGGTATGTTTCGAGCCCCTGGCCGAGGCGGATCTGATCCTTCACAACGGCAAGATCGTCACGGTCGATTCGGAGTTCTCCATTCATCAGGCGATGGCCGTCGAGGGCAACCGCATCGTGGCGGTCGGCGCGGATCGGGACATCCTGAAACGGAAAGGTGCCGGCACCGAGGTGCTCGATCTCGGCGGCAAGATGGTCCTGCCCGGACTGATCGATTCGCACGTTCACCCTTGTAGCGCCTCGTTGACCGAGTTCGACCACCTGATTCCTCAGATGGATTCGGTGGCCGATGTGCTGGACTACATCAAAGGTCGGGCCGAGACGCTGGAGGACGGCCAATGGATCGTCGTTCAGCAGGTCTTCATCACCCGACTGCGGGAGCAGCGCTATCCGAGCCGGGAGGAACTCGACCGCGCTGCGCCGAAGAACCCGGTCGTCTTTCGTACGGGGCCCGATGCTTCTCTGAACACGCTGGCGCTGAAGCTCAGCGGGATCGACCGCGATTTCCGCGTCACCGATGGCGGCCCGGGGCATATCGAGAAGGACCCAGGGACGGGGGAGCCGACCGGAATCTTGCGCAGCTGCAACCGCTACATCAAGAGCAAAGCTTCCGGCGCCGCGCCGACCGATCGCGATCGCTACGAGCGCTTACGCGCCCTGTTTGGTGACTACAACAGCGTGGGCATCACCGGCATCGGTGACGGCTCGACCCGGCCGGCGCATCTGAAGCTCTTTCGGAAGTTGTTGGACGAAGGCGAACTGACCGTTCGCGTTGCGGCGCAATACTATATCGGCACCATCGGTCCCATCGAGGAAATCCAGGAACGCATCCGCGCCGTGTCACGCGACCCGTTGTGTCAAGGCGGGCCCATGCTTCGCATCATCGGAATCAAGACGTTCCTCGACGGCGGCATGCTGACGGGCAGCGCCTACATGCGGAAGCCCTGGGGCGTCAGTGACATCTACGCGATTGACGATCCCACCTATCGCGGCGTTCTGTTCATTCCCAAGGACCGTCTCTTGCCGATCGTACGCACCGCCACCGAGTGCGGGCTCCAGTTCACTGCTCATTCGGTCGGGGACGGCGCCGTTCACACGTTGCTCGATGTCTACGAAGAACTGATCGCCACGATGCCGATCCGGCCTAGACGCCACTGTATTACGCACGCCAACTTCATGAGTCGCGAGGCGGTGGACCAGGCCGTTGCGCTGGGCGTGATTCCGCTGGTGCAGCCCGCCTGGCTTTATCTGGACACGCGGACGCTCGCGGGCCATTTCGGCTACGAGCGGCTGCGCTACTTCCAGCCGTTGCGGAGCCTCTTTCAGGCCGGCGCCGTCGTCGCGGGCGGTTCGGACCACATGCAGAAGATCGGCCCGAGTCGCTCGATCAATCCGTACGATCCTTTCCTCGGGATGTGGACCACACTGACCCGCCGGGCGCGCTGGTATGACGGGCAGCTCCATCCGGAGGAGGCGCTCGACCGCGAGCAGGCGATCCGTCTCTACACGATCAACGCCGCGCGGGCCCTGTTCCAGGACGAGCATGCCGGTTCGCTCGAGGTGGGCAAGTGTGCCGACTTCATCGTGCTGGACACCGACCTGCTCACCTGCCCAGTCGACGCCGTCAAGACGACTCAGGTCCTCCGCACGTATCTCGATGGTCGACTCGTATATCGGCGCTGAAATGTGTCTCGGCCACCGCGTTCCCCTGCCATGCTCTCAATTGACGTACACCTTCTCCGAGGTTACAATCGGTGTGTGATACCTTCCTTGAGGTTGCGGGTAGAGCGTATGATTCTGGTACAGACGGCTGGGTGAGGACCATGATTCGTTTCATCAGACACTTCTTCGGCAAACGCTTTCCTAAGCTCCACCCCAGTGGTCTTGTCGCCGAGATGATGACGCTTGGATTCGACGACCTGAAGGAGGACTTCACGCGGCGCACCTTTGGTTTTGACTCCTACAAGCGTCCATTGGGCCGTGCCAATTTGCGACTGGTCAACTGGATCGGATCGGTGGATTACTGTGGGTATGTGCGGGAACGGTGTTTGAAGTACCTGATCGCCAACTTCCAGCCCGGTGACGAGAACAGAATACTCTTGCGGCTGGGCGACTGGGTTCCCGGCATCCAGGATGTTGCCAGGGCGTGGGTTCGCGAGCATCTTGACGAACTTCCCTTCGGAGCCGTTCACGCTCAGCAGAAGCTGATTCTCCATTTGAGTCGGAAGGAGAACTTGCGCGATGATCCGATCATGGCTGTGATCGATCGTTGGCTCCTGGACAGAACGATGGCTGTCGATCGCTCTCAGTTCTATTCGCTCAACCCCAAGTTTCGGCGTCACGTATATCGCCTGGCCCTTCTTGGAAACGAGAAGCTTGGCCGGTGGGCGCTGCAGGATCGGGACCCGTTCAACCGGCTGCTTGCTCTCGATATGATCGGATTCGAAAACCTGTCTGTGCCCGACATGGACCGTCTTCGACGGGACAAGGCGATCCGCGTCAGACGGCGGTATTTGCAGGCTCGGATTGAGCGTGCTTCCGATTCTCTCCGTGAGGAACTCATCAGTTTCTGCATGGACAGGAATCGGTCTATTCGGAGGCTGGCGCAGTTCCATCTGCAGCGAGTATACGGGGTCGACGCCTACGACCTATACAAGCAGAGGACGGACGAGACGTTCTACTACATAGCTGATTTCGCCAAGAGATCAGATTTTGATCGTTTCGTGGAAGCGCTGCGCTCCGAGAGTCGCGACGTCAGATTCCTGTGTCTCCAAGCCATCTGCCGTATCGACCCGAATCGCCTGCATCAGGTGGGGCTGGAACGTTTGCTTGAGGAGAACAGACGATTCAGGGGGTTGGTCCATGCTCAGTTGTCAAAGATATGCACCGTCGAGCAGATCCTCGAGTTGGAGGACGTTCTGCATCGGACTTCGCCGAGCGGAGTCCTCATCTACCTGAATCTGCTCTCCAGGAAGTCGCATTGGCACTTCGTCGATGCAGCGCTGTCCGTACTGGCGAAGGATCCGTCGAAAGAGGAAGTGGACTTCATCCGAAGCATCCTGCGAGTCAAGATTGCCGTGTACGAGAAGGCGCCCCCCGTGCTGGAAGCGAGCATCCGGCGAAAGCTACTCTCGGCCGAATCCGTGCAGGATTCACGAGTGCGCGAGATGTTTCGCGAGATAGACTTCTCCATGAGGAGCGAGTGACAGAACTGGTTGTCGATTCCTTTGTGTGACACCCGGATCGCTCGTCGTTCGTCTCGTGCCGTATCTACAGGAAGCTGTGGCGGATTGGTTTCTTCTTCAGTTCGGCTTGCGTGGGGAGCAGTTCGAAGGACTGGATGTGGCCCGTGTCGCCGAAGTGGTCGAGGGTGCGCTGGATCTGGGCCATGGTGCGGCCGTGAAGCATCGCGAAGAGGTTGTAGGGCCAGCCCTCGAACGTCTCGCGTTCGTAGCAGTGACTGACAGTGCCCGAGTGGGCGAGCCAGCGTCCGGCCTCAGCAATGCGAGCTTCAGGAACCTGGCCGGCGAACATGATATTGGCGGTGAAGCCGAGTTTGTGATGGTTCAGCACGGCCGCCAGCCGGCGCACGACGCCGCGGTGCAGCAGTTCGTCTAGCAGGGCGAACATCGTCTCCAACTCCATCCCCTTGGGAACGAGGGCATCGAAGGGGCGAGTTGTCACGTTCAATCCTCTCTGCAGGGCGGCCAGCACGCGCCGGTGCGCCTCGTCCAGTTCAACCGCCTCGGCTTTCGGGACGCGCTCGACGTCCTGGAGCAGGACCTCGTCGTCGCTCTCGGCGTCGAAACGCACGTCGAGCTTGAAGATCCGTGTCACGGGCAGGCTGTGGAACTCGATGCCGAACTTCGACCCGAGCTCGCTCAGGGTCGCCTGCACCTGGGCGGGTGACGTCTCCTGGAGCGTGAACCACATGTTGAAGCGGTGTTGGCGCAGGTAGTTGTGCGACACCCCCGGCAGGGCGTTGACCGCGGCGCCGACCTGGGACAACTGCTCCTCCGGGACGCGAGCGGTCACGAGCGTGCTGCTGAAGCCCAGGGCGCGGTGGTTCACAACGGCGGCCAAGCGGCGGATGATACCCACCTCTTTCAGACGTTGGGTCTCAGTCAATACGTCGGTCTCGCGGCTGTCGATGTCCCGGGCGATCTCGACGAATGGCTCGGGACAGAGCGGCAGGCCGCGCTGCAGGCGATTGCACAGCCGTTTCTGGAAGTCGGTCAGGGGTAGGGTCATTTCTTCTCCCGGCGCTCGTACCAGCAGACCGGATCTTCGGCCAGGTAGTCGCCCGTCATGGTGTAGGCGCGGGCTCGGCAGCCGCCGCAGACTCGCACATAGGCGCATTCGCCGCACTTGCCCTTGTAGGATGTCACGTCGCGAATCTCGCCGAGGAACGTCGACTTATCCCAGATCGCGGCGAAGTCGAAGCCGTTCTCGACGAGGTTGCCTGCGGTGATGTCGAGGAACCCACAGGTCTGCACGTCGCCGCGATGGCTGATGAACCCGAACCCTCGACCGCCCATGCAGCCGCTGATGTGCACGCGCGGCTCTTGCAGGTTCGCTTCACGGTAGGCGCGGGCGTACTGCGGCCCGCATGTCACGCGCATATCGATCGGCAGCGTGCCGCGCAGGTCGAGCAGTTCACTGAGCAGTTGAGCGTATTGATCGGGCTCGAGGATCTCTTCCCGGATTTCGTCGCCCCGACCGGTGGGCACTAGAATGAACGGGTTGAAGACCGCCGCGCCGAGCTGGCGGGCCAGTTCCGCAATCGCGGGTATCTCGGCGAGATTGGTGCGGGTAATGGTCGTGTTGATCTGGAAGCGGATGCCCGCCTTCCGCGTGGCTTTCGCGGCCTTGATGACGGTGTCGAACGCGCCCGGCGTGCGGCGGAAGGCGTCGTGGGTCTGGGCGGTCGCCCCGTCGAGCGAGTAGGAAATCGCCAGCACGCCCGCTTCGTGGAGTCGGGTCAGGGCGGCCTCATCGATCGCGTAGCCGCAGGTCGCCATCACCACCCGCAGGCCCTGCTCTCTGCCGTACCGGGCCAGTTCGAGTATATCCTCGCGCTCGGTCGGTTCGCCGCCGGTCAGGATGATGACGCATTTCTCGTAGGCGGCGACCGAGTCCATGATTCTCTTCCACTGCTCGGTGCTCAGTTCGTCGTTCTGGGCCGCTCGTTCGGCGTCGGCCCGGCAATGCCGGCAATTGAATCGGCACCGCCGCGTCACCTCGAACGCCAACAATCGCGGCCTGTAACTCTGCAAGTGCTTATTCATAGGCTCCAGACTCTATCGGAATCGGCCCCAGCCGTCCATTGCGGATTGCAGATTTCGGATTGCGGATTGACACGCATGGCCGATCCCAAACCAATGACCCTACGCCCGTTGGGCGAATTGGGTTTGTTTTTCTCCGCCGATCCGCGTTTTCGGGGCTGAAAACGCGGAAATTGGCTTTGTTTCGCATTTCGCTTCTCGAACTGTCCGCGGTCGGGCGCCGTCCCGGCCCAATTGGGTTTGTTTGGCTTCGTTTTCGACCTCGATCCCCATTTTCAGCCTGGAAACGGGGGGAATTGGCTTTGTTTCGCATGAACGGGGCCATTTCAGTTGCTCCTTTGTGCCGGGCATGCCTCGCTACCTTCGTCTCGCCAAGCGACGGTGGCCCCCGTGCGGGTCAGATCGGTCGGCCAAACGGATGATCTGTCATTTTCGAATCTACCTGTGATGTTCGGTGTTTATAGTACAAAAATGATCTTGCGGCGTCAAGAGAAATCTCGCCCGCCTCACCACTTCTTCCGTTGTTCACCCTCTGGGAGAAGGGGGGCCGCGTCGGTCTCTCCCGGGCGGACATCAGTTTGACACGCCGGCCGCAATTGGCCTAGAATAGGCCCATCGAATTCGGGATGATTCGCGCTGGGCGCGATGGAGAAGAAGCGATGGGGTCTACTGCCGACATGACGCCCGATGGTTTGCCACAAGGGCAGCCACCAAGCGGGGAGGCGAAATCGTCGGTTCCAGCGAGATTGCGGGTGACTTGGCGTGTGGCATGGCCCCTTTGCTTCTGGTATCTCGGATACGCCGTACTGATAGCCATAGTGGAACCTTTCGGCCCTTGCCGTGGCGACGAGGATCTTAACCTCGTTTTCCGATCGGCACGGAGTTTCGGCACGATGGGTAGCCTTCTCCTTGTGTCACTGATCGTATCAAGGAGATACAGGCGTTTGGTGGCGAGGCCCGTATCGAAGACTATCAAAGTCTGCCTCTACTTCCTGCTAGCGCTGGGGGCCTTGTTGACCTTCTTTGCGGCGGTGGGCTTGGCATTCTCCGTAGCCGCCCATCTTGAGATCGGATACTGAAGGCGAGCCTTCCAGGTGAACACCCATCAGAATGGCGGAGGGACGCCATGAGCGGCGTGGGAAGTAGATCGGACTCTGTGATCTTCCGGGAGAAGATGGTGTCCGGTTGAGAGGGAGGAATCTGAATGCGCGTCATCGTATTGTTCTCGGTCATCTTGTTGCTTTCGACCGTCTCGGCTCAGGAGGCGGCATCTACCTGCTCCGCCCGGACGATGAGGACCAGTGGGGATGCCTGTCTCTGAACGAGGGCGACCCCGTTGTGTGGTGAGGCTGTGGTGGAAACTAGGGCTGTCTCTGGGAGGCAGTGCCGGGAGCTTTGTAGGAGTTGCTGTCATGGACAAGGTCAAGAAATCACGTCGGGACCGCATCATCATTGTTGTCGTGGTGGTGGCGGCCGCTGCTGTTCTCGCTCCCTTCGTGATGAACTTCTTCGGGATTTTGCGAGTGTTTCGCAGCGTACAAGAGAGCAGGGTCCGATTGCTAGGCAAAACCGATCATGCGGCCTTACTGAGCGCTTGTCAGGAACTCTCACGACAGGTTGCTGCCGGCGAATTGGCTCCAGGCCGATACGCGAGACATGGCGATCGCTGGGACCCGGCGTTTGAACTTCCCGAGGTGATCCGTGAGCTTCGACCGTCGCTCCTCAGAATCCACGCGGATGGGCGTGTGGTGGTAGGCATGGCCGCAGGATTGAGCAACATCAGCGCGATCGCGTATCCCGATGGGTACGGAGAGGGCTCAGCGAGCTTCCACTATGGTGACCGAGAACTGATTCCGGACCTATGGTACTGTGACATGGAGTACCAGCGGAAACCGGATCACGACAAGGTCGTCGACGGAATCCTTCATCGACACCGAGGCAGATCGGGAGCAGATTAGCGCTGCGAGGCAAGTGGACTCGCGGCTCCTCTTCTGAGGCGGAGGAATCACCTGATATCTGTAGTTTTGCGTCCCTGGGACTTCAGTGTATACTGGTTGCCGTCCGTAATCTGAAGGTGTTCACCAGCAGGGGATGGCGCAATGCAAGCGAATCGTCGGGAGTTCATCAAGGTTTCGTTGGGTGGGATTGGCGTAGGGTTCTTGTCTTCTACTTCTGTGGGCGGAGCCGGCGGGGGAGGTTCCAATCGGCATGGTAAGAACGTCCTGTTCATCATTGTCGAAGACCTCAAGAACGTCATGGGCTGCTATGGGAATCCACTGGTGCGGACGCCGAATCTGGACCGGCTGGCGCGTCGGGGTTTGATCTTCGACCGGGCGTACTGTCAGTATCCCGTGTGCAATCCCAGTCGCTCATCCTTTCTGACCGGGTTGCGGCCGGACACGACCAGGATTCTGGACAACCGCGTTCCCTGGAACACGCACGTTGGCGATCAGACCACGCTGCCGCGCTTGTTCAGAGACAACGGCTACACCACGATTGGCATGGGCAAGATCTTCCATGGCAGGAAGGGACATGACGACCACGAGGCGTGGGACGTGAACCTGGATTTCGCCCAGACCCCGACGGGCAAATGCGGCGAGAGTCGCAACATGACGGACGGTCGTATCAAGTGGTGCCGCTGGCTGGCCGCCGAAGGGACCGACGAGGATCAGCCGGACGGGCAGATGGCCGCCCGGGCGGTGGAGCTCCTCAAGCAACGCCGGGACAAGCCGTCCTTCATGGCGCTCGGTTTTCACAAGCCACACGATCCGTTTGAGGCGCCGAAGAAGTACTTCGACATGTATCCGCTGGAAAGCCTGATGCCGCCTGTGATGCCGGGCAATCGGTCGCCCAAGGAGCCGTACATGATCGGAAGTTCCTGGGCGGCGGTCTTCCAGGAGTTCTCGTTGCAGGACCAGCGGGAGTTCCTGCGTTCGTACTACGCCGGCGTGTCCTTCACCGACGCGCAGATTGGCAAGGTCCTGGATGAGATGGATCGGCAAGATCTCTGGAAGGACACGATCGTGCTCTTCGTAGGCGATCATGGATACAACCTGGGCGAATACGACTGGTGGAACAAGGCGGTTCTGATGGAGGACTCGGCCCGCGTCCCCATGATCATCGTCGCCGAGGGCGAGACCCGAGCGAATGTACGCTGCGATCAGTTCGTGGAGTTGGTTGATCTGTACCCGACGCTGGCGGATCTGTGCGGCCTGAAACCGCCGGCGAACCTTGAAGGCGTCAGCTTTCGCCCTCTGCTCGGCGAACCGGACAGGCCATGGAAGAAAGCCGCGTTCACTCAGGTCCAGCGCGGCGCCATCTCCGGGCGATCCGTCCGAACGAAGCGCTGGCGCTACAACGAGTGGACCCGGAGCGGCGAGGTGCTGGCGGCCGAATTGTTCGACCATGCCAGCGATCCGCAGGAGTATCGCAATCTCGCCGATATGGACGACTTCAAGACGACGCGTGCGGAACTGAGCCAACTCCTGAAGACAGGGCACGACCAACTGCACCGTTCCGAACACGGGTCGTGAGATTGCGCTGGATCGATCGCGGTCGCCCTCGGTCTGTTGTTGACACGGCCGGGTTCGTCTGGTAGCGTGGAATGCCACGAAGCACATTGCCCTGACCGTGAGCACGCTGCTGAGTCAAGGACGGACGACCTGATGCTTCTGCCGTGACTTGTCACGATGAGGATCGGGTTCAGCAGGAGGCAAGACCATGGCGACTTCGGCACTCACAGATGCGCAGGATATCATCGATTGGCTTCGGCACACCGAAGAACGGATCGGTCAGTTGTATGCGGCAGCGGCCAAGGTCTGTTGTCACGATGCGGCGCTCTCGGCGTTCCTCAACCGGTTGGTCGAAGACGAGAGGGGGCACGCCGAGTTCATGACGCGGGCGTGGGACTGTCTTCGCAGCGGCCAGGAGGCTCCGGCTCTCCGCGTCGTGCTCGACGAGGATACACGAAGGCACGTTGAAGAGCTTTTCGGGCGGTTCGAAAGACTGCTGGTCAAAGCCGACATTCCCCGGAAGCGGATCATGGAGTATGTCGCCCGGGCCGAGTCGTCCGAGTTGAACCCCGTGTTTCTCTACGTGGCGGAGGAATACCGGCGGGCGGGCCGCGAAGGCGAGCACATGACCGGCGAGATTCAGGGGCATCTGCTGCGCATCCAGAGGTTCATCGAGAATTTGCCCAGAGAGCAGAGACCTTCGATCGATGTCTGCACGCTTCCGTCGGTGGGGGAGCCGCGCTTCCTGGTGGTCGACGACCATGCGCCGTTGCGTCGATTGATGGCGTCCTTGCTCGCGCGTCGGGGGGCGGTCGATACGGCCGCAGGTGCGCAGGAGGGACTGGAGCGTTTGAAGGAGCATTTCCACGACGGCGTCATATCCGATATCCGAATGCCGGACATGGACGGCCTCGAGTTCTATCAACGGGCCGTGGAGTATGACGAGCGATTGGTGCGGCGGTTCCTCTTCTGTTCGAGCGAATTGACCTCCGAAGCCGAGGGCTACCTTCACGAGAACGGCTTGCCGCTTCTGAGGAAGCCTTTCGGGTTGTGCGATTTCCACGACGCCATCGAGAAGATCCTCAGTAACCGAGACGTTCTTCCCACGAGCCTGACCGACTGACCGAAAGGGATTGCCCCCGTGGAGCAGGGCCGTATGCTGGAGTGGTGACCGATTCCCGCGCACGTGACATCTTCTTGAGGAGTGTAGTTTAGTGAATGACAAGAGAACCCATGTCTTGGTTGCAAGCGCCTTGTGTCTCTATCTCACTGGGACGGCGTTGGCTCAGAGGATCAATACCGAGTTGAAGAGGCAGGGCTTCTCGGGCAATCCTGTCTTCGAGGGCTGGTACGCCGATCCGGAGGGGATCATCTTCGATGACGAGTATTGGATCTACCCCACGTATTCCGATGACTATGGAACGCCGGACCGTTCGCTGGAGTTCACGCCGCGGCAACGAGCCGTGCAGAAGAACACCATCAATCCCCAGTATCTCAAGCAAACACTCTTCAATGCCTTCTCCTCCAAGGACCTGGTGACGTGGACGAAGCACTCCCACGTTCTGGATATCAAGAATGTCAAGTGGGCGTCCTATTCCATCTGGGCGCCGGCGATCATCAGAGCCAACGATAAGTACTATCTGTTCTTCGGCGCCAACGACATCCAGAGCGATCGAGAGTATGGGGGCATCGGCGTGGCGGTGGCGTCCCATCCGGCCGGGCCCTTCATCGACGCTCTGGGCAAACCGCTCATCAGCAAGTTCCACAACGGCGCCCAACCGATCGACCAGTTCGTGTTCCGTGACGACGACGGGCAGTTCTACATGTACTACGGTGGCTGGCGTCACTGCAATATCGTTAAGCTCAGCCCGGATCTGTTGAGCCTGCGGCCGTTTCCCGACGGCGAGACGTTCAAGGAGATCACGCCGGAGCACTATGTGGAAGGACCGTTCGTCTTCAAACGCTCCGGTAAGTACTACCTGATGTGGTCCGAAGGCGGCTGGGGAGGGCCCGATTACAGTGTCGCATACGCTATCGCCGACTCTCCGCTCGGGCCCTTCAGCCGCATCGGCAAGATACTGAAACAGGATCCCACCGTCGCCACCGGGGCCGGGCACCATTCCGTGATCAAGATACCCGAGGCCGACGACTGGTACATCGTCTACCACCGCCGACCTTTGCACACCAAGAACGGCAATCATCGCGAGACGTGCATCGACCGGATGTATTTCAACGAAGACGGCACGATTCGACCCGTCAAGATTACCTTCACGGGTGTCAAGAAAAGGCCGCTGGGAAGATAGGAGGCCGCATGGTCTGATTCGTAGCGTTATACTGAAGTCTCCGAGACAGGCCGCCTGGGGACTAGAGAGGGCCCGCCCACTCACGTTGGCGAAACAACTGAGATCGCGAACGATGTTTCAGGGGGCGCTGCAGCACGCCTGGATTGGGACAAACGGCGCGTGTTGTTAGGGGAGAGATTGCGCTTCGTTAGAATTGGGTTGCCGCCTTGCGTCGGATTGGGATCGCTCTATAATCCGCCGGAATGGGTGTCCTGGGTCAAGCGACATGTGTCGTTGCTGGCGTTCATCAGACAGTTGAATTCGCAGGGGGGAGCAAGCGGAAGGGAGGTGAAGTTCAAAGAATGTGGATAGGAGGCACGGATCTGGCGGGCTTCGCTGCACGCCGGGTCTTGGTGGCGATTGTTCTGTATCAGTATGCTGTCAGTCAACTTGATTACCTGGATGAGAGGATGATTCCATGTTGAAGAAGACGATGGTTCTGATGTGCGGTATCTTGATCCTAAGCTTGTTGGTCACCCAAGCGGCGTTCGGATCGCTGGTGATCGAGCGCCGCATCGCGGTGGGGTCCGATGATGTTGAGCAGAACGCCGGTTCCGGGCAGATGGATGTGGGCAGCAGTGACCTGGAGCTGGTCAATGACGGGGGCGTACAGATCATTGGTCTGCGTTTCACCGATCTGGACATCCCGAGCGACGCGGTGATCCTGGAGGCCTGGATTCAGTTTGAGGTGGACGAGACCAAGAGCGGCGACTTGCCGGTCAACCTCGTGATCGAAGGCGAACTAACCCCCAACCCCGTAACGTTCAGCGAAGACCTGAACAATGTTTCGAACCGACCACGAACGAGCGGCAAGGTCCTGTGGAGCGTTCCCGAATGGATGGAGGTCGGCGTCCAGGGCCCGGACCAGGCGAGTACGGACATCAGCGCTCTGATCGAAGAATTGATTGCTCAGGACGGCTGGGAGCCGGGCAACGCCATGGTGTTCATCATCAGCGACGATCCCGATAACCCTTCTCAGGGCATCCGTACGGCCGAGTCCTATTCGCTCCCGACCGGCGCCCCGATGTTGCACATCCGCATCTTCGGCGAAACCGCCACCGATCCGGTTCCCGCCAATGAAGCCGTGAATGTGACCCCGGCTCTCGTCTCTTGGGCGCCGGGCGATACCGCCGCCACGCACGATGTCTACTTCGGCACGAATCCCACGCCCGGGCCGGATGAGTATCAGGGGCGCCAGGCCGATCCGAACTTCGCGGTCGGTGAGCTGGCGCCTGGGACGACCTATTACTGGCGTATCGACGAGGTCGAGGCCGACGGCGCCACGGTGCACACCGGCGCGGTCTGGAGCTTCACGACGGTGGCGCTGGCGCCTCACACGCCCTTGCCGCCCACCGGCGCCCGCTGGGTCGATACGGAAGTGGATCTCAGTTGGTCGGCCGGTCGCGACACGGTGCTCTACGATCTCTATTGGGGGACGGACGCCGACGCGGTGACAAACGGCACGGATGACACATTCAAGGGTTTGCTGCTGACGACTTCGTACGATCCTGGCCCGCTGGCCGAAGATACGACCTACTACTGGCGCCTGGATGGGTACGAAGCGGATGGTGTCACGAAGCACGCCGGTCCGCTCTGGCAACTCACGACCGCCGGGCAGGGTGGTGGCTTGAAGGCCGAATACTATCAGTACACCGTCAACGTGCCTCCCACGCCCGCCGAGAAGGCCTTCGACCCGTCAGAGCTTCTGCTGACCCGCATCGATGGGCAGATCAACAACAACTTCGAGACCGATCCGGTGGACGGCCTCGGTTCCGATCGGTTCTCGATCAAATGGCAGGGTGAAATGGAGGTCGCCTTCTCCGAGCCCTACACCTTCGTGACTCGGACCGATGATGGTCTGAAGTTGTGGGTCGACGGTCAGTTATTGCTCAGCAACTGGACCCTCCACGGAGCGACGTTCGATTCCAGCAAGCCGATCGATCTGGTGGCCGGCCAGCGCTACAACATCGAGATGTGGTACTTTGAGAACACCGGCGGCGCGGTGGTCGAGTTGTATTGGGAGAGCCCCTCCACGCCGCGTCAGCTCATCCCTCAGGGCGCGCTGTCCATGCCCGTGCGAGCCCGTCGCCCACTGCCGAACAACAAGGCCGAGAACGTGATGCAAACCCCAATTCTCAGTTGGGCCGCCGGCGAGTATGCCGGTCAGCATGACGTCTACTTTGGCACCGATGCCGATGCCGTCGCTCAGGCGGACACCTCGACGGCGGGGATCTATCAGGGACGGCAGGAACAGGAGGACCGCGTGTTCCATCCTGGCGCCTTGGAATGGAACACGACCTACTACTGGCGTGTGGATGAAGTCAACGAGACGGATCCGAACGGTCCCTGGCCCGGTTCGGTCTGGAGCTTCACGGTCGCGGACTTCCTCGTGGTGGATGACTTCGAGCTGTACACGGACGACGAGACCGACCGGATCTTCCAGAACTGGATCGACGGCTGGGGATTCAGCACGCCCGAGCCGGGCAATCCGGGTAACGGGACTGGCTCGACGGTCGGGTACATCAATCCGCCGTTCACCGAGCGTACGATCATCAACAGCGGCTATCAGTCCATGCCCTTGGAGTACGACAACACCAAGGATCCGTTCTACTCCGAGACCATTCGCACGTGGGAGGTCGCTCAGGACTGGACGGTCAACGGCATCGATACGCTGACGCTCCATTTGCGGGGCAGTTCCGCGAACGGCCAGGATTCCTTCTACATCATGGTCGAGGACAGTTCCGGAAACACCGCGGTCATAACGCATCCGGATCCGGACGCGATTCGCGATCCGCTGTGGGCCGCCTGGTCGATTCCGCTAAGTGAGATCAGCGATGCTGGGGTCAATCTCGCCTCCGTCAAGAAGATGGCGATAGGTCTGGGCGACCGGGCCAACCCGGTTGCCGGCGGCAGCGGCATGCTGTATATCGACGACATCAACATCACGCAGTCGGCTGGGCAGTAGTGTCGTAATCCGTATCTGAGGTGGGAGTGGATATGAACCGGGCCGTGACAACGTCACGGCCCGGTCTCCATTTGAATCCCTGGGGGCCAAGCTCTTGCTAGCGACCCGACGCCAGGCCAGATGGAGTCCGAGGGGTCGTCAGCAATGTCTGGAACACTTCCCAACGCTTGGCCGGATCGGTCGCGCCCCCGTGGCGGCCGATGTAATCTTTCACGAGTTGGCGGCCGACGGTGTAGTTGATGATGTAGCTGCGGTGTTCTTCGATGAACTGCATCAATCCCATCTCCGCTCCCGGGCCCGCCAGGGAGTACCGGCGCAGCCACTCTTCGGTTTGAGCCGCGTCCATCTTCCCGTCAAGATAGCGTCGTGCCGCTTCGACGACGGCCCCGTCCAGCGCGCTCTTGAGTTGCATGATCCTGTCGTAGACCTCGGCCTGATTCGGATCGACGCCCACCAGAGGCAACAGCACCGACCGTTCGAATCGCAGACGCTCCTTGTCGTCGAACAGGTCGTAATGGCCATACTCCGCCAGCCCTTCGGAGACCAGCGCCAGGGGGCTGTACAAGGGGAGAATTGAGAATTCCATCCAGCCTCGGTCCTTGCCCAGTCGCTGATCGAGCAGGCTCAGATGCGTGTGGTGGCCCGGATAGATCTCATGCCGAGCGATGCGGACGACGTCCGCGACACCGAACGGGACACTGGAGTTGACCTCGACCAGACTGAAGCCGTCACCCTGGTAGGTCAGCGCGGCCGCCCAGGGTCGACCGAAGACGAACGCCATTTCAGCGTCCTCGTCGGCCGGCAGTGCGATGCGCTTCTGCACGGGGCCGCGATGAGCGGCGATTGCGTTCTTGAGGACGTCTTCGAGCTTGTCGCGCGGTATGGTGAACTGGATGCGGTACTCGTTGAAACGCCAATAGAGGTCACCGTCACCGGGCAGGAGCTTGTCGAGTTCGTCCAGAATGCTCTGGTAGCGGTCGGGGTCCCAGGCCGGCGCGACGGCGTCGAAGAGAATTCGAGACTCCTCATCGAAGGACATCTTCACGTCCGCCAGTAGATCGATCTTGCCCCGGACGCTGCGCAGTTGCTTCTTGAGATAGTCTCTTCGCAGCGCCTCAATGCCTTTGGCTCTCCGGTGGTCTATCTTCGTCAGTTGCCCAAGGAGTTCATCGGCTCGAGCACGCAGTCGGGCGGCGGGTAATTCCTCTTGCCAGACGTTGTCGTCAGGCTCCCACTCGGGCGGCCCGAAGTAGGCGTCGACATAGTCGGCGTCGTACAGCCCCACTTCCAGCACCAGTTTGACGTACCCCTCCGCGATGTCGTTGACGTCGACTTGGGCGGTCGCCACCGTCGTTGGGGGGGCAGCCAACCACAAGATCAGCAGAAAACAGCCGTGAACCTTGCTCATCGCATTCCTCTCTTCATGAACTGCACCGGCCCTGTGGGAGGGCCCGGTTTTCCGCCTGGGCGATTCTGTTCGACCGGTCTCATCATACGCCCGTTTCGAGATCAGCCACCAACTCCACCGAGAATACCAGTTCCCGCGTTTCGGGTGATTCCCAGGTCTTCTTCCACACCGTCTGCTCTTTCGACCCTGCTGCAATAGCGTTCGGACCTTCGACGCGTACGTCACCAGGGGCAGGGTGCTCGACCTTGAAGGTGACCGAGGCGGACATCGCTTCGGTCCCATACGAATGGACAATGGTCAGGACCCCATCCTGGTCTACGGTGGTCAAAATGAATGAGTCTCCTTCAACCGGATACTCTCTCGGTTTGTCCTCTCCTGTCACAATGTATCGGCAGACGAGACGCCCCGTGCTCTGGTGAGGAACAGGAATGCGCCATGCGGAGACAGGACCCTGTTTGAGGATTGTCTCCACAGAGCGGGTCTTGGGAGGCGGCGAAGACTGTCTGCCACAGCCGGTGAGCATCAGACAGGTGAGAAGGACGGTGATTGTCAGAGGCCTCATCGTTCCTCCTTCGTTAAACCTGGTTCATGTGGTTTCCGCATAACGCCTGCACACTCCACTGTTCAGAGCCCGTTGAGCTGCCCACTGTTTTCGGAGGTCCCCATATCCGCACGCTACGCATTTCATGATACCAGAGCCATGCGTGTGGTCTCAATAGCCTGCTGATCAATACCACACGTTTCTTTCCGTGAGGATCGGTGGATTTGGCGTGCGGAAGGGGCTCATATCACTGAATCAGTTCTACAGTGGTTCGAGGCAGATCTGGATGTGTTGCGGCATGGCGCTGGTGGGGGAGATCGGTTCCAGCACAACGTCCCTCTCGATGCGCTGGCATCCGGGGACTTCGACGTGCAACCGGTGTGGGCCCGGGGTTGCGACGAAGGCATGGCCCGACGCCTTGAACGCGGTGGGTTCGATCCGTCCCGAGGGGCCTTGGAATTCGACATGCGCGTCCCGCCGCGCTCGGCCCGTTCCGTCGAGGACCTGCACCATCACAAACGCCATCTGACGATACGCCGGATCGCTGAGGTCCAGATCCACAGTCCCATGTTCCCCGTCAGCCAGCGTGAATTCCACGAGCGCGGGGACATCGTAGAGCAGGCCCATGCCGGGACCGATCGCGTACTTGCCGCTGGGCAGGTTCTCGATAGTGAAACGCCCGTCGGAATCGGCATGCAGAGCGCCGGCGAGGTCTTTGCCTTCGCGCCAGAAGGTCAGTGTGCCTTCGCAAGGGCCCTGGATCTGTCCAGAGATCTGAGCCGTTGCCTGGGGGGCCTCCGTTGTGATGTCCCATCCCTCCCGGCCAGCCTGCAGCGTGACTTCACGGCGCCAATGCAGGCGGTCGGCTCGCTCCAGGAGAAGCGTGTACGCGCCGGGTTCGACATCGCGGATTCGCCAGGGCTCGCCGGGCGCTGCCGGCGCCTCGCCGATCCGCACGGGCCTGGGCCAGGTGTGGCCTGGTTCGGCCAGGAAGACGCGCTCGATCGCATCCGGTGCATCTGACGGCGGGCCGTCGAGGGTCAGCAGCAACGTGGACGTGCCGGCCGGAATGGTTCCCATGTCCACGTCACCGGCGCCGACCTCCACGGTGGCGATCTTGAGCCAGTCGCGACGTTTACCCGTATCGCGACAGCGGATGGCGTAGCCGCCCGGCGGGCTGCCGTTGAACGTAAAGGCGCCGTGCTCGTCCGTCATGCTGTAGCTGGTCAGTAGTCGCACCTCTGTGGCGTCGGCGGGGCTCAGCCAGAGTTTGGTCTTGGCCTGGG